>CAYUAA010000013.1:0-16582 GCA_964442585.1 uncultured Elusimicrobium sp. | reverse complement strand
GGATTACGTTATTAAAGACGGCGAAGTTGTTATCGTGGACGAATTTACGGGCCGCCTGATGCCGGGCCGCCGCTGGAGTGACGGGCTCCACCAGGCCGTAGAAGCCAAAGAAGGCATGCAGATTAAAGAAGAAAACCAAACCTTAGCCACCATCACGTTCCAGAACTTTTTTAAACTGTATCAAAAACTCTCCGGTATGACGGGTACCGCCATGACCGAAGCCAACGAATTCTGGCAAATCTACAAATTGGACGTGGTGGAAATTCGTCCCAACCGTCCTTCCAAACGCCGGGATTTTTCGGATTTGGTTTATTTAAGCGAACGCGAAAAATTCAACGCTATCGTGGCGGAAGTGGAAGAGTTGTGGAAAAAAGGCGCGCCTGTTTTGGTGGGTACGCGCTCGATTGAAAAGTCGGAAAAACTCAGCCACATGCTGCGCGCCAAAGGCATTCCGCATAAAGTGTTAAATGCAAAATACCACGAAATGGAAGCGCAAATCATCAGCCAGGCGGGGCGCAAAGGGGCGGTAACCATCGCCACCAATATGGCCGGCCGCGGTACGGATATTGTGCTGGGCGGTTCGCCGGCGGACCCGCAGGAACAGCAGGAAGTGGTGGCGTTGGAAGGGTTGCATGTAATCGGCAGTGAACGTCACGAATCTCGTCGTATTGATAACCAGCTGCGCGGCCGCTGTGCGCGCCAGGGCGATCCGGGCTGTTCTCGCTTTTACATCTCGCTGGAAGATGAATTAATGCGTTTGTTTGCCAACACGTCTAAAATCTCTGCGATTTTAAGCTCGATGGGCATGAAAGAAGGCGAAGCGATTGAATCGCGTCTGATGACGCGCCAAATCGAAGGTGCCCAACGCATGGTGGAAGGCCGCAACTTCGATATCCGCAAACAACTGCTTGATTACGACAAAGTGATGAACCAACAGCGCACCGCCATTTACGGTTTGCGCAACGCGATTTTGGACGGCGAGAACATGACCGAAAAATCGTTGCAGATGATGGAAGAAATCGTGGATGAACTGGTGGAACAGTACTATCATCCGGCTCATCCGCAGCAGTCTGATTTTGAAACGTTAAACGTCAGTCTGCGCAACTTCTTCCCGGCGGACTTTGCTTATACGGCCGAAAACGTGGGCCGCAAATCGCGCGAAGCATTTGCCGACGAAATTATTTCCGTGGTGAAAGATTTATACCATGCGCGCGTGTTGTATTTTACGGAACAGGGCATTAACTTCGCTGAAATCGAGCGCATGCTTCTTTTGCAGTTGCTCGACAGCGCATGGAAACAAAATTTGTACGAGCTCGACCAACTTCAAAGCAGCGTCAGCCTGCGCGGTTACGCCCAAAAAGATCCGCTTATCGAGTATCAAAAAGAATCGTACAAATTGTATTCCGCCATGCTTAACCGTGTGCGCGATATGATGGTGGGTTATATTTTCCGCCTGCAGCTTCCGCCGCGCCGCACCCCGGCCCAGCGCGTTCAGCAGGAGGACGCCGCGCCGCTTCAGCGGCAAAGTGCGCCCGTTTCCAAAAACATCGGCCGGAATGACCCGTGCCCGTGCGGAAGCGGCAAAAAATATAAAAAATGTTGCGGAGCCAATTTATGAAAAACAAAATAAAATCCCTTTGTCTGTTAATTTGCGCCGCGTGCGTGTTAGTGTTGATTCCGGTGTTCTTTACCCAGGATCACCCGATTGAAGTTTCCGTACCCGTTTTAACGGAACAGCAAGCTGCCGCACAGGAGGAAGCCCAGCAGAAAGCCGCGCAGGCTTCGGCCCACAAAGCCAAAGTGCGCCGGATTTTTCGCTGTCAAACGGATGACGACTGCGTGATTGTAGATAAAGACCCGTGCGGCTGTTTGGTCGGCCCGGAAGGGGTTACCGCAATTAATGCGGCCCATACGCTTGAGTTCAATACAATGCAATCGGGCGTATTGGCCAAAGCGTGCCCGAACGGCACTCCTTCGCGGGAGAACGAATGCAGTCCGCTCGCCCGCGCCGTCTGCCGCGAAAACATGTGCCATATCGATTATTAATCTATGAGAGATTTCCGGGAAAAGATTTCTGACCAGGACGCGCGCCAAAAAATTACTTTCGGCGCGCGTTTAAAACGTTTTTGCTCCGGGGTGGGCAACGGGTTATTTTTGCTTTTATGTGCGGTGGGTACCGCGTGGTTGGTGTTTGAAAGCTTTCCGCGCAACAGCCGCCCGGAATTGGCTTGGTTTGCGTTGGCCCCTTTTATTTGGGGTGTAACGCGTACAAAGAGTTTTTGGTCTTCTTTCTTTTACGCCTGGTTTACCGCACTGTTGTTTCACGCGGGCATTTTTTATTGGATTTATTATACATGCTTGCACGGAGGGGGGCTTTCGCAGGGGCTGTCCGTCGCCGCGTGGCTGGGATTGTGCGGGTTGTTGTCGGTACAATTCGCCATTTTTGGCGGAAGCTGTTATTTTTTAAAAAAGACGGGATGTTGTTTCCCTCTTTTGGCTGCGTGCGGTTTCGTCGCGCTGGAATGGGCGCACCAAACGCTGGCGTTTTACGGGCTGGGCTTTCCGTGGCTGATGCTAGGGTATACCCAGTGGAATATGCCGCAAGTGCTGCAAATCGTTTCGTTTACGGGTGTATACGGTTTAAGTTTTGCGGTGGCGTTTACTGGGGCGAGCTTGGGTTGGGCGTTTGCGCTGCCCGGTGTTAAACGGGGCGTGGCGCACATGTTTGTGGCGGCGGCGGTATTTTTAGGTTTGTTTTTGTTTGGACAATCCCGTTTGCCTTCGCATCCTTTGCGGCCCGGTAAGGCGTTGCTTAGCTTAAATGCGGCGCTTATGCAGCCTAATATCGACCAATATAAAAAATGGGATGAAGCGTTTGAAGCCGAAATTACAAACACCCTGGCGGATATGGGAGCGTTGCTGTCGGGTACGGACGTGATGCTTGCCGTCTGGCCGGAAAGCGCGGTGCCCGGAACGCTGTTGGAAGAGCGTTATTTGGATTTGTTTAAAAATATTGCGGCCGAATCCGGCGCATACCAGCTTGTGGGTTCCAACGTGCCTGAAGACGGCGCGCAATATGTGGGGGCCTATCTGTTGTCTCCGGACGGAGATTCTTTGCAAAGTTACCGCAAAATTAAATTGGTTCCGTTTGGTGAATATATCCCGCTGGAAAATTGGATTCGTCGTGCGTTTAAAGATGTGGACGTACTGGGCGAATTGGGGGCGTTTGTTCCTGGCGCGCCGGAACAAAAAACATTTGATTTGGGCGGCGTACCGTTTGGACGTACTATTTGTTACGAATCTATTTTCCCGCAGTTGTGGGTAACGCAAAACCGGCGGGGAGCCAAATTTTTTGTAAACATTACCAATGACGCGTGGTTCTTTAACACGGCTGCGCCGTACCAACATTTGGCCATTAACGCAGTGCGTGCGGCGGAAATGGGCCGCCCGGTGCTGCGCGCGGCAAATACGGGTTTTTCGGCGGTGATTGATCCTTTCGGGCGCGTTGAACAAAAAACTTCGTTATTTGCACGCGGTGTATTGCGCGCGGAAGTGGCCTTGCCGGTAGGCGATAGGGTTACTTTTTATACGCAGTGGGGTGATTGGTTCGCTTGGCTGTGCGCGGCGATTTATTTTACGATGTTCCTTTCCATGGCGGTTTTTTCGTATGAATAACATTGAATTTAAAGACGTAGAGCAAAAATTAGAGGACTTGGCGGCCCGCGTGGCCAAAATCGAAACGATTGACGATATTGCCGGCAAACAAAAAGAACTGGCGCAATTGGAGGCCGTATCGGCGGAGCCGTCGTTTTGGAACGATACCAAAAAAGCCAAAGAAGTCAGCCGTCAAATTGATTTGTTGAAAAAATCCATCAGCACGTTTTTTGCGCTGCGCAAGAAAACGGAAGACGACCGGGCGATGTTTGATCTGTGTAAAGAAATGCAGGACGAAACCGAACTGGCCGCGCTGGACGCTTCTTTGCAGGAAACCGAAAAACAGGTGGCGCAGAAAGAAGGCGAAATCCGCCTGTCTGATCCGAACGATAAGCTAAACGCCATTTTAACCGTTCACGCCGGGGCGGGCGGCACGGAATCGTGCGATTGGGCGCAAATGCTTGTGCGCATGTACACGCGCTGGGCCGAACAGCACGGGTTTAAATTTTCCGTTTTAGACGCACAGCCCGGGGATGAAGCCGGCATCAAAACACTCTCGGCCATGGTGGAGGGGCCTTTTGCCTATGGGTATTTAAAAGGCGAAAACGGCGTACACCGTCTGGTGCGCGTTTCTCCGTTTGATGCAAACGCCCGCCGTCATACCTCCTTCGCATCGTGCGACGTGCTGCCCGATATTGACGAAGACATCAATATCGAAATCCCGGAAAAAGACATTCAGCTCGAAACCTCCCGTGCCGGCGGTCATGGCGGGCAGAATGTAAACAAAGTGGAATCGGCCGTGCGCTTGTTGCATATTCCCACGGGGATTGTGGTTTCCTGCCGTATTGAGCGCAGCCAACTGCAAAATCGCCAAACGGCCATGAAAATGCTCAAGGCCAAACTGTATGAAATGGAAATGGATAAAAAACGCGGCGAGGCCGAAAAGCGTTACGGTCAAAAAGGCGAAATCGCGTGGGGGCACCAAATCCGTTCGTACGTATTTATGCCGTACCAGCTGGTGAAAGATTTAAGAAGCGGGTACGAAACCTCCCAAATTAACGCGGTGATGGACGGCGATTTGGACCCATTTATCTTTGCCTTCTTAAATTACGAAGCCGAAAATAAAAAATAATGAAAACCGGCCTTTATATCCATCTCCCGTTTTGCAAACAGAAGTGCAATTATTGCGATTTCGCTTCTTTTGCGGGTCGGGAGTTTTTGATTGATGATTATCTCCGCGCGCTGGAAAGAGAAGCCGCTTCGTCCCCCGTTAAAAAGTTCGAAACGCTTTACGTTGGCGGCGGTACGCCCAGCGTGCTTTCTCCCGTCCAGCTGGACCGGCTGGTTAAAATCATTGAAACTCATTTTGGCTCCGTTTCTTCGTTTGAAGAAAGTACCTGCGAAGCCAACCCGGAAAGCCTCTCGACCGAAAAAATCACTCTTTTAAAACGTGCGGGTTTTAATCGCTTGAGTCTGGGCCTGCAAAGTTTTAATAATGAGGAATTAGAAACATTGGGCCGCGTGCATGACGCGCAAACCTTTCTGCGCGCTTACGAAACGGCGCGTGCGGACGGTTTTGAAAACGTCAACGTCGATTTGATTGCCGGTCTTCCCGGGCAGACGCTGGGCGGTTTTTTGCAAGGTTTACGGCGTCTTCTGGCGTTGTCTCCGGAGCATATATCGGTATACGGTTTGCAGATTGAAGAAGGCACTCCTTTTTTTGAACGCGGCATTGTGTGCGACCAACCTTTAATGCGCCGTATGCTGGAAGAAACGCATTCCGTTTTAACCGGGGCCGGCTATCATCATTACGAAATTTCCAACTTCGCTTTGCCCGGCCGAGAAGCCAAACATAATACGCATTATTGGAACGACGGGGACTATATCGGTTTGGGCAGTGCTGCGGCTTCTTTTTTAGAAGGAGAGCGGCGGCAGAACGTGTCGGACGCGGGCGAATATATCCGTCGGATAGATGCGCAAAAATCTCCGGTGGATTTTTGCGAGAAACTGGAAGGCAAGGCCCGCGCCGGAGAACGGCTGATGCTGGCTTTACGCAAGTTGGACGGGGTGGAATTGTGCCCGGCCGATGAAGCTCTTTTTGGGCAAGAAATTGAAAAGCATGTAAAAAGCGGGCTTCTCTTGCGGGACGGAAAAAAAGTAAAATTAAGTTTTGAGGGGCTTTTCCTGGCAAACGAAGTGTTTTGCAGTTTCGTGGCTCCATTTGAGGAAGCATGAAATTTACCGCCATTCATACTGATGTTTTTCAGCCGCGCGAAAATTTGGCGGCGTTTGTGCTCCGCTGCCTTCCATGTCCTGCGGAAAAGAGTATTTTGGCGGTGGCGTCTAATTTGTTTGCTCTTTGGAAAGGGGAAATTTTGCCGTACGAAAGCGTGGCGCAGAAAGAAGCGTTAATCCGGCGGGAAAGCTCCGCCGCTTTAAAAACACCGCTTGCGTGGCTGACCATTAAAGACGGCATGGTAATGACCAATGCCGGGATTGATGAGTCCAACGCCAACGGAAACCTGTTGCTTTTGCCGCCGGATTGTTATGGATTGGCCGAAGAACTTCGCCGGGAGTTATGCGCGGCGTGGAACGTGCGGGAGCTGGGCCTGCTGGTAACGGACAGTATGATTTTGCCGCTTCGTGCGGGGGTTATCAGCGCGGCGGTGGCGTACGCCGGTTTTAAAGGCGTGCGGGATTTGCGCGGTAAGCCGGATCTGTTCGGCAAAAAGCTGGAAGTTACGTTGGTAAACGCGGCGGATTCGCTCGCGGCCGCGGCTGCATTGTGCATGGGGGAGGCGGACGAAAGAACGCCGCTTTGTGTAATTGAAAACGCGCCCGTTGAATTTTGCCCCGGTACCAATGCGGAAGAGATAAAATATCCCGTTGAAAACGATTTGTATACCCCGCTGTTTCAAGCGGCGGGTCTTATTAAAAAAGGAGACTGTAATGATTAAAAACATGGTTAGCGAATTTAAAAAATTCGTTATGCGCGGCAACGTGATTGATATGGCCGTTGGTATCATTATCGGCGGTGCGTTTACGAAAATCGTAAACTCGATGGTGGCCGACATTATGATGCCGCCTTTGGGCCTTTTGATGGGCAAAGTGGATTTTTCCAACTGGTTTATCGTGCTCAAACAAGGCGTCGATGCCGGTCCGTATGCTTCTCTGTCCGCGGCGCAGGCCGCCGGCGCCACTACGCTTAACATTGGCATCTTTTTAAACGCGGTGATCAGCTTTATCATTGTAGCGTTTTGTATTTTTCTGTTGATTAAAGCCATCAACAAGTTAAATGCGCCCCAAGAAGAAGCTCCCGCCGCCCCCACGACGAAAAAATGCCCCTTCTGCTGCAGCGATATTGCGCTGGAAGCCACCCGCTGCCCGCATTGTACGTCGGAAATTAAATAAGTGTTATTGGTTTTATGGTAAAAACGCCGGGGATTTTTTCCCGGCGTTTTTATCAAATGATTTTGCAGATTCGCCGCAGATATTTAGCGGCGTTTTTTTGCGCTTCCTGTAAGGTGGGGGCGAAATCTGTCAAAACGGCGATTTGCTGTGGCGTATAGGGTTGTGCGGCTAGGGCTTTTTCGTCGCATTGGCCACAAACAAACAGTGTGTTTTTATTATATTTTTGGGCGAGTTTTAACGCCGCAAGCGGCGCTTTTCCATAGAAAGTTTGGCGGTCTAGCTTTCCTTCTGTCGTAATGACCAAATCGGACCATTTTACGTGTTCTTCCAATCCCGCTTTTTGGAATAAAAAGTCCGATCCTAACAACAGTTTGGCTCCAAAACAGCCCGCCAGTCCCGCCGCAATCGCGCCTGCGGCGGCGGTAGACGGTACGTGCGTAATGTCACGTCCCGAGGCTTTTTTTATTACGAGTGCCCAGAGAGCCATAGCTTTGTCTAAAATTTTTACTTGTTCGGGTGTTGCTCCTTTTTGAGGACCGAAGACTTTGGCCGAACTTTTGGGGCCGAGCAGCGGGTTAGTTACGTCTGCCACGCCAATAATGGTTACGCCTTTAAAATTGCGTTTTAACGCGCTGAAATCGGCGGTATGCGCGCGTAACAACGGTTCTGCGCCCAAGGAGAGGGGCGAGCCCTTTTTATCTAAAATTAAGGCTCCACAGGCCGCCGCCATGCCTGCGCCGCCGTCGTTGCAGGCTACGCCGCCCAGCCCAACGTAAATGGTTTTTGCTCCGGCTTTGACGGCCGCCAGAAGAGTCTGTCCTACACCGTAAGAACTGGCCCCGAGAGGGTCTAGTTCTTCTTTTTTGGTGCGGCCCAGGCCGCAAATGCGGGCCGTTTCTACCGCGGCGGTTTTTCCATCCGACAAAAGAAGAAAATCCGTGCGGCGCGTTTTTAAAAACGCGTTTTTCGCGCGCAGAGAAATTACCCGGGCTTGCGGGTCCAGCGTGCGGAAAAAATCGATAAAACCGTCGCCTCCGTCTGACACCGGTACCGCGCGCACCGTGTGGGAATGGCTTAGCTCGCGCTCGAAAAGAAGCGCGGCTTTCGCCGCGCTTAAAGAACCTTTAAAAGCGTTGGGTAAAACAAGAATATTCATTAAAATTTCCAACTCAACTGAGCTTGAATGACTGTGTTGGACGCAGCGGAATCTTTCAGCTTATCCGAGCGTTGGGCAAACACTTGGCGCGCCTCGAGACCGATCATTACGTCGTCCACCCAGGTTTCCACGCCGATGCCGGCCGAACCGGCAAAACCGTTGGATTTAAACGTTTGGCTGTTTACTTCACCACGGTAATTGAGTTTAAGCATTTCGTACGCGGCGGTTGCGGCCAGATAAAAAGCAAAGCGGCTTTGCGGGTTGAGATAATAATGGGCGGCCGCCCCAAAGGTGAGTATTTGGCCGCTGGTTTTTACCGTCGGGTCCGGGTAGGAGGGCTCGTTGCCTTGTGCGACGTCTTCTTTATTAATGGCTAAAACGGCGGGATCTCTGTCTTCCAGTGTTTTGTTGGGGACACTGCCCACCCCAAGCGTAGGGCCCAGCCATAAATTGCTTTCTTTTACGCGCCATAAAAATTTGCTGGAAATGGCGATGCTTGTTCCTCCTACGTCGGCGGATCCGTCTTCGTTTTTAAAGCCGGGCCGGGCGGAATTGTTTAATTTCAGGTCCAGCGGCATGGCTCCGGCTTGAACGGCGAAATATTTGGAAAAATTTTTCTCTTGCGGTTTGGCCGCCGGCTTTTTTTCCTGTTTGACGGACTTTTTTGCGGCCAGTTCTTGTTTTGCGGCGGAGGCGTATTCCTGTTGAGTAATGGTTCCGGATTTTACGTTGCGCAAGAAGGCTTCTTCATCGGTCATTGGGCGTGGTGCGGCCTGCGGTACATTGGCCGCCGGGGTTACTACCGAGCCGTTTACCACGGTGGCTTTTTTGGCGTCAAAAACTTGGTCGATGTCCGAATCGAAGTTTAATCCGCCCGCGGCCGGAACAGGTGCGGCTGCGGCGTGTTGGACGGTCTGCGCCGCTTTGGCGGCTTGGGCTTGTTCTTGGCGGATTTTTTCTTCCACCAGTTGCTGTTGGGCGTTTTGGCCGCGGTCGTAATCGTAAGTTTCAATACTGACGATTTGCGGCATATCCACGTTGACGGTGGAGCCGTCGTCGGTTTGGAGTTTTAAATTAAATTCGTCCATATCCAAAATCACGCCAATAAGCTGTGTTCCGCCTTTTAGAATCAGGCGGTGTTTGTCTGGCAGAATTTCTTCGATTTCGCGCTGGTTAAGCGTAATATTGCCGTAAGAAGTGGCAAGGTTAAGCGTGTATTCGGTTTGGGATAAAATAGAGCCGGTAATTAAATCGCCGCTTTTCATTTTTAACGTTTCGGCGTGTGGTACAACGGTACAGCATAAAGCGCAAAGGAAAGTAAAAAATTTTTTCATTCGGCGGGGTGCTCCGGGTGGTAGCAAGGCAAAAAGCGGCGCGCACGAGGCGCGCCGCTTATATTAGGCTTATTTGGATTCGTGTTCCACAACTTCGTCGATGTGATCTTCGGCGGGTTCTTCTTCGTGGCCGCAGCAGCAAGGGCTGACGGCTTTTTTAATTTTGCGAAGCGTACCCAAGATTTTCGACACGGTTAAGAAACCGATCGCGGCGCCCAAGTCGCTGATGACATAGAACGCGAGAGCGGCCCACATTTCGGCGCCGGTCAACATCGGGTGTCTTAATACGGCGATGGCTTGGAATACCGCGTATACCAAAGCCAGGTAAAACATCGCCGTGAAGAAAATATGCAAGCCTTTCAAGCACAACCAGTTGTGCGGCCACCATTTGCCGCATTTGCAACATTTAGACATATGTTCACACTCCTTGTGATATGGGGAAATTTTTACCCCCCTATATCCTTATTGTATCAAAAGAACCGCCAGATGGCGATAAGTTCCTTTCCTACAGTCTTTGCAGAAAAACGTTCTTTGGCAACCCAAAAAGAGTACTATTTTTGCGTTACCGCTTTTTTAACGGTTTTTAGTGTTTTTAATACGCGCAGGATGCCCGTTTCCAACACGGCGGCCAACAACGAGGCCCCGGCAGCCAGTCCGTAAATGCGTTCCAGCGGCGCGGAATTGAGCAGCCGGTATTCTTCCGGCAGTTGCAGAACGAGTATCCAGTTGTAGGCGGCGTATACGCCAAAAGCGACGGTGGCGTAGAAGAATACCGTCCAAATACCGGACAATCTTTTGAAGTTCAGCCAATTATGGGGCAGATATTTGTTATGCACGTTTAGCCTCCTGTAACAGTTCTTGCGCGTGGGTAAAAGCGGCGGAACGTTTGCCCGCGTTTCCGCCCAGCATGCGCGCGATTTCCGCGGTTAATTCTTCGCCCGATAAGGGCAAAATGGTAACGTCGGTCATGTCGTTTTCGGCTTTTTTTTCAACGCGGAAATTTTGGTCCGCCTGCGCGGCCACTTGCGCCAAATGCGTTACGCACAGCACTTGGCGTCCCCGTGCGGCCTGCCGGAGCTTTTCGCCCACCAGCCAGCCGGTTTCTCCGCCGATGCCCGCATCCACTTCGTCAAACACCATAACGGGTACGGTGGACGCCAAAACAGTTTTTAATCCCAACATAACGCGCGAGATTTCTCCGCCCGATGCGATGTTTTTTAACGGTCGCAGCGACTGTCCCGGATTGGGCGAAAATAAAAATTCTACTTTGTCCGCTCCTGTGGGGCCGGGGTTTTCTTCGTCCATTTCTACGGCGGCCGAAAAGCGCACCTGGTTAAAACCCAGCGGCCGGATTTGCTGCGTAATCAGTTCGGAGAGTTTTTCCGCCGCCGCCATGCGTTTTTCGTGCAATTTGCGGGAGAGCTGCAAAAGTTGTTTTTGGGCAGATTCCAGTTCTTTTTGCAATTCTTGTTCGTGCTCTTCGGCATTCTGTAAATTTTTGATTTTGGTTTTTAAATCTTCCGCCGTGATCAGTACGTCTTGTATTTCGGGGCCGTATTTGGCTTTTAAACGTTTTAATTTTTCGTGGCGGCCGAGCATTTTGTCCAATGCGTCGGGTTCTAAATTGATGTCGTCTTTGTAGGAAGAAAGCGTGGAGGCTGCGTCTTCCAGCGTTAAGACGGCGGAGTTAACGTCGGCGGCCAAAGCGTTTAGATTTTCATCCAGGTTTGCCATATTTTCCAACAGGCGGGCGGCACGGGCGGCGCGCGCGACGGCGGAATCTTCCGCCGCGTACAGCTCTTCATATGCGTCGGACGCGTCTTCCAACAAGCGGCCTGCATGTTTCATTTTGGGCAGGGTTTGCTCCAACTGCAAATCTTCGTCCGCAGTGGGGTTTACGTCTTCAATTTCTTTTAGCTGATAGGCGTATAAGTCCAACAGGCGTTCTTTTTCCTGTTCGTTCAGACGTACGGCTTCCAGTTTGGCGCGTGCGTTTTGCATGGTTTGCCACGCATGTTTGGTTTGGGCCAGTAAATCATCGTATTGGGCGAATTTGTCGAGCAACGCCAAGTGCACGGACGAATGCATTAAGCTTTGGTGTTCGTGCTGTCCGTGAAAATCCACCAAATACCGCCCGATTTGCGCCAGCGTGGATACGGTTACGACGCGTCCGTCTACATACGCTTTGCCCTTTCCCTTGCGGTCAAGTTCGCGGCGAAGGGTGAAAACGTCGCCGGAAATTTGTTGTTCTTGGCGGACGGAGGAAGGGAGCATCCCGGCGGAAAAATCGGCCGAAACGCGCATTTTGTCCGCTCCGTCTTTAATGACGGATACGTCTCCGCGCGCGCCCAGTACAAAGCCCAGGGCCTCAATGACGATAGATTTTCCCGCACCCGTTTCGCCCGAGAAGACGTTTAGTCCCGCGGCAAAATCGAGCGTTAAGTGCGAGATAATGGCAAAATTTTCTACACGCAGGCGTTGTAACATCAGCGGGCCCCCCAGTTGAGTTTGCGGTTTAAGATGGAAAAAAAGTCGCGTTCCGGTGTACAGAGCAGTTTTACTTTTAACGGGCTGCGCGTAAGTTTTACGCGCGCGCCGGGCGGAAGCGTTAAATTGATTTGGCCGTCTACGCTTAACACGGCTCCGTCTTCTTTGTTTTTAAACGCGGGAGATAACTCCAGCTCGCCCCCCGCGGGCAGAATCAACGGCCGTTGGTGAAGCGTGTGCGGGCAGATGGGAGTAATCAGCAGTACGTCCATGCCCGGCTCCACAATGGGGCCTCCGGCTGCGAGCGAATAGGCGGTTGAGCCGGTAGGGGTGGAAATGATTACGCCGTCGCCAAAATAAGGCGGCAGTTTTTTTCCGTTAAAGGCGGCGTTTAGCGTAAACGCGCGCGGTTGGGCGGCGCGCAGGACGCAGTCGTTAAACGCCAGGTATTCTTGACCAGGGGTGTTTTGCGCAGTGATTTGCGCGCGCAACATGAAGCGTTCGTTTACGGTTAATCCGCCGTTTTGCAGTTGAGCCAGGCGTTCTTTAAAGTCGGAAATTTCACACGTCGCCAAAAAACCCAGTGTGCCGCAATTAACGCCGAATACCGCCATATCTAACGGCGCGGCGGCGCGGGCGCAGCGCAGCATGGTGCCGTCTCCGCCTAAGCAGATAAGTAAATCGGCGGAATGGTCCAGTCCGTCCAAAGTGGTGATGGCGCGCGCAGGCAGGCCGCGGGCCGTCAAAAAGGAACAGGCTTCCTGCGCCAGAGCGCGGACGTTGGGTTTATTTTCGTTAAAAAAAACGACTGCGTTGCGGAAATTCATAGTTCTTCTATTTTAGCAAAAAACGCATGCGTTCGGGCCCGTCCGCGGGCCTAATCCTTTTTAGAGGAAGCGGGAAAAAATCAAAATGCTATAATGAGGTATATAGAAGGGGGATTATTATGTGGGATTATACCGATAAAGTAATGGATCATTTTAAAAATCCGCGCAACGTGGGGGAAATCCCCCATGCGGACGGAACGGGCCAAGTAGGCAGCTTGGTGTGCGGTGATGCGCTTAAACTGACGATTAAAGTAAATAAAGACACCGAAGTTATCGAAGACGCCAAATTTGAAACGTTTGGCTGCGCAAGTGCGATTGCGTCTTCGTCCATTTTAACGGAAATGATTAAGGGTAAAACGTTGGCGGAAGCGGCCAAAATCACCAACCAGGATATTGCTGACGCGCTGGGCACTTTGCCCGCCGAAAAAATGCACTGCTCCGTCATGGGTATGGAGGCGTTGGACGCGGCCATAAAAAGCTATCGCCAGGGGGGAAAACCCGTGGTGTTTGAGCAGGAAGAAGAAAAAATCGTCTGCAAATGTTTTAACGTGTCGGAAGAGGCTATCATCAAAGCCATCCGCACCAACCATTTAACGACGGTGGAAGACGTCACCCATTTTACCAAAGCCGGCGGTGCCTGCGGCCAGTGCAAAGGCGAAATCCAAAAAATTTTGGACAAAGTAAACGGCGCGTGCGAACTGCCGTCGCGTCCGGCGGAAAAAGCGTTTAACCAAATGACGTTGGTCGAAAAGATTAAAAAGTTAGAAAAAGTGTTGGAAGAAGACATCCGCCCCAAACTCAACCTGGACGGTGGCTCGGCTGAACTTGTGGATCTGGACGGATCAACCGTTAAAATCCGTTTGACCGGCATGTGCCACGGCTGTGCGGGCGCGATGGGTACGCTGAAAAATTTTATCGAAAAAACGTTGAAGGAAAAAGTAGACGCTTCCCTTAACGTCGAGCAGGCATAATATGAAAGTGGTGTATTTGGACAACAACGCCACCACTCAATGCACTCCGGCTGTAGTGGAGGCGATGCTTCCGTATTTTGCCCAGCAGTACGGCAACGCGTCAAGCATGCACGCTTTTGGCGGCAATAACCGTAAAGCCGTTGACGAAGCTCGCCGGCAGGTGGCTGCGCTCCTTAACGCCGCGTATGCCGACGAAATCGTTTTCACTTCCTGCGCTACGGAAAGTGATGACACTGCCATTTTTTCCGCCGTGCGCAGCTTTCCCCAAAAGAAGCATATTATCACCTCCGCCGTGGAGCATCCGGCTGTTATTGAACCGTTTAAATATCTGGAAGCGCAAGGCTTCCGGGTGGATTTTATCGGCGTTGATGAAATGGGCCGTTTTGATATGGAACGTTTTAAAAGCGTAATAGATGAAGACACCGCCCTGGTTTCCGTAATGTGGGCTAACAACGAGACGGGAACTATTTTCCCAATTGCCGAAATCGCCCAAATTGCGCACGCGCACGGCGCGCTGATGCATACGGATGCTGTGCAAGCGGTGGGCAAAATCCCGGTGGACGTACAGGCTGCGGGGGTGGACATGCTTTCGCTTTCCGCTCATAAATTTCACGGGCCCAAAGGAGTGGGCGCTCTGTACATCAAACGAGGTACACGCTTTATGCCATATTTGATAGGCGGCCACCAGGAAAAACGCCGCCGCGCAGGGACCGAAAACGTGCCGCTGATTGTCGGCCTGGGCAAAGCCGCCGAACTGGCTCAACTTCATCTGACGGACGGCACGCCAGCGCGCATTGCCGCCCTGCGTGACCAGTTGGAACAAGGAATTTTGGCCTCTGTCCCGGACGTAAAAGTAAACGGGGATCCGGCCTGCCGCGTGCCTAACACCACCAACATTAGTTTTGGTTATATTGAAGGGGAATCCATTTTAATGTACCTGAACGATTTTGGTATTTGCGCGTCTTCGGGTTCAGCGTGCACGTCGGGCTCGTTGGAGCCTTCGCACGTGCTGCGCGCCATGAAGGTGCCGTTTCAGTTTGCGCATGGGTCTATCCGCTTTTCGCTTTCCGATCAAAATACGGAAGAGGATATTCTCCTGGTGCTTAAAGAATTGCCTCCTATTATTGAGCGGCTTCGCAAAATATCGCCGTTTTCGCGCTTTGCCGCGTAAATGGTTCTCTTAAAACGCCGCACAAACCGTGCGGCGTTTTTTTGTATGATAAGAGAATGAAAAGATTATTTTTATTGCTGTTTTTGGCGGGATTTTCCTGCTGTGCTTTTGCAAAAACCATTGTGTTTTATCACACCAGTGATACTCACGGTTTTTATTATCCTAAAAATAACCGCGGCGGATTTGCCGCCGTGGCCGCGCTTGTCAACCGGGAGCAAAATCCGTTTTTACTGTTGGACTCGGGCGATTTTGCCAGCGGCACCATTGAGGCCAAAAAGTCCCAAGGCCTTACTAGCGTACAATTAATGAACGCCGCCGGCTACCATGCCGCCACCTTAGGCAATCACGAATTTGATTTCGGCGACGCCGCCCTGTCCTCCATGTTCACCCAAGCGGATTTTGCCGTGTTGGCCGCCAACTTGCTTACATCCGGCGCGGATACATATCCGGCCGGAGTAAAGCCGTACCAAATTTTTGATATGGACGGAGTAAAAGTGGCCGTTATCGGGCTGGCCAACCGCACTCCCGCCAAAACCACCCAAAAATTTAAGTTCACCAAACCGCTGACGGCGTTAGAAAACGCCTTGACCGCTGCGGAAAAAGAGGGTGCGGGCGTTGTGGTTGTGTTGGCGCATGATTCATACGGCGACTATAAAAACGGTGTGTTGGAGTATTTGGGAGATATAGGTAAGAAATTTTCCAGCCGTGTGCATGTGGTGCTCTGCGGCCATGCTCATAAAGTTTTTCAAAACGAATATGTGGAAGACGTCTTGTACGCCGAAAGCGGCAAATACGCCGAAAACGTAACGCGGGTGACGGTGGAAGTGGATGACGAAACGGGCAAGTTTAAACGGGCGCAGTCCGAGTTAATCCCGTTAGACGTGCGGAAAACCGGTTTGGATGGACGGGTGACGGATTTGGCGGAAAGCCTCCGCACGCCCGGGGTGGATATAGTACTGGGTGAAGCGCGGGAAACGCTTTCCAACAAAACCCGCGGGCCGGTAAAAGATTCCGCCTTAGATAACTGGATTGCCGATTTGGGCCGCTCCTATACCGGAGCCGATATTTATATTCACAATACCGGCGGTACGCGCACTTCTATGGCAAAGGGTCCCGTCACCAAGCGGGATTTGATCGATATTTTCCCGTTTGACGATAACGTTGTTATGTTTGAAGTCCCCGGCCGCACCCTGCGTGTGTTTATCAAAAACGGACTTTTGCCCTGGAATAAATATGTTTATTCCGGCGCGAAAATTTCTTATTCTTTGCCGCGCGGCGGCCAAGTGCATAAGCTTAAAATTTGGGTGAACGGCGCACCGCTTGAAAACGATAAAATGTACAGAGTGGCCACCAACACGTTTATCGGGCGGCAGGAAGTATTTGCGCGCGAACCCCGCCTGCCGGTAGGCGGGAAAACCGTCTATGGACTGATTGAGGACGCTTTAAAACAAGGCCTCGCCGTGGCGCCGGATACGGGACGGATTATTCAAAAATAATGGTCGTTTTTATGCCGCCCGCTCTTGAGCGGGCGGTTCTTTTTTTGTTAGCATAAAAGTATCACGATAAGGAGA
>CAYUAA010000012.1:0-16831 GCA_964442585.1 uncultured Elusimicrobium sp. | reverse complement strand
TTGCTTAAATGTTTGGCTTTGCACGGGTTGACCACCAGGTCGTTATCGCGCGAGTTCTGGCCCACAATTTGGCCGGCGTACACTTTTTCGCCGGGGCCCAGGAACAGTTCGCCGTTGTCTTCCAGTGCGTACAAGGCGTAAGGCGTGGTTTCGCCGTCTTCTTTGGCGATTAATACGCCGTTATGGCGCAAATCCGGCAGGTTTACTTTGGGATAGTAGCCGTGGAAACTGTGGTGCATAATGCCCGTACCGCGGGTGTTGGTTAAAAACTCGTTCTTAAACCCGATCAACGCGCGGGACGGAATGAGGTATTCCAACCGCAGGCGGTCTTCCCCTTCCGCCACCATATTTTCCAGCTTGGCCGCGCGCGTGCCCAATAAGGTGAACACCGCGCCCTGATGTTCGGATTTGATATCCAAAATCAGGTATTCCATAGGTTCCAACATTTGGCCGTTTTCTTCTTTATAAATCACTTCGGGGGAGGACACCGCCAACTCAAAGCCTTCGCGGCGCATATTTTCAATTAAAATGGTAAGGTGCAGTTCCCCGCGGCCGTACACTTTAAATTTACCTTCGCCTTCCAACTGTTCCACTTTCAAGCCCACGTTGGTTTGGGCTTCTTTTTCCAGGCGGTTTTTTAAGTGACGGCTGGTGACGAATTTACCTTCTTTGCCGGAGAACGGACTGTCGTTTACCATAAAATCCATGGACATGGTCGGTTCGTCGATGGACAACGGCGGAAGCGGGTTTAACGCGTCGGGCTGGCAGATGGTGTCGCCCACATCCACGCCTTCCAAACCGGCGATGGAAACAATGTCCCCCGCCTGAGCGCTTTCCACTTCCACTTTTCCAAGGCCTAAAAAGCGTTCAATTTTGGCGGCTTTGGCCTGGGTGACGGAACCGTCGTGGTGGATTAACGCCACTTGCTGGCCTTTTTTGATGTTCCCCGCCAAAATGCGGCCGATGCCTACATGGCCCAAAAAGTTGTTGTAGTCCAGCATCGTCACCTGCATTTGCAGGGGCGCGTCGGGCCGTGCTTCGGGCGCGGGCACATGAGATAAAATGGTATCCAAAATCGGGGCGATGTCTTTGCCCTGTTCTTCCATTTTCAAGCTCGCCCAACCGGCGCGGCCGGAGGCGTAGATAATCGGAAAATCAAGCTGTTCATCCGTCGCGCCCAGTTCCATAAACAAGGTGAACACTTCGTCCACCACTTCGCTGGGGCGCACATGGTCGCGGTCCATTTTGTTGATAACCACAATCGGGCGCAGGCCCAACGCCAGGGCTTTGCGCAGTACAAAGCGGGTTTGCGGCATGGGGCCTTCCACCGCGTCCACCATTAAGATGGCGCCGTCCACCATGCGCAGCACGCGTTCCACTTCGCTGCCAAAATCGGCGTGGCCGGGCGTGTCGACAATATTTACCGTGTGGTTTTTATACCCGATAGACGTGCACTTGGCCAAAATGGTAATGCCGCGTTCGCGTTCCAAGGGGTTGGAGTCTAAAACGGCGTCTTGCGCCTGGTCTTCTTTTACTTTAAATTCTCCGGCAAATTTTAAAAGAGAATCCACAATCGTGGTCTTGCCGTGGTCTACGTGGGCGATAATAGCTACGTTGCGTACGTCTTGACGGGTATTGTTCATAATAAGTCTGTTTTCCTATAAATTTTCACAAAAACGCCCGCAGCGATCGCGGGCCGTAATTACAGCGGATATTATATTTTAGTATTTTTTGAGGATACGCGCTATGAAAATACTTGATTTTTTCTACCTAAACGCTATAGTTTATGGCAGACAGCTCACGGAAGTTTTATGCACAAATACGTTTTAACCGCAGTTTTATTTACCGCACCGCTGTATGCCGCCGCGTACGATTCTGACGCGACGCCGAAACAAGATTCGTCTAAAAAACAGGAATCCGTAACCTACGAACAAGCCTTCCCGAACCCGGCGGGCAAATGTTCCAAGCCGGCGCGCAAAGCCCGGCAAGCCAACCCGGCCACCAAAAGCCATACCGGAATGAGCACGGCGGAAGAAAAGCCAACCAACCCGCGCGGTGAAACCGTCCCCTTCCAGAAAGAATTTTCCCAAGCCGAAAACCACTTCCGACGAATATCCGGCGGCTGGATTTCCCTGGGACGGATTTCCGCATGATTAATCTTCTATATGTGTATAAAACCGGCGGACAAAACGCCGGTTTTTTTACGGCCGCAAAATTATTATAATAACCCTATGGAACGGTTACTGGAAATGCTGGGCGTGCTGGCCGTAATGTATGCGGCGTACGCGCTGAGCGTAAAAAATTGGAATTATGCGTCCGAAGCCGCGCGCGAAAAACGCAAGGCCGAACTAAAAAAGCGCGGCTTGACCAATACGTTTTATTTTATCAACGCGCGCACGCAGCTAGTACTGACACTTATCAGCGGCGGCGCGTTTACGCTTTATTGGCTGTACCAACAATGGCGCGCCGTCTTGCGCGGGTTTAAACGTACGGACGGAAGGCCCCTTTTCGGCGGCCCGCTGTTGCGCACCCTGGGCGGTCTGTTTACGTTTTTCAGTCTGGCGGGAATTATCAACCGCACGTGCGAATATATGCGCCAACCGGCGGCGTGGCCCGCCGGAGTATGGGGGCCGGCCGGACTCATTGGCCTGGGTTGTATTTTTCTGCCGGCGGCATGGCCCGTAAAAGTGGCGGGCTACTTTGTCTTTTGCGCGGTTCCCGCCGTTTACCAACGCCGCTTAAACGCTTTGCCCAAGAACCCCGTGCCCGCCGCGCCCAAAATGGCCGAAATCGCCGCCGCGGCTGCCGGCGCCGTATGTGTGTTGGGCCTTGTTTTTGTACTGCGCGCGTTACTTGCCAAATAACCGCTTTCGCCCCGCGCCGAAATCCGCCGCGGGGCTTTTTTATCTAAAGGTTTAAATTTGTTAAGATGTCTTATATGTCCGCCAAACGCATCAAAAAAAACGCTTTCAACAACCGGAAAACATCCCAAACGCCCGCACAAAACGCGTTTGAACGTTTTGTCCGCGCCGCCCTGGTACACGGCACGGGGATATTGGGGGTGCTTGTCAGCGTGTCTTTTTTTACGGCCACGTACGACAGCGCGCAAGTAAAGCTGACCCTTTTACATATGGGCGCGATACTGCTTTTGGCGTTATGGACCGCGCTAAATATCGCCCGCAAAACAAATCCTTTTACCCGGCAAAAACTGCCGTTTTTACTGCCCGTACTGGCGTATTTGGGGTGGAATACGCTGGCTTTTTTATTTTTCCCGTATAAAATGGAAGCGGCCGAAGAATTCGCCCGCTTTTGGCTGTATGGCGGCCTGACGCTGATGGCCGCGACGGAATTCTCCCTTGCGGATGTACGCACACTGTTTAAATACATCATCGCGGCGGCGTGGGTAAGCGTTTTGTATGCAACGCTGCAGGTGTTGGACGGATTTTTCCCCGGTCTTGACCCCATGCCGTGGCGCGGATTTTTTACCAAACGCGTTTTTTCCACGCACGCCAATCCCAATTTTTATGCCGATTTCGTTATTTTTTCTTCGTGTTTGGGCGGAGCCTACTATTTGCAAACGCGCAAAAAATCGCTTTTAGCGTTGACGGGGCTTGGCGCCCTGACGCTGTTTTTTACCGAAAGCAAAGGCGCGTGGGTGGCTTATGCGGCCGCTGCCGCGTGCGGGGCGTGGCTATACGCCAATTGCCTGGCGCGGGGAGCAAAAAAACACCTTAAAAAAATAAATCTCGCCGCGGCCGCGCTCGTGCTGGGCGCGTGTATATTAGCGGGCGGATTTGCGGCCAAACGCTTCCAGTCCGTCAGCTTCCGCACATATACGTGGCTTTCCGCCTTTGAAATGGTACAGAACGCCCCCTTCCTGGGAACCGGGCCCGGCAGTTTTAAAATTATTTATTCCGCATACCGCCGCCCGCAAATTTTTTATATAGAAAACGCCCACAACACCGAAACCCAACACGCCGAAAACGAATTTTTGGAACAGTGGACCTCGGGAGGAACGGTGGGGTTAGCCATATTCTTATGGCTTGCAGCATTTTTACTGGTTTTAGCCGCCAAAAATTTAAAACGCTCCGGTGAAGAAAACGCCCCGCAGGAAAGAAATTTTTATTTGTTAGGCCTCACTGCCGCCTTTGCAGGCATGTTGGTGCATGAGGGCGTGGACATCAGCGTTCATTTTGCGTCCAGCGGGCTGTTTTTTGCGCTGTTTATGGGGCTTATCATCGCCTTATGTTCCCCCCAAACTCAACGGGAAACGCCGCCCGAAGCCAACGCCTCTTGGCTGGTTTTTATCCTGCGCGCGGCGGTTTGGGTGCTCTTGGCGGCGGGGGCGTATTTTATTTTCACCCAATTTTACGAGATTGCCTCCGTCGTTAGCATTACTTCGGCGGGACAGTTTATTTTAATGGTCGCGGCCTGGATTATTCTGTCCGCGTGCGTACTGGGCGCGTGTGCGGCATATGCAAAAGCGGCGCGGTTGTGCGAGTCCGCCCCGGCCCTTATCGTACTGGCGCTTGCCCTGGCGCCCGTTTACGGCGCATGGGGCTTCTTCCGCGCAAACCATTACTACAGCTTGGGCGTCAGCCTCATCACCTCCCAAAACATGGACGGAGCACTGATGTATTTTTCAAAAGCGGTAAAGTTAAATCCCTTTCAAACGGAATACCGCCAATTCCGCGCCAACACTCTGACCACTGCGCTGGATTTGACGCACACTTTTTCCGCCGCCCGCGGCGATGAAAAAGAAGCGTCCACCGATTACGAACGCGCCCTGCGGGATTTAAACACCGTCGCCGCGCGCACGCCCAACCATCCGCTTTTGCATCATAATTACGGCCAATTGTACTTTGCCATGGCGATGCGCCGCTCGCAGGATACGGCCAACGCCAAAAGCACCGCAGAATATGAAATGTTCCGTTCCGACGCCGTAAAAAATATGGAACTTGCTAAAAAATCTTTTCAGCGCGCGCTGCTCACGGACCCTGTCAACGCGGACACTTATTTTTATCTGGTCCAAATCGCACTTTTGGAACGCGACGGTCAACGCGCGTTGGACTGGATACGCCGCTACCGCCGGGGCCCGGAAGGCGTAACGGAAGAAGATTTTTTAAAGAAAAACCGCGAAAATCCCGTTTTCGTGCCGCTTGAACGGCAAGCAAACGCGTTGCTTTTCCGTCGGTAAAAATAGTTTTGGTGCAAAAAATTCGCTTTTTTTGTAAAATATATAGGTAGTTGAAAAAACTGATTTTCGCCAAGATAGCTCAGCTGGTAGAGCAACCGCTTCGTAAGCGGTAGGTCGGGGGTTCGATCCCCCCTCTTGGCTTATTTTAAAACCCCGCATCAAGCGGGTTTTTTTATTGCCAAGAAGTACGCAAACTGCTTTGCGTACGTGGGGGGATCGAAAGGCGCAGCGTTGTATGAGTTTGCCCGCCGGGCAAGGCGAATACCGCGAGCCCGGCCTGCAGGAAAATTCTGTCAGGAATTTTACCGGAAGGCGATTATCCCCTCTTGGCTCTTTTATAAGCCCTCCGTCGGAGGGCTTTTTTACGTCTAAAAAAGCATTTTTTATGCTTTTTACCGTCGGAAAAATCAAAAAGCGACAAACGCGGAAAAAGCGATAAAATGTAGGAGCGGTGTCAGAGTTTTGTCAGACTTTGGCAAGCCTCAGCCAGCGGATTACACACGCAATAAAACGCCAGCATAGCGCGCGCGTTCTGTTCGTTCACGCCCGTATCTGCATAATCAAAGCGGATCCGGCACACGGCAGCGCTACTCTTTACGCCCGACGTTTTGCAACCGCTGGCGGACATCGTCCACAGGCAAATCAGCCACAGCGGCCACCACTTTATCCACTTTTTCATGTTGGGCTGCCTCCTTTTGTGCTTGTTCCAACTCGGCCGACCTACGGGCCAATTTGGCCGACAGGGCGGCGATAATCCACACCGCCCCGACGCTTAATGCAATTTTCCCCAATTCAGCCCACATTATTTGATTTCCTTGGGTTGTTCAAATCCGAACTTGGTCAGCCAACTGATAACCTTTACCCCAGTCGCGCGGATTTTACCCAACACTTCGTCATCTTTTTGGCTATCCGTCCATTTGACGACAATTTCGGCCACCCCGATAACGCACGCCCATAAGGCCAAAATATCAGCCCAATTCGTTTTCAGCCAAGCAACAGCACTCGTAATATGTTCCATTTTTTTATGCTCCTTTTACTAAATTAAATCCACTCGCCGCTTTTCATCATGGCGGCGTTTTCTTGGGCGCGCTTGCCTACCTGCGCGGCCCAACGGCTGGCCAGCATTTCTTTGGAGGCGGAGTCGTAATCCCCCGCTTCCAATGCGGACAACATACGCTTGAACCCTTTTAAGCCCGCAAGGCCCAAATTAAAACACATATCCACCAATACAAACAGCCGCGCGTCCGTCAGTTTAGGCCACCAGACCAAGGAGTCTTTTACCTGCCGCTCGGCACGCACGATGTCTTCGCGCAGGATAAACTCCGCAGCCGCCGGGCTGATACCGCACTCCAAATTATGCCCGTAGCCAATCGTTAAATGCCCCGCAGGGCATTTATAGGGTGAGAGAGAAAGCCCTTCCCGAAGGCGAATAAATAACGCCGTTTTGGCATAATTCATAGAGGAATTTTGCTTTTTCATTTTGTCTCCTGGTTGTGTTCAGCACACAAATAACGTGTTCCTATGATTCAAAAACGGCATGAAACGAATTCGTTTTTGTAAGGTGTTTTTTGCTATACTATTGTATAGACGCGCAAGCGTATTTAAAACAAGGGAGAGTATCACTATGAACAAAGGTTTTACGCTTATTGAATTACTGGTCGTGGTGTTGATTATCGGCATCTTATCCGCCGTGGCACTGCCCCAGTATACGACAGCCGTAGAAAAAGCCCGCTCCGCCGAAGCTTTAACGCTAATGAACGCGGTCGCCGGCTCGGTGGAACGCTACATGCTGCAAAAAGATGCCTGGCCCACCAGCTTTGAAAAGCTCGACATTGAAGTTCCCACCGTTAAAGGCCAAACCAACGTTTACGGCGGCAAGAACTTTACCATCACCATGGGCGGTTCCGGCAGCACGTTCTACATCAACGCGGTACGCAGCATGGCCAACGGCAAGTATTCCCTGCAAACCCAGCTGACGGAAAACACCAACGGAACTTTTTCTTCCGTGCGCAGATGCTGCAAAGGCACCGCTACCACCGCCGCCTGCTCCACCACTTTCACGACGGACAGCAAAGAAGAAAAATTCTGCAACGCGGTTTCCAACGGTAAACCGAGCGACTTCTAAATATAACGCTTATTCTGATCCCCCGGCCCCAACGCCGGGGGATTTTTATTTACGGCAGTTTGACGCGTCCGCAAGCGGCGTCGAAAACCGCCACCGCACGTAAATTGGCGGCGGACAAATTTTCCAAAGCCGGGTCGGCCAGGTCAAAACGCACGCTGCACAACGCGGCGTTATGTTTTACGTTTCCCAGCGCGCAAGACGTTAACAAGCCCGTCAGCAGACAAGCCGTCCACTTTCCGGCGCACCGTTTCCATCCGTTCATACGCACGCACCTCCTCCGCCAACCGTTTCATCCGTTCCGCACGGAGGGCCGCCGCATACGCGCGCCATATGCACGCGCACACCGCCAGCGCGCACACCGCGCACACGCAGGCCGTCATTTCGCTTTTCCGACAAACGACCCGTCCGGATTGACCAGCGACAAGGCCGCCAATACGGAAATAATTTTCGTCAAAACGGCATCGTCCTTAGGCGTAGGCGTCAGTTTAACGATGGCCGTGGCCGCCGTCACCACGCCCCCCACCGCCGCCAGCACGCCCTGCCAATTTGAACTGCACCAATGAATTAACTGCGTCATACATCCTCCTTATTTGTGGGACGCCCCCAACAGCATCACTTTAATGCTCTTTACGTCATCCGCAATCATATCGAGCTTTACATCTGAGCGGGCCAGACGGCCTTCATGCTCGGACACTTTTTCTTCCAGCCGGTCCACCCGCGGCGGCAGCCCGTACATGGTTGCAAACCACATCACTACGCCGCCCACCAGTCCGGCCAATACAAGCCATTCTTTTACTTTGCCGGGAGTCATTTTTGCGCCTCCGGCTTGGGATATCTGGCTTTTACGGCCGCCACCGTTTCTTCCCATACGCGGGTGCCGTTTACACGGTCCCAATACATCATATCCAGCTGTTCCGCCAAGGGCGGATATTGCGCCGCCCGTTTTTCGGCGTACGTCGCCTCCGGCGCGGAAGCGTTTTCAACGATCACGAATCCTCCGTCTTGCGCTTTAATATGCGCGCCGTTTTGGTTACACCAAACGGCGGCCCGCGTATAATTCTCCTCTGTTACCTGCTGCCCGATGTTAAACATGTTTATGCTCCTTGGCCGAATGCGGCCCATTGACGGCTCGCGCCGCTTGTGGACTGAAATTGAAACATCGTTACCGATTTGGTGCCGATATTTAACTGCCTGCTATAGGCGTAATCGTTTTCGCTTCCATTGGAAACGCCGGTAATAATGTTTGCAAATACTACATATTTGTTGTTTGCAAACGGTTTGTTAAGCGTAACCGTCTGCAGGTGGGGCGCCGTAACGCCCCCTTGTTCCAGCCAACCGCTTTTGTACTTGCGGTACCAGTTGCCCGACGCGTCCTTGTAAGAGTCCACTACGTAATCAATATAGGCGGGAAGATTGCTCAAATCGGCGTCGGCTTTACCCGTCAGCGACGCCAAAAATTCGCCCGCCTGCGCCACGCTGGGCGCAACGGCCGTATGATAGGCGAATACCCACGGATAGAGCGTTGTATAGCCCAAACCACTGGCAACGGGCTTTAAGGGATAGGCGGTCAGCGTGCCGCCCTGCTCGGAGCTAATCACCGACCCTTTTGCCGCATACACGCTTCCGGCGCGAGGGCGGGACGTGGATTCCGAAACGCCGCCCTGGTAGACGGTCTTCCCGTTCACTTGTAAATCGATACTGCCAAATCCGCCCGGATTGCCCGTACACGTAACCAGCGCGTCCTGCGTCAGCGTCGTGCCGCTGGCAAGAGTATATCCGGCGGAATAATCCGGCACGCCCGACAGGCCCCCATTTGCTTTATTTTGCGTCACGCCGGAAGTTGAATCCGCCATTTTGACCTGATTTTTAAGCAACGGCAGACGCAAAGAACCCGCCGAAAGTACGTATTTCGGGCACTCGCCGTACTGCGCCAGGGCCGTTTCGTACGCGGCGGACGAACACGTTAAAGCCGGGTGCGCCTGCAGCCAGGCGTAAAAATCAGGGTACAGGGTGTTGGCAGAAGAAATGGTTTCCCCTGTAAACAACGGCAACGCGCCGGGATTGTCCGCCTCCGCCGGACTTTGCGAATAATACACTTCTCCCACCGTTTTACCCACGCTGCGCTCTGCGTAATAACGCGCCGTGGCGGCCTCTTCCTGCGCGGCGGTCAAATAGGTTTGGAGGGTTTGTTCCGCAGCCAAACCGCTGGCGGCTATTTCCGCCAGCGCGCTTTGGGCAGACTGGGCCGACTGGGCGGCCAGGCCGGACGCGTCCAGTGCGGTTTGCTTAATGGTAAGGATATTGGCCAAAAAAGAATCCGTTTCCAAATTTTCCGCCGAAGTGGAAACGGGATATTTGATACTGCGCGAAACTTTTTCGTTCAACTCCTGCACCAAAAGCGTCAGTTTATCGTAGCCGCTTTCCAATACTTCCGCATCCACTTCGCCTTGGCGAATCAGGTCAATTTCCTGCGTAAGCGGAGTATGGCGTTCCAGGGTTAAGCTCCAGCCTTCGGCTAGCGGCGGTTTGCCGCTGGCAAGCGTGGGATAAACCAGCTCCGTGCCAGCGATATTCAGTTCAAAATCCGCCGACAGTTCTTTTTCCGTCCCTGCGGGGGAAGTAACATATACCCGCACATCCTGCGGGGAGGCGAGCGGAAAGTCCACATCCCACCGGCGCGTAACGCCATTACCCGCGTAAATGCGTTTGCTGACTTGCATTGAAACCGTCATATTATTCTCCTACACGTCCAATAAGTTTTTGATTTGTTTCCATACGTCCCCAAGGGATTCGTTGGGCGCGTCCGCCGTTAAAACCGCATACTGCGCCGTCTGTACGTCCTGCGCCGAAAAGCCTTTTTTACGCATCCACACGTCTATTGCACGGCAGGCCAATTCCTGCACGCGCTGGCTTTCCCCGCCTGCACGGCGGTGACGGGCGGCTTCCAGGCGGATATAATCGCGCGCGGAAAGTTGTTCCCGCTTCCACAAACGCACATGTTCTTTTTGCGTTCCGTCAAAATAACAGGCCACAAACCGGCCCGCGTCCGAACGGGTAACATCCCCGTCTAAAAATAACGCCGCGCGCCGCAGGGCGTCTTCTTCCTGTGCCGGGAGCGCCGTTGTTCCGTCCAACAGCCGTAAAGCCTGCGCCGAAGACGTCCGCGCAGCCTCCGCCAGCGTCTGAGCCGAAGAGAGATGTTCCCGCGCGCTTTCGCGCCGGTAAACGGCTTCCAGCGTTTGGCGGACCGATGCGTTTAACGCTTCATCCGGTTCCGTCGCGCGTTCTAACGCAGCACGGTGAACCGCTTCGGCGGGTCCCCCCGTTTCCAGACGGGCTTCCTCCCACAGTTTTTGCGCCTGACTGCGCGCAAACAGCGCGCCCGTTTTGGCGGCGCAGGCCTGCCGGACGGAGTCCGCCAGTTTGTCCCCGTGTTTGGAAAGGGTCGCTTCGGCGGCGTACCAGTCCCCGCAGACAAGCGAACGACAGACGTTGTCTTCCACCGTTTGCGCCCGCACGCAAAGAGCGTGGGCACGGACAGAAGCTTCATTTTCACCCGCCGCGCGAAGGCGTTCTTCGTAACAGGCCAGTTGGCCCGAAAGGTATTCGTCCAACGCTTCCGGCGAACGCACCAGCGCCCCTACCTGCCGGGTGAGTGTTTTTTCCGTATCGGCCAATTCTTTGGCCTGTGCAAAATCGGCAGTTTGACGCGCTTCTTGCACGGCCCGGCGAAGTACGGCGTAATCCCGCGCGGCGGAGCCCGCGGCCGTTTGGGACGTAAAATGGCCCGCCGCCACACGTTCCAACGCAACGAAACCGGCCTCCGGTCCCGCCGCCATTTCCTTTTCCACCACGCCCGCCAACGTTTTGCGAAGACTCAAATTTTCGTCGGCCGATGCGGCGGAAGAAACGACTTTTTCCCCCGCCGGGGATCCGCCGCCCGCCCTTCCCGCCGCGCCCAGCGCCTGCGGCAACAAAGCGGACGTACGGGTTAAATCGTTCTCGTACGCGGCGGCCAGCCGCACCGGCGCGGGAGCGGATGCGTCCACACCCGGCGTTTTAATAAATTCCCGTTTGGTATAAGTTGGAATAACCGGCATACAAACTCCTAATTATTCAGCCAGGACAAAAGCGTCCCGCCCGCCGTCCAGGGCGAAAACGAATTTTTGGCCATGCGGCGGTATTGGTCCGCCGTTATGTTTAACGCGCGGATACGCTGGGAAGCGGCAGCGTCGTTTTCGTACAATGCGTCGTTTAAATTGCCGCGCAAAGTTTCTTCGTCCAAAAGTGCGCTCAAACGCGTATGTTTTAAAATATGCTGCACCGTGGACGAATTGTTCGTCAGACCCGAGGCCGCCAACGCTGTTTTCTGCGCCGCCGCCGTTTGACGGTATCCGGCATACAAATCCCGGCTGCGCTCAGCGGCCGACTTTAGCAGATACGTCTCCTGCCGCCGGGCTGCGTCCGCGGCGGCGCGCGCCTGATAATCCGCATCAGACGCCAAACCGCGGTAATAATCGCGCCCGGACTTTTGACTTCCAAACGCGGCCAGCGCGGACGACACCTTTCCGCCCACGCCGCTTACTATTCCTCCCATAAATTCCTCCTAAACGTGAAATATAAAAACCGTACGTCGCCGTAGGTTTTAAACGACCCGTCAAACCGTCCGCCCAAGCGTTTAACAAACTGCCTGGCGGCAGGGTAACGTTCGTCCGTAAAATTATAAAGTTCGGGATATCGGGTTAAAAAATACTTCACCGCTGCCCGCCCGATACGCACCAACGAAACCGGTATCCTCTGCGCCGCACGCCCCGTTAAAAGCCATACACACGCCCGCGGCGCAAACCAGCCGGAAGCGCTCACCCCAAACAACGCCGAGGGTTCCCCTTTATACAAAAGAAAAAAACACGCCCCGGAAAGACGAATAAAAGACTCCAACAATTCTCCCGTCTCCCGCCCGGGGTGCGAAGCCGCCAGCTCCGCCCCGTCCCGCTCGCGCAAAAAAGGAGCCAACTGCCGGCCGTCGCCCGCGCGGGCGGGCCGGAGCCAAACATGATGTTTGCAATACAAAAGCGTCATAAAAATATAAAATAGAAATAGATTTTTTAAATAAGGAGCGTTTATGACAGGACTGATTATCTTGCTGTTACTGGCCGCGGCGGCAGTGTATGCGGTGTTCTTTTTAATCTTCAAATTAATTTGGATGATTATCAAAAAACAAAGCAACAAATGGCCGCTGATTTTGGCGGGCGTCTGCACGGTGCTTTTTTGCGCGGCGGCCGTTGGCGGAACGGTGTGGGGCGTTTACAAAGTGACCAAGCCTTTTAAAGGCATTGTGCAAAGCATCCGCCAAAACCCGATGCCCATCTACGGTGAAACCGTGTATACGGACCCGGAATACGGCTTTGAGCTGACCGTATTTAACGGTATGGAATTTTCCGACTGGATGCATTTCAGCGGCGCAGACGTAAAGCTGGGCATCGACACAAACATATTTAAAAAAGACAACGCCGGAAAAAACATGGAAGGGCCCGTAACGTTGGCCGCGCTGGCGCGAGTGAAAAACGATTCCGACAAAACCTCCCTCCAATCCTTGGAAAAGGCCCTAGCCAACAATAAAGACCGCCGCATTGAAGTCAACGAACTGCGCCGCACTTCGCTCAACGGCCATCCGGCTTTATACTTTGCCGGCACGGCTTACAGCAATCACGGCGATAAAATCCCGGTGTGGATGACCGCCGCCGAAGACGGGAAATACGTCTATTATGCAGCCGTTATGCAAGTGTCCGAACAACCTACTTCACAGCCACAGCAAATGGTGCAAAGTCTGCGTTTTAACAAAGAAGATTAATCTTCCCGCCGTCTTTACAGGGCTTCCGTTTAGGCGGAAGCCCTGTTTTTCTTATACAAGCCGCGAAATGACGGCCAACAACGTAACCGGAAGCGGATCGCACTGCCGGAAAATGACCGACGGCATCAGCCCGTGCGTTCCTGCCAACGCGAGGGTATAGTCCCCGGTTTGCAGCTCAATGGGTGCATTGAACGGTTCAGCCGAGCGTTGGACAAGTTCATCCAAATGAGCCTCATCAGTGCCGGCGCGGCCGCCGCGACTGTCCGACATTTTTAACGTCACCGACACTAACCTGCGCTTGCGGTCCTGCAGCGTGCCGTTTCCGTCCAAAAGTGCGGCAGGAAGCGTTTGCAGTTCCGCCTCGTACGTCAGCCCGGCGTGTACGCACGTCATCGGCCGCGGCAGCGTGATTTTACCGTCCGTCACCACCAAGCCCGAAATAGGGTTCCCGTCGGCCAAGACGCCCACTTCGCGGCCTTCCAAATGAAACAGCCCCCCCAATTCTTCAAAAGGGGTATCAGTCTTGCGCGTGACAGACGCGTCCAAAAATACCTGATCCCGCGGGTCTTTGCTGGATAGACGCTGCAGCAGCTTTTCGATAAAATAATTTCCGTCGCGTTCCACCGCGAACCATACTTCGTCATACCCGCGGTTGGGAATCGTGCACACGCTGCGGAAAAACCCTTGCGTACTATGGTGCGTCCAGGCGCACAGATTCTCTTCGGCCAGATAGGTCAGCGTGGCGATTTCACCGCCGGAAAGCACGCACCACACCAAGTTATCTGGCTCTTGCTGGTAACACACTTCGCGGATTTCCTGATTGAAAAACAGATGTTTGGCGCAGAGGGTCAAATCGCTTCCGGTATAGGAGGCGGTATTATAATCGTAATAAAAATCCCGCAGGGCTCCGCCGCGCGCCTGCACAAACAGGGCCTTATTGCCCACCATTACGGGCAGTGCACGCGTGGCGCCGCGTTCGCTTTGCTGCTCAACTTGCAGATTATACGGCGTCAGCGCGCCGGAGCTAGAAACCGTCCACTCGCTCCCCGCAGTAAAAATAATCAGCTTGCCCGCCACGACCACCGAATGAATGGCGTTTAACTTTTTGCCGGATAAATTTATGCTAAAACTGTCAGACTCTTCCAGCGCGCCGCGCATGTGCCCGAAATGGCTGTGCTCCCCGGTTTTGGAAAACCAAACGGTCTGCGCTTCGGCGCGGGTTCCGGCCAGGCCCAAACGGTCCTGATAGAAAAATATGCACGAAGGATAGCCCGATTTGGGACTAAACGATCCTTCCGCCCAGTCCGCCGTCCAGTCCTCCGCTCCTACGTAGCGTTCTATCTCCACCACCGCTTGGCGGGGTCCGGCCACGCCGCTCACGCGCACAACGCCTTCCTGTAAAAAGCTTTCGGCTTGAAGTTCGTACCCCACTTCTCCGGTCACGTTTACAGCCCGCAGGCGCAGCCAGATCAGCGCGCCGGTATCGTCCAAATTACCCACGGAGGATGGAGGAGCTTCGCCCGCTTCGCGCGACAGGTACGTTACTTTTTCCCACGTTTGTCCGGCATCTTCCGACTTTTCCACCGCCACCTGCCCCGTCCACGTACCCGCCGTGCGAAGACGCCAACCGGACCCCGTGGTAACAGAAGCGGACGCCCCATCATACCCCAGCGTACCCGCTATGCACTGGCTTTCCACGCGGTGCGTAAGGCTAAACGCCGCGCCCACATGGTTGGAAGTAAATAAATCGAAATCGCTTTCCAGAGTGTATTTACCATCCCCCTGCACGATTTGGGAGCCTTCCGTACTGCCGCCGGAAAGAGTATACACAACCGTAGAAACCGCCGGGCGCGTAAACGCGACGCGGTACTCCAACACAAGCTGGCGGCCGTTCCAGTTTCCGCCGTTTTCCGCTGGGGAAGTAATGGTAATCACCCCGCCCAAACAAACAGCCTGAAACCCAACAGAACCAAATACGCGGTTGAATTCAGCCGTAAAAAAGCCCGGATCAAACCCGGAATCATGTCCCACAAAAAAGCGCGTGCCGTCAAAATACCCCACCACAAAGTAACGCGAATCCGCCACCGGCACAAACGAAACGCACGCGCATGCGCCCACGGTGGTAACTGTTTGCTGATTCAGGGTAACGCGCAGGCGTTTGTCGGCCTGAGTGTTGGACATTTTAAACGGACCGTATTTTATTGGCACGTCGCTAAATTCAAAACGGCCGCTTTCCAGGCGCACCAACCGCTTGGGCGGATAAGACGGATGAGAGAGGAAAAGAGTCTGGTCGTACTGGGTGGAATTTAAAGAAGCGAGTTCATGTGAGCCGTAAGGCGTGGAAATTTCGTACGGGGAGCCGTCCTCCGTCAGCAGGAGGCCGGAAGAGGTATATATACGCATATATTTTTCGCCCAGTTCCAACACATAAGATTCATTTTCTCCCAATACAAAGGGCATAATCCGGCAGGCCTTGCCCGGGTATTTGGCCGCACCCATAAACGCCGTTCCGGGACGGTTGGAAGCGCCCCCCTGGGGATGGACGTAAAAATTCCGGGCGGTTTTAAGCCAGGAACCGTAGGCAGCGCTGTCTACGCGCGCGTAAAGAGAAGGGCTGATTTCGCCCCCCGCAAAAGAAGGCTGTAAATGATGTAAAAGCATCAGCGCACCCCGCTAAAAACATCATCGGCCGGCGCATGCAGAAAGTTCTCCGTCATGTTGCTGCGGCGCGCTTCTTCCAAACTAAGCATATATTTTTGCAAAATTTGGCCCGCCAGCCCCCCGTCACCCGTCAGCGCGACGGCCAAATCGCACGCCAACGCCAACGAAAAGCATTTAACAAACGCCGGGTCAAACAGATTTTCATCCGTAATGCGGCGCGTATATTCCGCATGGGCCGTGCGGCAAGGAATCCCCAGGGTACGGCAGTGCAGATCGCTGCGGAAATGCTCTTTAAACGACAGGGAAACCTGCGGCGCGCGGGGCGCAAACACCCGGCGGATAAACAACGCTTCGGCCGGATATTTATAAATAAAGGAGCCTTCCGCATCCGCTTCTTTTTCCAGCAAGGCCAGAGGTTCGCTTACTGCAGCAAAAGCCCAGTTATGCGTACGCAGGACCTCATCGCGCACGGGAGCGTAAAACAAATTAAGCCGGCGAGCTTTTTCATCTTCTTGATCCAAAGACGAAATCGGAGCTTGCCCTAATTGGGCTAAAGCCAAATTACAAATTGTAATTTTAGTTATCATTTTCAAACTCCTTTTTAATTTTATTTATTTTTTAAATACTTTTATTTTTATAATTATTTTTTATAAAAACAAAAATCATTCAAATCTTTCTTTTTTCGAAAACTTTAGTTTATAAAAATAAAATTTATTTTTATTTTTAATTATTTTTTAAGTATTTTTATTTTTTAATATATATTTAAAATAAAACAATCACAAAAATTAACCTGTTTTACCACACCAAACGCATTTTTCATTTTTGATTTTATTTTTAAAAATACTTAAATTTTAAGTATTTTTATTTTTATATATAAATTTATATTTATTTTTTTCAAAAAATCGAAAAATTATTTTTTAAAAAACATATTTGAAGTATTTATCTTTCACCAACAAAAAATAATAATATATATTTATTATTTTTTATCAACAAACAA
>CAYUAA010000011.1:0-18017 GCA_964442585.1 uncultured Elusimicrobium sp. | reverse complement strand
TTGGAAACGGACTCGGACGTAAAAAAGCATTTTCCTTGTTTAATCATAACTACGGCTCCTAATACAAATTTGAGGGGAAAAACGGTCCTTAATATTATACCACTTGTATAGATAAAAAGCAGGCCGCGTTTTGAACATAAAACAAAGCCGCCCCGGTAGGGGCGGCTTTGCATATTTGCTAATAATTTTAATTGGCGGCCGGCTGAGCTTCCGTTTCCAATTCCTCCTGGGTTTGGGAGGGAGTGGGAAATTCGGGCGCGTCCGGCTGCAGATTCATGTACGATTCCGGCGTCGGGTGCCACAGGCTGTTCCACGAGTAGGGATAGTTCAAGCCTTTATCCAAGCCGATACCAAATCCGCCCAAGCCGGTGGGAATGCGCAAGCCTTTCCAAATCATCGGGGCGGACAGCACCAAGCTGGCGCCGATGGAAGTCATAGGAATCCACAGCGAGCTGTGCGGCGCGTTGGCTTTAGTTTCAACGCCGCGGGCGATTTGGTCATCCGTGTATTGGCTGACGTACAGCGGCAAGAGCGCCAGACCCAACTGAGACACGGGGAAGCTGGTCATCGCTTTGGTTACCGTGTTTTGTTTGAACAGGGCGGCCTCCGCTGCGGACATGTTCGCTGCGCGTTTTAACACGTAGCTGCTGCGGGCGATGTTGATGTTGGACAGCTTTTGCAGGGACTGCGTCATATTCGCCGTACCGACGCCGATCATGGCAATACCCAAGAAGCCGGGGCTGTCAAAGCCTTCAAAGCCGTTGTACATCAACAGAGCCGTACCACCGATGTTAAGCCCATAGGAGAGTTTTAACATCTTTTGGTATTCCGCGCCGACTACCGCGGGGTTGGCCATTTTGCTCAACAGCGGTTTGGCGGCAAAGCGCGTAAGCAACGGGAACAATACAACTGTACCGCTGGTTAACAGCGACGTCCAGTTTTTGCGGTCCGTAGAGTCGTCAAACCCTTTAATGAAAGAGGTTCCTTCCACTTTGGGGCGGATTAACTGGTTGGAAGCTTTGTTAAAAGAGGACGCTTCAAACCCGGTAAACGCCGTAGCGGCCAAGGTGGGCAGCAACAGTTCTTTAGTTCCCAGCAGGCGGATAGAGCTCCAGGTTTCTCTCCAACCGTCTCTAAGCATAATTTTGGAATTGCTCAATAAGGTTTTGGGCAGGGTAACCGGGTTGCTCCATTCCAGCTTGGAAGTTTTCATAAAGTTGGCTACGCGGCCGATTCCGGCGTCGATGCGGGAAGAAGACACCCACAATAACGCACCCGCCGATAACGCACCCGTCACGGGGAATGCGAAAGAGAAGTCCGTCTTATATCCAATGGCACTGAACGCAATTTGGGGCACCAACAGCGAGAAAGAGCCAATGTTCTTAAACGCCATACTCTTCAGCAGACTGCCGCCGCCGCCCATTTTGTCAATAAGCAGGTTTAACGAAGCGCGGCTGAGCGCGGAAGAAATACCGATTGCGGTACCCGATACGTACAGCGGCCAGATGGCGGGCAGATTGTCGTGATCCAGTTTACCGCTGAAGCCGTTGGCGGCCGTAAAGGCCAAACCGGCGGTGGAAATACCCAAGGCAAATTGCAGCGTTCTTAACGCGCCGAATTTCATAACAATAGGCGACAGGGCCGGCGCGGCAAACGAAGGCAAGTAGGGAAGCGCCAACGAAATCATGGTTTTATCCGTTTCTGTAATTCTGTCTCCGTAGTTGCTTTCCAACGACGGAATTAACGAAGAGGACGCCGCGCTCAAGCTCAAGCCGGTAGACCACATCAGCGGCGTAAGTTTGTTGCGCCCGGAGATGACGGTCATTCTCAGCGGATTGGAGGAGCTCTTAGCGACCAAGAGGAACGGGCGCAATTGGTTTTTCGGCAGACCGACGCTGAATTTCGGTACGGTTTCCAACATATCCGTGCCGCGGTACCAGGAAAGTGTTCCGTCCGTATTTAAAATGGCTTTGGTGCCTTTAAGCCCTAAGTAAGAATCCGCCTTGAAGGTCAGCGGGACGGCTTTAAGGGCTTCTCCGTCGCGTACAAAGACGGGGACGTCGTGGATATAAATATTCGTTTTGTCTCTAAGCAGCGTGCCAAGCGGGAGTTTTTGGCCTTCCGCACGCGCCGTTTTAAAGGCGGTTGCGCGCAGGCTGAAAGCTTCTTTTTGGCGGCCAAACCAGCCGGCTGTGGACATGGGCGTCAGTTTCAGTTCGAGCGGTTTGACGAGTGAGGTCTGTTCCGCCGCGCGTACGAGCCCGGGGAGGCTGGCTCCGTCCAACGTGATTTTGAAGTTCTGCAGTTGGACCGGCTTGGCCAAGTTGTTGCCTACACCGAACAGGAACGAAGAACCTTTGTCCGTAAACAAAACGCGTTGGTAGCCTGAGCGGTTCACTCCGCTGATGCCGCGGTCGATGGAAATGTTAAGCGGCAATTCTTGCGGCAATACCGCGGGGTCGGCGGAGTTGAGGATCGCGCTGCCCATGTTGCGGTAGGTTACTTTGGCAGGTTTGTTAGACAAACCGCGCAAAGAGCTCAACACTTTTCCGCCCGGCGCGTGCAGGGTTAAATCGTTGGAAACGGTGGTAACCAGCGACTGGTACACTTTATATTGGCTCGGATTGGTGAACAGGAATCCGTCCGCGTCAAACGCGGCCGCCATGTTGGAAAGCAACATGCTCTTATACTGCGAGTTGGCTTTACCTAACGTGGACGTCCAGGAGCGGTTCAGCCAGCTGCGGTTGGCAAATTGTACGTTCGTTTCATAAAGAGCTTTATCCAATAATGAAGCGGTGTACGCGCTGAATTCGGCCGTCGGTTCGACGCCTAAAGCGTTTTTCATTACACGCGTTAAGGCCCCCTGCTGCAACGTGCCGTTTTTGAATAATTCGGGCGCTTTAAACGTTTGAATATTGGCCGGCACGGTAATGCCCGGCATGTTTTTGATTTCCAACGCAAGTTGTGTGGATTCTTGCAGCGTTAAACCCGGCAGGCGGCCCTGCTGCTGCAAGGCGGCGGAAAGGGTATTGCGGTAGGAAGCGTCTTTATTAAACGTAAACAGACGCTGCGTCCAGCTGCGGTTGGCAAACGAAGTGTTAGCCGCGGCGGAAGCGTCACCCAGCGCATTATTAAGCTGAAGACCTTTTTGCAGGTTGACCTGGCCGGAAGAAGCGGCCGCTACTTCGCGGGCGTTTACGCCCAGTACACCTGTTTCGGTGGAAAAGCGTGCGCCTTCCAATACTACTTTGCCGGCGGAATGCACAAAACCGGGGATTTCCGGCATTTTTACCGCACTGGTATAAAGCGGCAGTTGCGCCAATACGACGGGCTGCATTCCTCCTTTGATTTTGGCGGGGACGCTGACAAACGCGCGCAGTTTGGGCGCGATGTTTAAGTTGCGCAGCATGACGGCGCGCTGAGCGACGGTGGCACCGCCGCGGGCCATTTTGGCGGCGGAGTAAATGCCTTTGGTCACTTTATAAGCGGCGCGGCCCCATTTCGTAATATCGTAAGCGCACCATACCAAAAGCGCGATATCGGCCCAAACGGCCGCTTTGCGGAACCAGCGGGTGCGGTCTTGGCGGACGGCTTTGGCGTTGTATTCCGCGCTGCCTTTGGTGTACGCTTGAATGGCGTAACCGGGGTTGGGACGGTGTTGTTTGGCTGTTTTGGCGTATACTTTATAAAGTTTGTTGTCGAGAGCGAGTTCGGTGTCGGCGTTTAAATCGCCCATGCTCTGTTTAAACAGCATGCTTGCCAACGCGGCTTCGGCCGTTAAGCCGGTTTTGGCCACGTATTGGCGGAACATACCGGCCATGTTCGCGTTATATTGGCGGTTGCCGGCGGCTTGTTGGTTGCTGATGATATGGGTGCCGCTGTTAGAGATTTGCGGTCCCGCCGTTTCCGTTAAAAATTTGGGAGCGTATTGGCTGGCCCCGCTTTTGCCGCTGACCAACGCGCCTACCAAAAACGGAATAATGCCGTGGCAGCGTACGCCTTTGATGACGGTTTGCAGGTGGAGGTTGGTATCGGTGTAAACTTTGCATTTTTCCACGCCGTATTCGCGCAGCATTTTCAACGCTTCGGAAGAGCCGTCTTCCGCCAGCAACATGGCGACGTCTTCCCAGGCGTTGCCCATGGCGGTTTTTTCGTTGGGGTTGGCGGTCAGCGGGTATTGCGTATATTTGGAAGATTCTCCTAAATACTGGCCGTTGATGTTGGCCACCGCATCCACCCAGGTGGAAAAGCTTAACATGTCAAAACTTTCGATGGACGTTTCTTTTAACGTGGCCTGATGGAGAATGCCGTTGATCACGTTATATCTTTTCATCGCGAGCAGCGCGGCCACGCCGTTTAACAGCGCGGGAACCGCCAGTTCGCCTTGCAGATGGGCGCTGATAAAATCACTCACGGCATCGGCGCCGTCGTAATTCCCTACCATGCCCAAGCCTACAACCGCGTTAAAAATGTGTTTGCAAGTCTCTGCGCGGCCCTTGCTGCAGACATCGGGCTTGAGCGACTGTTTCAAAATTTGGACATATCCTTTTTCCAGCCATTTTTTTTGCTGGTCGGTGAGGAAAGATTTGTTATCCATCGTTTTGAGCATGGCCAACGTGGGGGCCACTTCCAGGAAAATGCTTTTGGCGTAAGGCGATTGATAGTTTTGCATTTTCCACAAATCGTCCACCATTTCTTTCACGGCTTTTTCGCGTTGTTTTAAAAATTCCTGTTTGCCGTATTTGTCAAAATTCTTTTGGGCGGCGGCGAGCTGTTTTTTCTCCCATGAAGACAGCGACGCGAGCGACTGCGCGGCCCATTGGTCGATTTGGGCGTTGACGTCGGCTTTCCAAGCTTCCACTTCGGCGGCGTCCGCATCGGCGGGCAGCTCTTTGATTTGTTGGGCAAGCTGTTTTAAAAGTTTTTGTTTTTCTTTGCGGATGGATTCTTTTTTGGACGCAACTTCGGTTTGGACGTGTTGTTTGTACACTTCCGTAAAAAGGTCCAAATCGGATTTGGCGGCTTGTTTGTTGGCGGTCTGCGGCGGCAGCAGAATGTTGTGGATTTCCCTCAGGCGTGTAATCTGCTCGTCCGACAGTTTTCCCTTGTTTATTTCCCAAGCTTCTTGCGCCATTTTAACTTTCATTTCCACTTGGTTGTTCAGGCGCGTGTTATCCTGTACGGCGACTATCGGTTGGGAACGCTGGTACGTGCGTCTGCCCTGCGTTTGGGCGGCGGCCGGAACGGTTAGGTTGGCCAGCAAGCTGAACGCCACCGCCAACGAAATGGTTTTTTGGACGGGAGAAGCCGAAGTTTGTTGTTGTTGTTTCATAAGGGAATCCTAAGTTCTATTTAAAATCGTCTTTCTATATAATACTACAGACTACGCCTTAAAGTAATTATTTATTAAATCTTACAGTTCAGCAAGGGCCAAAAGTCCTATTTTTTATCTAGGTCCTGCCGGGGCTCCGGGATATCTTTATTTTCTGTTGTGCGCGGCGAAAGCGGCAGTAAATCCCGGCCGTAAGCGAAATCAAACACGATTCCGGCGATAAATTGGAGCTGGTTGAAAAAGTCCTGCTCGCTGATAAATTCATTTGGCGTGTGGGCAGGGTTTTCGCCAAGCGGGTCCATGTCCGGTCCCAGTCCGTAAGTAACGACCCCCAACTTGCGCAAAAATTCGTTGTCGCCCGAAGCGGGACTCATGCCCGGCACCGTTATGGCCTGCGGCAGTATTTTTGCCGCCGTTTTGGAAATGGATGCAAACAGCGCGTCCTGGCCGTCCATCGGCGCAGGAAACGGCGTTTGCGGGCGTTCCACAATTTCCAGGCTGATATTGTCTTCATCGGCGAAAAGTTCTTTTAAATGTTCGAAAAATTCGTCCGGGTCGGTTCCAGGCAGCAGGCGCGCATTGATTAGCGCGCTGGCTTCACCGCTGGCGGAGCCGGCGTCTTTGCTGGCGGAAAGCACGGTGGGGTTGAGCGTGTCTTTAAGTTGTGTGCGGAAAAACGGATCAAGCGCCATAATTTCGGCGGCGGAAGTTTGGTTTTGTGGGCCGCCGGAAAGTAAAAAGTTGATGGTGGTTTGTCCGTCCTCGTCTTGCAGCGGCGCGATAGACTGGAAAAAAGTGCGTGCGGTGGGGGGTACTTTGGCGGGCGGATTGTAGGCGGCGATTTTGGCCAACGCCTGGGATAGTAAGTAGACGGCGTTGTCGTTTACCGGCATGGAAGAATGCACGCCGGTGCCGTAGGCGGTGATTTTGACGTCCATATACATTTTGGTGGACGCTTCGGCAAAGATAATATCCGTCCCGTTTTTGTTTTTAATAATGCCGCCGCCTTCGTTAAGCGCAAATCCGGGTTTTATTTTATCCCAGTGGGCGGCTCCCAGCCAGCGCAGGCCCGTTTCGCTGCCGGTTTCCTCGCCGGATGTCGCCAAAAAAATGATGTCGCGCTTGGGTGTGATGTTTTGGTCTTTCAACCAGGTAAAAAGGGCTAAATAGGCGGCGGTGTAATTTTTGGCGTCGGTGGAACCCAACCCGTAAATGTTGCCGTTTTCGACGGTGGCTTTAAAGGGGGGATACGTCCAGCCCTCGGCGGCGGGGGCTGTGTCTAAATGCGAAATTAACAACAGCGGTTTTTGGGCAGGATCGCTGCCTTTAAGGCGGGCCATTACATTGGCGCGGCCCGCGCCGGGGATGAAAATGTCCCAGTCTATTTTATGCTTGTTAAACTCCTTATATAGATAGCGCGCGGCGGAAAGTTCGTCCGGCTCTGGCAGGGACGTGTCGATATTAATTAAATTAATTAAGTGCCGTTTGGCCTGGGCGTTCATCTCCTCCCACGGATTTTTTTCGGCGTATGCGCAGGACAGGCAGAGACACAGTAGGGCGGTAAGATAAATTTTCTTCATTTTTGCTCCGGCAGCGTAAACGCGATTTCGGCCCCCGGTTCCACGCCGTGTTTGGCCGCGGCGCGTGCGGGCAGTTCCAGTACGTAGCGGCCGTGGCCCGTTACTTGGGCGACGTCGTAATCCGGCGTGTAGGAATAGGAATGTTCCACATCGTGGGCGACGGAGGAAACGGTGTGGTCGTTTAAAATAAACACCATGTCTAAATTAATAAGAGTGTTTTTCATCCAAAAGTGCTGCGGTTCGTCTTCTTCGGAAATGAAAAGCATGCCTTCGTTTTCGGGCAGATGTTTTACAAACATGAGACCTTTTTCTTTTTTCTCAACCGTGTCGGCCACACGGGCTTTTACGGTAAATCCGTCCGGCAGCGTGACGGTGACGGTTTTGTAAGAGCTGCACGCGCACAAGCAAACGAGTGCGGCGGCTAAAATGGAAAATTGTTTTAAATATGCCATATACAGTAAGTGTAGCAAATTCGCGCGCGGGCGGAGTCCGTATTTTATGTGCGCGCGGGACGCGCTTGGGGCGGAACGTTTGCGGACGAGCCGCCTCCCTAATTGGTATAATAATAATATGACCGATCCCGTATTGGCCGTCCGCGATTTGCGGGTGGATTTTACCGTCAATAAGCGCACCGTTCCCGTGCTGCGCTCCCTTTCGTACTCCCTGCAAAAGGGCCGTGTTTTGGCGGTGGTGGGGGAATCGGGCAGCGGAAAAACGGTGCATGCGCTGTCTCTTTTAAGATTGCTTCCGGCCGCGGCGAAGATTACGGGCGGCGAAATTTTATATAACGGGCAAAATCTGCTTTCTCTTTCTCCCTCTGCGCTGCGCGAAGTGCGCGGTAATAAAATTTCTATGATTTTCCAGGATCCTTCCTCCAGTTTGAATCCCGTTCTTACCATCGGACGCCAGCTGGAAGAAACGCTCCGCGCGCACCGCAATTTATCCATCGAAGAGGCCCGCCGCGAGTCCGTTCGACTTCTTGCCGGGGTGGGCATCGCAGACGCGGAAAAACGGCTGGAAGAGTATCCTTTCCAATTTTCGGGCGGTATGTGCCAACGCGTTATGATCGCCATGGCGCTTGCACTGTCTCCGGACGTGTTGATTGCCGATGAACCGACTACCGCTTTAGACGTTACTATTCAGGCGCAAATTCTGGGGCTGATGAAACAACTTCAGCGGGCGGCCGGTACGGCGGTGATTTTTATTACGCATAACCTGGCTTTGGCCGCACAAATAGCCGACGACGTGTTGGTGCTTTATGCCGGTTTGTGCATGGAAAAAGCCCCCGCCAAAGCCCTTTTTGCCCGGCCGCTTCATCCGTATACGCAGGGGCTGCTCGGGTCGTTGGCGTCTTTATCCAATCCGCAGGAAGAATTGCCCGCCATCGCCGGTAATCCGCCCGTGCCCGGGGAATTGGTAACGGGATGTCCGTTTGCGCCGCGGTGCTCAAAAGCTTTTGATAAATGCCGCGCTTGTCTGCCTCCTTTGTTTATAAAAGACGGCCGCCAAGTGCGCTGTTGGCTGGAGGAACCCAAATGACCGCCGCAGTAGAAATTACGCATCTTTATAAAACGTATTTCCGCCGCAAATGGCTGTTTGGCAAGGGGGAAGCATTTCCTGTGTTAAAAGACGTCAGTTTGACGCTGCCCGAAAACAGCGTACTGGGGCTGGTAGGCGAGTCCGGCTGTGGGAAAACCACTCTTTGCAAAGTGTTGTTGGGAATTGAAAAGCCGACCTCCGGCGTTGTATTGGCGGATGGGAAAAATACGGCGCGGATATCCAAGTCCGGCTGGAAAAGCCTGCGCCGCCGCATGCAAGTGGTCTACCAGGATCCGTACTCCAGCCTTGACCCGCGCATGAACGTGCGCCAAACGTTAAGTGAACCGCTGGATATTCACGGGCTGTATAAAAAGTGCGCCGAACGCGAGCGGTTTTTAAAAGAATTGCTGCGTTCCGTTGGCCTTTCTGAGACGTTTTTGGACCGCTATCCTCATGAATTCTCCGGCGGCCAGCGGCAGCGTATTTGTATTGCGCGCGCGTTGGCGTTGGAACCTAAAATTTTAGTGGCGGACGAACCCGTTTCAGCGCTTGACGTATCGGTCCAGGCGCAAATTTTGAATTTGCTTAAAAAAATTAAACGCGAACGTAAAATTTCCATGTTGTTCGTAACGCACGATTTTGCCGTCGCACGGTTTTTGTGCGACGAAATCGCCGTTATGTATAAAGGCCGTATCGTGGAACGCGCCCCTGCCGAAGAAATTTTTACGCGGCCGCTTCATCCATATACGCGCGCGCTGTTGGCGGCGGTGCCGCGGGTGGAAGGGGGAGGGTTTTTTGCGTCTCCGGAAGTGGCCGTCAAACGTCCGGAACGCGCGGAGTGGGCCTGCCCGTTCGCCGCGCGTTGCGCTCAGGCGGCGGACGCGTGCCGCACCCAGCCTTTCGAACTGAAAGAAGCCGCCCCGCGCCATTGGTGCGCTTGCGCTTTGACGTCCGGTAAATAAACGGAGGAATTGTCATGAAATTAAATGAAAAAAGACTTGTTGACACCTTTTTAAAATTAGTCCGTACGGACAGTGAATCTTATAACGAAAAAGCCATGCAGGAACAGGTGGCGCGCGAATTAAAAGACATCGGCTGCCGCGTAACCGTGGACAATGCCGGCAAAAACTATAACACCAACGCCCAAGGCAACGTGATTGCTTTTTTACCCGGTACGGTGAAAAGCGTGCCGTTTGTGCTTTGCGCGCACTTGGATACGGTGCCTCCCGGCCGCGGCGTAAAACCCGTGGTCAAAAGAGATTGCATCACCTCGGACGGGACGACCGTTTTGGGAGGGGACGACAAAGCGGGTGTTGCCGTTATCTTGGAAGTTTTACGCACTTTAAAGGAACAAAAACTGCCCCATCCTCCGGTGGAAGTCATTTTTACGCTGACGGAAGAAGCCGGCATGTTGGGCGCCAAAAATTTGGACTCCAAAAAAATAAAGGGACGCGAAGGCTTGATTTTAGACAGCGAAGAATTGGAGTTTTTATTGGTGCAAGGCCCCGCCGTCAATACTATTGAAGTGCGGATAAAGGGTTTGGCGGCCCATGCGGGCGTTGCGCCGGAAAAAGGGATTTCCGCCCTGGAAGTGGCGGTGTACGCCTTGGGCCAAATGAAATTGGGCCGCATTGATAAAGATACGGTGGCCAACTTTGGCGTAGTGGAGGGCGGTTCGGCCACCAATGTGGTTATGCCGGAACTGTTTTTAAAAGGGGAAGCGCGCAGCCTGGTAAACGAAAAGCTGGCTAAACAAACCGCGCATATGAAGGCGTGTTTTGATAAAGCCGTCAAACGTTTTACTAAGAAAATTAACGGCAAAACTTGCAAACCCGAAGTAAAATTTACGGCCGAAGAACGCTATCCGGCCGTGCGTGTAGCCAAAACGCATCCGACGGTGAAAGCCGCCGTTGCTGCCGCCAAAAAACGTGGTGTTACGCTTAAACCGATTGCCTGCGGCGGCGGCTGCGACGCCAATGTGTTGGCCGGAAAAGGTTTTACTCTGCCCAATTTGGGGGTAGGTGTGCGCGATTGCCATACGACGAACGAAAAATTAATTTTAAAGGAATTTTTTACCGCGTTTTACATCGTGCTTGATACGCTGCTTGCGTATAAAAAATAAAGAATTTTATGCTCCGTTATATTTTAAGAAGACTTCTTTTACTGCCTCTGGTGATATTGGGTGTTACATTTTTGCTCTTTTTTCTCACCCAGCGGCTCAGCCCTGAAATGCGCGCGTCTTTGTATGTAAAAGACCCGCGCCAAATGGGTTCGCTTGAAGAAGTTATCCGTAAATACGGCCTGCGTGATAACGTATTTAAACAATACGGCCGCTGGCTGGCCAATGTGGCGCGGGGCGATTTGGGTTACAGTCCCAGCGCCAATATGCCCGTGGCCCGCGCCATTAAGGAATATCTGCCCGCCACCATTCAGCTGGCTTTGCTGACCATATTACTGGTGGTGTTTTTTGGCATATGGTTCGGTTGTACATCGGCGGTGCATAAAGACAAATGGCAGGATATCGCCGCACGTATTTTCAGCGTGGGGGGATTTTCGCTCCCTATTTTTGTATTGGGCCTTCTTTTATTAATGGTGTTTTACGGTAAGCTTGGGTGGTTTGCGCCCGGGGGATATTCCTTCCAAACGGATATGATTATTCACGGCGGCGCATTTAAAACGTATACCGGGTTTTTACTCGTGGATGCCGTGCTTAACGGCAACTGGCGCGTGTTTGGCGACGTTCTTTCGCACTTGGTCCTGCCGGCGGTGACGCTGTGCATCGGCTCGTTTGCGCTAATGGTGCGCGTTATGCGCTCTAGCATGTTGGAAGAATTAAATAAAGATTACGTCCGCACTGCGCGGGCCAAGGGGCTGACGGAAACGGCCGTCGTTTACAAACATGCGGGCAAGAACGCCGTGATTCCCGTTATTACGCTGGCAAGCATTCAGTTTATTCGCTTGTTGGGGGGGACGGTAATTGTGGAAACGATTTTTGATTATCCCGGCATCGGTCGCTTTGGCGTAATGGCTGCGCAGCAGCTCGACATCGCGGGCATTTTGGGGTTCTCTCTGATGGTGGCGGTGTTGTTTGTGATCGGCAATTTACTGTCGGATATTTTATATACGGCGGTGGACCCGCGTATCAGGCTGGATTAACCTATGCTGAAAAACCGTATTTTTAAACGTATTTTTACCAATAAAACTTCGCTTGCGGGTTTTTTGCTTGTGGCGTTTTTTGCATTGGCGGCTTTGTTCGCGCCGTGGCTTGCGCCCGCCCAAAACAAAAATAATCCCTATCAGCTGCCGCAAAGAAGTTATCAAATTGCGCCGCAGCCGCCGTCCGCACAAAACTGGTTTGGCACCACCGAACAGCAGTACGATTTGTATTACGGCGTGGTGTGGGGCGCGCGCCTGGCGTTTAAAGTGGGCGTAACGGTTACGTTTTTTGCGTTTTTAATCGGTTTGTTGGTCGGTGGGACGGCTGCCTATTTCGGCGGGAAGGTGGATGAAACCCTCATGCGCTTGACGGATATTGTTTTTGCCGTGCCTTCTTTGGTGTTGGCCATGGTAATTGCCGCCATGTTGGGGCCGGATATCAGAAATATGATGATTGCCTTGACCGCCGTTGCCTGGCCGTCTTACGCGCGTTTGGTGCGCGGGGATATTTTATCGGTTAAGCAGCGCGGTTACGTAACCGCCGCGCGAACTTTGGGCGCGCGCGGGCCGCGTATTTTACTGCGCCATATTTTGCCCAACTCCATTTATCCGTCCGTGGTGGTGGCCAGTTTGGACATTGGCTATGTGGTGCTGACGGCGGCCTCTCTTTCATTTTTAGGTTTGGGCGCGCAGCCGGGTACGGCTGATTGGGGACAGTTGATTGCTATGGCGCGCAACTGGGTGTTGGGTACGGCGCAAAATCCGTTTGCGTATTGGTATACGGTGGCCGCACCCGGCGGAGCAATTTTTTTGTTTGTGCTGGGCTGGAATCTGCTGGGGGATGCGTTTAGGGATATCTTGGACCCCAGGCAGGCCGGATAATATACTACAATAAAAGAAAGATTTACTTATTTATGAGGTGCTTATGATTCGCCGCAAAGATTTGTATACTGCCCTGTCCGACAGCGCGTTCCGCTTTCCGGACAAAACCGCTTTGGTGGAAGCGGGAACCGGGAAAGAGGTTTCGTATCACGAACTGTTGATGCAGGTGGACCGCGCCGCCGATATGTTTTTTGAACATGGCATCCGTAAAGGGGACCGCGTGGCCATTGTCCACCGCAACGCGATTGATACGGTAGTGGCCAACTTTGGCCTGTATAAGCTGGGCGCGATCAGCATTCCCGTCAACTTTATGGTGACGAAGCAGGAAGAAATCCAGTACATTTTAAACAATTCGGGCGCCAAGGCCGTCGTTACACAGGCAGAGTTTATTCGCCATTACGTAAAGGCGTTGGCCAACACGCCGGAAGTAAAATTTATTTTTACTACTGACGAAATCCCCGCTTCAGCCGCCGAAACGCCGTGCGTGCAAAAATTTTGGGACGAGGTGGAAAAATCCGTTCCGCATGAGGAAACTTCTTCCGCCCACGCCGAGCTGGATGACTTGGCCTTTATTCTCTATACTTCCGGCACCACCGGCCTGCCCAAAGGCGCGATGCTCACGCACGGAAACCTGGCTTCCAACGTCATTTCGTGCGCGCAGCTTTTTAAAGTGACGGACGAAGACTGTTTTTTGTGCTTGCTGCCGATGTTTCACTCTTTTGCGTGGACGGCGTGCGTGGTCATTCCGCTGTATCTTAATTTAAAAGTGGTTATCGTGGCCAACGTAATGCCCGCCAGTAAGTGGCTGGGCGCGATGGGGTCACAGAAAGTTACGATTATTTTGGCCGTGCCGCAAATTTACGCCGTACTTTCTAAAGAAGCCAAAGGTTTAAAGCGGTTGTATCTGCGCTTTTGGCCGTTTAAAAACGTGCGTTTTGCCGTGTCCGGCGCGGCGCCGCTGACGCAGGAAATTAAAGACCGTTTTGAAGAAAAAATCGGCGTGCCGATATTGGAAGGCTACGGCCTTACCGAAACGAGCCCCGTGCTGAGCGTTAATACCGAAGAACTGCAAAAAATTAAATCAGTCGGCCCCGCGTTGCCCGCCGTCAGCACCATTGTACTCGACGATGACGGCAACGAGCTTCCCCGCAATAAAGAAGGCGAATTGTGCGTAAAAGGCCCCAATGTGTTTAAGGGATATTGGGGCAACGAAACCGCCACCAAAGACGCTTTTACCGAAGACGGCTGGTTTAAAACGGGCGACATCGTGGAAATTGACGACGACGGTTTTATTTTTATCAAAGACCGCAAAAAAGACATGATTATCATCAAAGGCTTAAAAGTTTTTTCCGCGCAGGTGGAAGCCGTTATTTGCGAGCATCCCGGCATTGAAGAATGCGCCGTTATCGGCGTGCCGGACGGCCGCGGCGGTGAATTTGTAAAACTTTACGCCGTTAAAAAAGAAGGCGTGGAAATCAACCCTGCCGAATTTAGAAAATTTTTGAAAACGCATTTGGACAATTACAAACGTCCGCGTGATTTTGAATTTGTGGAATCTCTGCCTAAAAATGCGTTGCGCAAAGTGCTCAAACGCGAACTTCGCAAAGACGCCGTGGCCAAACTGGCCGCGCGCGGCGGGGCGGAAGGGGAGGAATCCCTTGGTTGATTTGGCGCGTGTTTTGGCCGAAATGGTTCCGTTCGCCTACTATGTGGGAGGGATCGTTCGCGGCGGTTTAATGCGCAAAGATTCGTCCGACATTGATTTGGCTCTGCCTGCGTCTGAAGTAAAGCCAGCCGCTTTGGCGCTTGCCAAAAAGCTAAAAGCCGCCGCGTTTGAAATGGACGCGGAGTTTGGCGTATGGCGGCTTGTTACGCATAAAGACAAAATTCAAATCGATTTGACTGCCTACCAGGGCAAGGATTTGCAAGCCGACCTGTTGCGCCGGGATTTTTCGTTTAATTCGCTGGCGTATCCCGTTTGCGCGTGTCCGTGCATTCAAATAAAAAAACAAAAAGACGGTTGCGCCAAAATCCGGCTGACCAAATTAAAAAAAGATTTGATCGTCGATTTGTCCGGCGGTTTGGCTGATGTGACGGCCAGGCGTATTCGCATGAACAATTCCCGCGTGTTTAAAGAAGATCCCCTGCGCATGTTGCGCGCGTTCCGCTCGGCCGCGGAGTTGGGTTTTACTATTGACGAAGACACGCTTAAACAGATTAAAAAAGATGCCGCCCTTATTACCCAGTCTGCCGGCGAACGCGTGCAGGAAGAACTGCTGCGTCTGTTTAACACGTCCAAAGCATACGAAAATTTAATACTGATGGACGCGTGCGGCCTGCTGAGCGCACTGCTGCCCGAGTTGGAACCCCAGCGCACCTGCGCCGAAGTATATTACGGCAAGGGAGGTGTGCTGAGGCATACTCTTGACGTGTTTAAGCGCATGGAATACCTGCTTGATAATTTACCCAAAGCGTTTACGAAGTATGCAAAAAAGTTGGCTCCCGTAGCGGCCAATAAACCGCTTTTTAAAATGGCGGCTCTCTTGCATGACGTGGCCAAACCGGCCACCGCCAAAGTGCAGGGGGACCGCTTACGCTTTTTCTATCACGAAGAAAAAGGCGCAAAAATGGCCAAAACCATTTTGGAACGCTTTCACTATTCCCGTGCCGACATGCGCCTGATCTGCGCTATGATCGGCGAACACCTGCGCCCCAGCAATCTGGCCAGCAACGACGTAATTACCGACCGGGGGGCGTTTCACTTTTTCCGAGATTTGGGTGACGCCGGCGTGCCGATGCTTTTGTTGTGCTGGGCCGATTACGCCAGTTACGTGTCGGACGCGCAATTAAAGCGCATTATGCCCAAAAGCGCGGAACGCATGCTGACCATCGCCCAAGCGCAAAAAACGGCCAACATCGGTAAAACATTGCGTCATATGCAGGTGCTGAATTTACTGCTTAAAAAATTTTTCGACCAACCCAAAAAAGTCCGTCCTGTACGGATTATTACGGGGCGCGATGTGATGGACGCGTTATCTCTTCCTCCCAGCCCAAAAATTGGCGAGATTTTGGACGCGGTGGCAGACGCGCAAGTGGACGGAACGGTAACGGACCGGGCAAGCGCACTGGCGTTTTTAAAAACGTTGGATCTGCGCGGCCAGCACGTGCTTGTGCCGAAAAAATAGCGTTATATAAAAACAGTTGTGCGGCACGGTAAACTTTGCTAAAATAAAAACACAGCAGACGTTTATTGCGGGCGTGGTTCAATGGTAGAATGGAAGCTTCCCAAGCTTTAGACGAGGGTTCGATTCCCTTCGCCCGCTTTTTTTATCAGGGAAAACTATGGAAAACGAAAACCTGGATTTAGACGTAAAACCCGCCGGAAACAAAGACCTTTGGCTTTTCCTCATTATTGTGGATATTATTTTTATGTGCGTGTTCGGGTTTTTCCTGTACAAGCATTTTTCCGCCAGCCTGTTTAACGGCTCCCGTCCGGCGGCGGAAACGGCCGCTCCCGTTCGGGCGGAGGAACAGCTGCCCGTGGTGGATGTAGAAGCCGTCATGCCGATTGAAACCACTTCCGTGGCCGCCGAACCCGAAAAAGCCCCCGAAGCTGTGGTGACGGTGGAACAAACACCGGCGGTGGTGGCTTCCGCTCTTCCCGCACCGGCTGAAGAAAAGCCCGCCGCTGAAGCCAAAAAAAGCGTGATTGTGGCCGTAAACCCCAAAAGCTCCAAATACCGCCGAGTGACGTTCCGTTGGTTTGGCGAAGGAGAAAAAGTTGCCATTGTCAGCGGGTTTACTATGTCCAAACCGCAGGCGCTCAAAAAGAAAAACGGTTTCTGGGAAACAACCCTTTCCATCGCTCCCGGTACGTATAAGTTCTTGTACATTGTGGATGGCGAAAATATGACCGACCCGTACTCGGAAGAAAAAGACGGCCGCTCGGTTGTGGTAATCGAATAACATTTAACGCCTTGTAAAAAACCCCGTTCGAAAGAGCGGGGTTTTTTTATCTAAACCGCTTAAAAAAGCAAACCTCAATACCGATTTCCTGTTCCTGACTGTAAAACCGTTACGTACGTAAAATCCACGCTTACAAATTCTTGGGAATTTTTTACATACTTTGGCGATGTGTATTTCCAAAAACACGTTACGCATCATTACGATTGGGGTGGTGATAAATTAATCATTGGCAGATTTTGCAAAATCGCAGCCGAAGTTAATTTTATTAGAACGGGACCAATCATCAACTAAACGCCGCGTCTACCTGTTCTTTCTGTATTTTTGAGGGTTGGAACACGCAGATCCGTCCGCGCGCGAAAAGGGGATACTGTGGTGGGGAATGAGGTATAGATTGGCCAAAATACCACTATTTAGCCCGGCGTGCGTATTGGCGGCGGCGCGATAAGCGGCGCAAATGGTGTAGCGGTGGTGTGGGCATCCCCGCCAAACCCGTGTACAAGCGTTTTGATGAGGTTATTACTTAAGTTAAAATGGTGGGACAAAATTGTGGATGAACAGTTTGATCCCGTGTTGACGTGTTTCGATTTGGAAAAAGTAAAACAACAGTTAAAAAGATGTTGGAAAAAGCATAAACTCTTTGACGTTATATAAACCCGGGGCCGCTCCAGCAAGAGCGGCCCCGGTGAGGTTACGACTAATCGCCCCAGGTTTCGGCGCCCGGGACGGCAGGAATCTAACAATTAAAACTGCGTTTAATAATGCTTCTTACAATTCCTTCCACGTGAAAGGACGTCCTGTCCGCTACGATGGGGTTATAGGCCGGATTTTCGGACTGCAAAATTACATTTTCCCCGTCTTGCGTAAAGCGTTTTACCATTACTTCGCCGTTATTGACGCATACTACCACGTCTTTATTTTTTGCCTGGCGGCTTTGCTCCACAATCAGCCAGTCGTGCGGGGCGATCAGTCGCTCCATAGAATCGCCTTTGGCTTCCACCATAAATCCTTTGCACGCGGGGAAATATACCATGCTGGGGTCTACCGGCACGATGCGGGTGGGTTCTCCGTCTAGAATAGTTCCTTCCGGGCCGCATTTGGCCATGCCGTACATTTTTAAATAAATGACGTTGCGTTCCGGATCTTTCAAAATAATATAGTCGCGCGGATTGGCCGGATTACGCTTTAAATAGCCCTTTTTTTCCAACTGTTTAATATGGTGGAACACTACGCTTTTGCCGCTTACGTTTAAGCGGTCGGCCAGTTCTTCCATGGTAAGAGGGTCCGAGATGTTTGTTTTTAAAATTTCCAGCAATTCTTCTTGTTTGGGGTGCAGGGCTTTCATGGTGCGCTCCTATTACTTTTTTAATCGTTCTATACTTTGTTCTATAATTTTTTGAGAAAAATGTAAAGGAGTTTTTTAAAAGGGATTTAAAATAAAAAAGATATCCTTTCTTTTTTGTGCTGCTAAAAAGTAAGTAAAAAACTCTTTTGTTCTTTTTCTGGCAGTAGAAAAAGAAGCGATAATACTGCCCGGCCGTACCCATAAAAACTTCTTTCTTACT
>CAYUAA010000010.1:0-19378 GCA_964442585.1 uncultured Elusimicrobium sp. | reverse complement strand
TATATCCCATGTATCAAAATACGGGTTTTACGCTGATAGAGCTGTTGGTAGTGGTGTTAATCATCGGCATATTGTCGGCAGTGGCGTTGCCGCAGTACACGTTGGCGGTGGAAAAAAGCCGTGTGGCGGAAGCACTCGTCATGCTTAAGGCGATTGCCCAAGCTAACGAGGTATATTATCTGGCAAATGGTGCCTATACTACAAAACTGGAAGATTTGGATATAACCGTTCCCGGCGAGGATAGCACCCATGGCGGCTATGCACGCAAAAACAGTAAACATTTTCAGTATGGGGCGAGAGATACAGCGGACGACTTAACTGTGGCCATTGCAAACAGATTGCCTGTGAGTTCCTCTTATTGGTTAACTATCCGCGGGGGAGAAACTCGCGTGCGCTGCAAACCCATCGAAAGTAAAGGGACGGGAATATGCAAAGCCCTCAGCAACGGCAAACAAGAAGGCGGCTATTATCTTATAGACTGGAATAAACACCCCGTAAAAAATCCCCGGTCTTTTAACCAGACCGGGGATTTTCTTTTATCGGAAAAGTTTTATTTTTCTTCTTTCTTTTCTTCTTCAAACGCGGGTTTAACTTTGGGGCTGTTGGCCACCAAGTCTTTAATCGGTTTGATTACTTGCGCTTGCTTTCTCATGGTGCACGGGCCGCCGATACAGCCGCCTTTGCAGCTCATTACTTCAAGCAGTTGAAAGTCGCCGGCACCTTTGGCGTACGCGTTTAGCATCAGCATGGCTTTTTTATCCAAACCGTTGATAGCCATCTTTTTAAACGGTTTTCCGGGGAGGGCGTTTTCCACCGCTTGGGCGACGCCGCCTGTTACGCCGTAGTAGCGCGCTTCGCCGGAGATTTTGGGATCCAGGGGCGTTTCTTCGCATTCGGCGGGATTGATGCCTTTGGCGCTAAGCATGGCGGCCAATTCTTCGTAGGTCATTACAAAGTCGATATTCGGGTCATCCATGCCTTCTACGCGTTTGGATACGCAGGGCCCTACAAACACGGTGGTAAAACCGTTTTTCTTTTCGATATCGGCGGTGTAAGAAGCCGGGGTTTTGGTGTGGGACACAAATTCTTTTAAGGCCGGCAGATGTTTTTTAACGGCCTGAATCCACGCCGCACAGCAAGACGTAGTCATGAACCGCGCGCCGTTTTCCAAGCGTTCGATTAATTCTTTGGCTTCGTTGTCGGTGGTGATGTCGGCGCCTTCGGCCACTTCGGTTACTTTATCAAAGCCGGCTTTTTTAATGGCGGTTATCAGCTGCGGGAGAGTGCAGTCAAATTGGCCGACGATGGACGGCGCAATCATCGCGCACACTTTGCGGGTGCTTTTGATGGAACTTAAAATATCAATCAGTTGGCTGCGTTCCATAATGGCGCCGAACGGGCACGCTTCCATGCAGTGGCCGCAGGAAATACATTTTTCGAAATCGATTTCCGCAAAGCCGTGGCTTCCCTTATGAATGGCGTTTACCGGGCAAGACTGCTCGCACGGAACAGGCACGTAGGTAATGGCGTTGTAGGGGCAGGCTTCTTTGCACTGTCCGCAATTTTTGCATTTTTCTGGATCGATTTTAGAACGGCCGTTTTCGAAGGAAATCGCGCCGAATTTGCATGCCTGTTGGCACGGGCGGGCCAAACAGCCTTGGCAGGCTTCTGTTACGATATGGCGCGCTTTGGTACAGCCTTTGCAGGCGATGTCCATAACGGTAAGCGGTACTTCAGGCACGTCTTTGCGCAGGAGGGCTTCCTTGGCGTAGTCGTTAAGCGAGGTGGCCTCGTCGTCTTTTTCCACACTGCAGCCTAAAGCGGCCAGGGTGCGTGCGCGGAAGACCGCGCGTTCTTTATAAATACAGCAGCGCACCGCGGATTTGGAATCCTGCGGTATTACGTCAAAAGGAATGCGGTACGCTTTGGTTTCAAGCGTGCCTTCGTCGAAGGCTTTTACGATGCGTTTTAACGCTTCGCGTTTAAAGTATATGGCTTTATTGTCTGATGTGTTCATAATTACCTATATTTTACCATATTTGCAAAGCCCGTTAAGCCAGGCGCAAACGCGCCAAAAGCGGGTTATGGTCGGAGGCGTCCGTTTGGCGCACGCCGGCGGCCAACGTTTGTAGGCCGCGCGTAAACAAGTAGTCCACCGTCCGTCCTAAACAGCGGGTGCGGGTGTCGGGCGAAAAAGATACTTCGTTTAAGCGGGCGGTGCGGGCCATGTTTTCAAGCCGGTTGCGGCGTTGTTGGCTCCAAGCGTTAAAATCTCCGCCCAGGATGACGGGTCCGTCAAAACCTAACAGCAGTTCCGCTGCGCGCGCGAGATTCTGTTCAAACGGTTTTAAGCCCGTAAAATTAATGGCGTGTATGTTGACTGCGAGCAGTTTTCGTCCGTTTTCAAGCGGGAGCAGGGTGGCGAGTGTCATTTTTGGCATATGTAAGATCGGTTCACGCGCTCCTTGCTTGAACCAAATTTTTTCGGGCTGTGCGCATGCGCCCGTCGCTACGCCCACCGGGTGGTTTTTGTTAAGCGAAAAGAAACTGGCCGCATGGGCCCAATGTAGGGGCGTTTGGCGTAATTTCTGCGCAACGCCGGGCGAAAGTCGCACTTCCTGCGCCAGGAACAGATCCGTCACGCCGGCCAACTCCAAAAATTCTTGTTCCCAGCCTTTTTGTTTGGATTTTTGCCAATTCCATGCGCACACGGTAAACTCGCACGGCAGTGTTTGACGCGCCGCCTGGCCCGTATAGGAAATTGTTTGTTCCGGCCTCGGTTGTTTGTAGAGCATGTTAGTAATAAGGCGTTAACAATTTAAACGCATTGTCCGTAATTTTGCGCCAGAACGACGGATGGAGGTTGTCTTCCAGCTTTTCACTGTGGGAGATGGCTTTTTTATGTTCGATAATTTTTTCCACCTGTGCGGCCAAGCCTTTGTCTACGCACTCGAGATTACACTCAAAGTTGAGTTTAAAGCTGCGTACGTCCCAGTTGGCGGAACCAAAAAACAGCCAGGCCCCGTCTACCAGCAGGATTTTGCTGTGGTCGAAGGGGGGGCGTGTGCGGTGAATTTTTACGCCTTTTTTAAGCAGGCGCGCAAAGTTGGCGCGCATGGCGTTGTCCATGCCGAAAATGTTGCTTTTGGACGGCAAGATGATCTCGACGTCCACTCCTCGCATAGACGCTATTTCCAGCGCGGTTAAAATGTTGTTTTCCGGCAGGAAGTACGGCGTAACGATTTTTACGCTTTTTTGCGCGCAGGCCAATGCGCCCAGCACCATTAGTTCTATTTTGCCAAAATCGCTGTCCGGTCCGTCCGGGATGATGCGTGCGGGCATGCGGCCGGGCAAACGGCCTTTGGTGCGGAAAGAAGCGGGAATAAAATGCTTTTTGCCGCAAAAAAGCCAGTCTTCTTCAAACACGCGCGACATTTGGTCCACCACCGGGCCTTGCACCTGGAAGGTGACGTCGATAATCGGGTCTTTGGGATGTGTTTTGACCAAGTTGCCGGCGGCAATATTCATGCCGCCGAAAAATGCTTTTTGGCCGTCCACAATCAGCATTTTGCGGTGATTGCGCATGTTAAGAAACGGCAGCGTTACCGGGCTTTTAGATGGCAGGAAGACGGCAAATTCCACGTGTTTTAATTTTTTAAGCGCGGCGGCGATGGTGGGTTTGGAGTAGTTCAGCCCCACGCCGTCCACCATTACTTTTACCCGCGCGCCGTTTTTAACGGCTTGTTCCAGTGCGGGCAGGAACAGGCTTCCGGCCCGGTCGTTGTCAAAGATATAGCTTTGCAAGAGTACTTCTTTTTTAGCGGCGGCGATAAGTCGGCACATGTCGGGGTAGGCCGCGTCCCCGTTTACATAGGGCTTGGCCCAATTGCCCAGGGCGAATTTTTGCGGATGAACTTTATATCCCAGGCGCATGAGCTGTAAAAACGGCACGGGGATTTCTTTTTCGATTTCTTTTTGGCTTTTTCCCGTCAGCGTAAAAATATCCGGCCCTTTATTGCGCAGGGCCAGCGCGCGGCGGCGTATGCGGTTGATGCCGAATAAAATGTAAATAATACTGCCCAGCACCGGGGCCAGCCACACCAGGCCGATCCAACCGATAGAGCTTTTTACGTCGTCCTTTTTCAGCAGGATGTGCAGCGTGACGCTAATTTGCAGAGCCAAATAAAAAAGGCCCGCCAGTCCAACAGAGTGAAGATGTATATTCATGTAGTTCATATAGATAGTATAGGCGTTTTGGGCGGTCCGCCAGGCTTAAAAACGGATTAGTTTAAAACGGACTGACCGGCATGGGCGTTCCGGCCGGGATTTTGCTGGGTTTTGGCGGCGGAAAACTGGGGTTGTTCACTCGTGGCATATACATTTGGTCTGTCACTGTTCCGCCGTAAGCCAGGGCTTTGATGGGCTGACGGCGTGCGCGTTGTCGTTCGGCTTGTTCGCGCTTTTGTTTTTCAAGCCGGGCGGCTGTTTCCTGGGATTGTTGGCGTTGGTTGCGCAGGGTTTCGTTGTTGCGCGAAAGTTGTTGCGCGTAGTCGTTATAGTCTTTTTCGGAGGAAAAAGCCGCGGTTAATTCGTCGCCGTCAAACACAAAATAATACGGTGCGGGAGTTTTATGGTTTACGTCCGAATATGTTTGTTTGTAGACGGACAGTGTCTTCCCTGTTGTTTCGTCTTCCAGGGCGGAAGCCTGTGCCGTTTGGTCGTATATGCGCAGGAAATCTTTCAAACTGACGCCTATGTTTACCCCGTATCTAAAGTTAACGGCCAACGCGTCTTTCAAATTGGCCGCGCAGGCGATAAAAGTTTGGGGATCTTCCGCCTTGAACAGAAATTTGCGGTACTCTCCGTCGTTGGCGCCGTAGCGCACAAAGGCGTATTCCTGGCCGTTTTGGGAGCGTAAGATGTCGTCCTTAGTGGACACGTTTTCTACGGAGTAAAGTACGTGGGTGCGGTCTTTCCCGCGGAAAAGACGCGTCAACTGGAAGGCGTTTTTGTCCCAGAGGGAGACGGTTTTTACGGGCGCGGTTTTTGCGCCGTGCATTTCGATGACGATTTCCGGCTCTTCGTATATTTGAGCCGGGGCGGGTAGTTGGCAGACCAATGCCGCCAGTGCGGCTAAAAGAAAACGTTTCATGTTCCCAGTGTATCATTTTGTGGGAAACAGTCAAAGGGTTGATTTGTTTTTTTTTTTTGATATAGTGGGAATTAGAGGGTATGAGATGAAAGGTTTTACGCTTATAGAGTTGTTAGTTGTAGTTTTGATAATAGGTATTTTATCGGCGGTAGTGGTGCCTCAGTATGAAATGGCGGTGGAGAAAGCGCGGGCCTCGGAAGCTCTCTCTTTGCTGAAAACCTTGCGGGAAGCGCAGGAAGTGTATTACTTGGCAAACGGGAAATATGCCGACAATCTAAATGATTTAGATGTTTCCGTTCCCTCCAGCCAATATTTTGATTATCATCATGGAAGTTATTCCGTTTCGGCCCGCCGCAAAAATGACGACAAGTACTATTTGTTGGCATACCGTTATGCTCACGCCGATGAAGAGGAGCATGAATCCATTGTATGCGGTTCGGACAGGGGGATTTCCAACTATACCTATGCCAAAAAGATATGTAAGCTGTTGGGAGCGGATACAATGCAGGGCGGCGACCGTTGGACGATTGTAAAATAAAAACGCCCCGGATTTCCGGGGCGTTTGTTTAAGCAAACAATTCCGTACTCAAATACCTTTCCCCTCCGTCGGGCAGCAACGTAACGATGTTTTTGCCCGCGTTGTACGGTTTTTTTGCTTCCTGCAGGGCGGCCCATAACGCGGCCCCGCCTGAAATCCCGGCCAGTACGCCTTGCGTTTTGGCCAGTTCGCGCGTGGTGCCGGCGGCGTTTTCATACGATACGGGTACAATTTCATCAATCACCGCGCGGTCCAATAATTCCGGCACAAAATTTGCGCCGATGCCTTGGATTTTGTGCGGCCCCGCTTGCCCTTTGGACAGCAACGGTGACGCTTCCGGCTCCACGGCTATAATTTTTACGTCCGGGTTTTGCTTCTTTAAAAAATGTCCCGTTCCCGTAATAGTTCCGCCAGTGCCGATTCCGGCGACAAATACGTCCACTTTGCCGTTTAAATCTTTCCAAATTTCCGGCCCGGTGGTTTGTTCGTGCGCCAGAGCGTTGTTGGGGTTGGCGAACTGTCCGGGCAGAAAGGAACCCGGGGTATTGTCCACTATTTCCAGGGCGGCTTCCACCGCGCCCTGCATGCCTTTGGCGGCGGGAGTCAATACGATTTGCGCCCCCAAGGCTTTAAGCAGTTTCACGCGTTCGGCGCTCATGCTCTCGGGCATGGTCAAAATACATTTGTAGCCGCGCGCGGCCGCCAAAAACGCAAATCCAATGCCCGTATTTCCGCTGGTGGGTTCTACAATCGTTCCGCCAGGGCCCAGCCGGCCCGTTTTTTCGGCCGCGTTCAGCATAAACAGCGCGGCGCGATCTTTGACGCTAAACGGGTTGAACATTTCCAACTTGGCCCATACATGGCCCGGGCCCGGGTTCAAACGCGTAATTTGTAAAAGCGGCGTATTGCCTATGGCTTGTTCAAGCGTGTTTATTTTCATTTTTTAGCCCCCAAAACCGAGTTCTGCGTTTTGCCCGCAAAGAACGATTCAATATTTTTTACCGTAGTGTTTAAAATGCGGTGCACCGCGTCGATGGAATTAAAGCCGATGTGCGGCGTAATAATCACGCGTTTGTGCTGCAGGAGTTTACTGTTGGCGATGGTGTTCATGGCGAAATCGAGGCCGATGTCTTGGTCTTTGATGATGATATCGTCATGAAGCAAAAAGTCTTCATTCTCCAACACGTCCAGGCCAGCTCCCGCCACTTTGCCCGTAACGATGTGTTTGTATAGACTTTCGGTGTCAATCAAATCGCCGCGCGCCGTATTTAAAATAATCACGCCGTCTTTCATTTTTGAGAAGGCGGAATCGTTAAGCATATGGTGGTTTTCTTTGGTGGACGGCGCATGCAGGGTAATTACATCCGAACCCGCATACAGTTCGTCCAGCGTTACGTAGTTGATGTTATAAATGCGCTGGAATTCTTCGTTGGGATACAAGTCGTACGCCAGTACGTGCATGCCGAACCCGCGCGCCAATTTGGCAACATGGCGCCCGATGGCCCCTGTACCGATGATGCCGATGGTATGGTTATACAAATCAAACCCCAGGTAATCGTTAATATGGACGGAGGCGTTTTTCATGTCGTTGCGCGCTTCGATAATCTTGCGCGACAAGTTGAGCAGCAGTCCAAACGTGTATTCGGCTACGGTGGCTTCGCCGTATTTGGGCACGTTTACCACTTCAATGCCGCGTCCGCGGCAGTAATCCAGATCGATATGGTCAAACCCGGTGGAGCGTGTGGCGATTAATTTTAAATTCGGGTATTTGTCCAACAGTTCCGCGTTCATTTTTGCTGCGGTGTGTACGAAGACGGAAATCGCTTCGGCGTCTTTAATTTTTTCGTACGTTTCCGGATCCGTATTTTCGATGCTGTTTTCCAAATAGGTTACTTCGCAGTCGCACATTTTTTTGTCGCGCAGATAGTCGCGTGTAATGCGGTCGGTGTCAAAAAATACAATTTTCATAATATCCCCCTGTGTGTTTGGCTGTTTATAGTATAGTGGGGACGGCCTTTTTTGCGGGAGGATTTTTTATATTAGTCCATACGGTAAAATTAGTATAAAAAACCAATGGGAGCAAATAATAAATTTTATACAATTTGAAAAAGCCGTTTATTTTTCCCAAGGGGGATGTTTCATGAAGCGTATTTTTTCGTCCGCCGTGTATGTTGCGTGCGGATTATGTGTTTTTTTGGTTGCTTGCAATAAAAAAAGTGAACAGGCCGCCATGCCTGCTCCCGTCGTCAATGCGGTAACGGTCCTTCAGCAGGATTTGCCGTGGGAGATTGAATACCCGGCGCAGGTGTCCGGCTCGCAGGAAATTCAAATTCGCGCACAGGTGGGCGGCATTTTGGAAGCGCGCCTATATAACGAAGGCGAATACGTAACCGAAGGTACGCTTCTGTTCCAAATCGATGATAAAGAATACAAAGTGGCGCTTGAAAAAGCCCGCGGCGCATTAGCCCAGGCGGTAGCTGAAGAAAAACGCACCCAGCGCACTTATAAACGCATGAAAAGTCTCCGGGCTGACAACGCCATCAGCCAGCAGGATTACGACAACGCTCTTTCCGCTTACGAATCCGCCCAGGCCAACGTACAAATGGCCCAGGCTGGCGTGAGCGACGCGGAAATCAATTTGGGCTACACCAAAGTGACGGCTCCCATCTCGGGCATCGCGGGGAAAGAGACGCAGTCTGTAGGCAGTTTGATTTCCGCCACCGGTGATTCGGGCTTGCTTACCACCATGGTGCAAATCAACCCGTTGTACGTTAACTTTTCTATGCCCGGCAGCCAGTTCGAAAAATTGGCCAGCGGTTATTTGTCGGGACAAATCGCTCTGGGAAGCGAAGACCAGCAGCTCTATTTAAATTCGGAAGAATACCGCACGGTAAACGCTAAAGACGCGCCCGTCTATGTGGAAGCCGTTTTGTCGAACGGCAAAACCTACCCGGAACGCGGCAAAATCATCTTTTTTGACAGCTCCGAAAACGCCCAAACCTCCAGCTTGGCGATTAAAGCTTCTTTTCCCAACCCCAAAAACAGTCGCGCGTTAATGCCCGGCCAATTCGTGCGCGTGCGGTTGGTGGGCGCGATTTATAAAAATGCGGTGCTGGTGCCGGCTTCGGCTTTATTAAATACGTCCAACGGGTTGGTGGCGTATGTGATTGACGCCAATAACACCATAGCGGCGCGTCCCGTTCAAGCGCAGCTGCAGGACAACATTTATATTATTTCCGACGGCTTAAAAGCAGGTGAGCGCGTGGTGAGCGAGGGCCTTATTAAGGTACGTCCCGGCCAACAAGTGCAGCCTCAGTTAAAAGAGTTTGAAGTGCCCGTGAGCGAGCCGCAAACCCAGCCTTCCGCGCAGGACAATGCCGCCCAGCCGGCGGCGGACAACGTGCCCGCGTCCCAGCCAGAAAATAATCCGGCTCCGCAAGCGGCTCCCGCCGCCAAGCCGGAAGCTAAATAGAGGCCGCTATGTTTTCCAAATTTTTTATTAACCGGCCCATTTTTTCTACGGTCATTTCGCTGCTTATTTTATTGGCGGGGATGGTGTCGATCACCATGCTCCCTATCGAGCAATATCCGGATTTAACGCCGCCTACGGTGGAAGTGAAGGCCAGCTATCCCGGGGCCAGCCCGGAAGTGATTGCCAACACGGTGGCCGCGCCGCTGGAGCAGGAAGTGAACGGCGTGGAAGATATGCTGTATATGAACTCCACTTCTTCCTCCAACGGCGATATGACGCTTACCGTTTCTTTTAAAGTGGGTACGGACCCGGACCAGGCGATGATTAACGTCAACAACCGCGTCCAGGGCGCCACCGCCACTCTGCCCGAAGACGTTCGCCGCTATGGGGTGGAAGTAAATAAAAAATCTTCTTCTATTTTGCAATTAATCGCGCTGTACTCTCCCAGCGGTTCGACGGATACCACGACCATCGGCAACTATGCGTTGCTTAACATCGTGGATGATTTGAAACGTTTGGAAGGGGTTGGAGACGCTTCGGTTATGACGTCCAACGACTATTCTATCCGCATTTGGATTAAGCCTGACGTTTTATCCCAACGCGGGTTGTCGGTGTCCGATTTGACGGCTGCCATTCAGTCCCAAAACGCCCAGCGCGCCGCGGGTAAAATCGGCCAGCCGCCCCTGCCCGTAAGCGTAGACCGCATGTATTCCATCGTGGCTCCCGGGCGCCTGACTACGCCTGAAGAATTTGAAAACATCATTCTGCGCGCCAATGAAGACGGCACCTCTCTGCTGTTAAAAGACGTTGCCCGCGTGGAACTGGGCAGCCAAACGTATGAATTTAACGGCAGCTTTAACGGCAAGCCCGCCGTACCGGTGGGAGTTTATCTGTCCCCGGGCGCCAACGCGGTAGCCACCGCCAAAGCGGTGGATGCGCATATGGCGGCGCTGGCTAAAAATTTCCCGGCGGATATGGATATCGCTTATAAAGTAGCGTATGATACCACGCTGTTCGTTTCCGCGTCTATCGAAGAAGTAATCCATACGCTTGTGGAAGCCATGATTTTGGTGTTCTTGGTGGTTTATTTGTTCTTAAAAGACTGGCGCGCCACGTTGATTCCCTGTTTGGCGGTGCCCGTTTCTATCGTGGGTGCGTTTGCGGGGATGCTTTTGCTTGGGTTTTCCATCAATACGTTGACTCTTTTCGGGTTGGTGCTTGCCATCGGTATGGTGGTGGACGATGCGATTGTAGTAATCGAAAACGTCGAACGTATTATGCACGATGAAAACCTGCCCGTTAAAGAGGCTACCGTAAAAGCCATGGAAGAAGTATCCGGCCCCGTGGTAGCCATTGTACTGGTGTTGTGTGCCGTGTTCGTGCCGGTGGCGTTTATGGGCGGGCTGACGGGTGTTATGTACCAGCAGTTTGCTATTACCATTGCCGTATCCGTTATCATATCCGGTCTGGTGGCGCTTACGCTTACGCCGGCGTTGTGCGCGCTTCTTCTTAAAAAACAGGAACGTCCCACTAAAGGATTTTTCTATCAGTTCGACCGCTTTTTCGAAAACTTTACCGGCAAGTATACGGGCTGGGTTTCTTTCTTTATCCGCCGGGTGCCGGTGGCGGCCGTTATTTTAGCGCTGATGTTTGCGGGTGCGTTCGGGCTTTTTAAAATCGTGCCCGGCAGTTTGCTGCCTGAAGAAGACCAGGGCATGTTGATGGTGGCGGCGCAGCTGGATCCCTCCTCCTCTCTTTCCAGCAGTACGGCGGTGGGCAACCAACTGGAGGAAATTCTGCTTTCTCTTCCGGCAGTGTCGCAGGAGCTCACGTTTTCGGGGTTCGATTTGTTGAGCGGTACGCAAAAGAGCAACAGCGTTTCGTCTTTCGTCGCGTTGAAACCGTGGAAAGAACGCAAAGCCAAAGATATGTCCTCCACTGCGGTGGTGGCCCAAATTTACGGCCTTGCGCTGATGAAAATTCCCGCCGCGCTGGTTATGCCGTTTAACCCGCCGCCCATTATGGGGATGAGCACCACCGGCGGTTTGGAGGGCTACATCCAAAACCGCGGTTCAGGCGGAAGCAACGAGCTCGAACAACAAGTGCAGGCATTTTTGACTGAAGCCAAAAAACGTCCGGAGCTTTCCTCGGTTAACACCACTTTCTCGGCCGCCGTTCCTCAGTACACCATGAAAGTGGACGATATTAAAGCTCAGGCGATGGGGGTTACGCTTTCGGAGCTGTACTCCACGCTGCAGGGCACTTTCGGCGTCACGTACGTGAACGATTTTACGTATTCCGGCCGCAGTTTTAAAGTAATGATGCAGGCTGACGGCAACTACCGCGCCACGGCGGATCAGATTTCGGGCATTTACGTGCGCTCTTCCAAAGGGGCGATGGTGCCGCTGTCTTCCTTAATTACGCTTACGCCCAGCCTGGGCCCGGACATGGTGGAACGCTTTAACGTATTTCCCGCGGCAAAAATTATTGCCAACCCCGCACCCGGCTACAGCTCCGGCGATGCGATTCGCGCCGTGGAAGAAGCGGCCAAAACGGCGTTGGATCCTTCTTTCACGCTGGCTTGGACGGGTACCACGTATCAGGAACAGCTGGCGGGCAGTTCTTCCGCCAACGCGCTTTTGTTGGGCATGTTGGTGGTATTTTTAATTTTGGCCGCGCAGTATGAAAAATGGAGTCTTCCCGTGGCCGTGCTGTTGGCGGTGCCGTTTGCCGTTTTCGGCGCGCTTTTGGGCACATGGGCGCGCGGTCTTTCCAACGATATTTACTTTCAAATCGCGTTGGTCGCTCTAGTGGGGTTGGCTGCTAAAAACGCTATTTTGATTGTAGAGTTTGCGGTTCTTTTAAAAGAACAAGGCTTGGCGGCCGCCGAAGCCGCGGTGCAAGCCGCCAAATTGCGCTTCCGTCCGATTGTTATGACGTCTTTGGCTTTTATTTTAGGTTGTGTGCCGCTTGCCGTCAGCACTGGCGCTGGCGCGGCCAGCCGCCACGCCATCGGTACGGCCGTAGTATTCGGCATGTTGGCGGCCACGTGTATTGCGCCGTTGTTTATTCCGCTTTTCTTTTGTTGGTTCTCCGGCAAAAAGAAAGCGTCTGCAGAAGGCGAAGTTTTGCCGCATAAAGAGGAGCAATTATGAGAATGATTCGTTTTACCGCCCTGGCGGCGTGCTTTGCGCTGTTGGCCGGATGTATGATGGGCCCCAATTATAAGCAGCCGGAGCTGGATTTGCCCACCGGCGAAGCGGCCGATAATTTCAGTATTTTTACAAACGCCAAATGGTGGGAAGTGTTTGACGATCCGGTACTCAACCAACTGGAATCGGACGCTCTGGTCTATAATAAAGATTTACAGGCTGCCGCCGCGCGCGTAGACCAGGCCCGGGCCGCCGTTGGACTTGCGCAGGCGGACCAAATGCCCAGTCTTTCCGCCGCCGCCGAGTCCGGTCGCGCCGGCAACGACAGCGGCTCTGGTCAAACGCAGAGTACGGCGGGGCTGTCGGTTTCGTTTGAGTTGGATTTGTGGGGCAAATACCGCCGCCTGAGTGAAGCGGCCCGCGCCCGTTTGTTGGCCAGCGAAGCCGCGCGAGATACCGTGCGCCTTACCTTAACCGCCGATGTGGCCAACAATTATTTTGCTTTGCGCATGTTGGATGAACAGCTGCTTATTGCCCAACGCACGCTCAAGGCTCGGCGCGAAAACGTCCGTATTTATGAAAGCCGCTACAAAAACGGCTATAGTACGGAAGTGGATTTGAAACGCGTGGAAGCCAATATGGCCAGCGTCCAGGCGCAAGAACGCCAACTGCAGTTAAAAATTACGCAGACGGAAACGGCTCTTGCCGTTTTAGTGGGCCGTTCTCCGCGTGAAATTGTGCAAAGTGATATTACGCGCGGTAAAAGTATTGAAGAACTGACGCTTATTCCCAATGTACCCGAAAATTTACCGTCCGACTTACTCGCCCGCCGTCCGGATATTCGTTCGGCCGAAGGACAGCTGATTTCCTCCAACGCTAACATCGGCGCGGCGCGCGCGTCTTATTTCCCGTCCATTCCGCTTACGGCGTCGGCCGGGTTTGCCAGCGGTGCACTGAACAGTTTATTCACTGGACCTGCCGGCGTATGGGCCATCGGCGGCCAGGTGCTTGCACCCATTTTTGAAGGCGGTAAAATCCGCGCGCAAAATAAAAAAGCTGAGGCCGAATATGCTGAAATGCTCGCTTCGTACGAAAAAACGGTGCAGGGCGCCTTTAAAGAAGCCTACGACGCGCTGGCCGCCAACCGCTTAAACCGCGAAATTTACGATTCGTACAAACAGCAAACGGCCGCCATGCAACGCAGTTATGACCTGACCAAAAAACAGGAAGACGCAGGCCTGATCGGCGTGACGGACTTATTAAACGTGGAAGAAAACTTGCTTTCCGCCGAAATGAACCTGGCTTCCGCCCGCAACGACGAACTTTCCGCCATCGTCAATTTGGCCAAAGCGCTTGGCGGCGGCTGGAACACGCAGGACGGTTTCGGCCCATACGAAGAACTGGTCAAAGAACAACAAGCGCAGCGGCAAGCCCAATAACGCTTATTTCCTGCGGTTTTACACAACGGATAAGATGCACTCTTATCCGTTGTTTTTATTGCGTCTGGGTTTTGCTACAATATAAAAAATACTTTCAAGGAGAATCTATGTTTTTTTCCAAACGCGGTTCCATGCATACCTTTATGTTTGCGTTGATTATTTTGTTCGGCTTTGGCCTGGCGTTGGGGCTGCCCCAATATAAAAAGTATAAAAACATTTCTGAGGGTCGGGCGGCGCTTAACCGCGGGGGCGCGTTGGCGTTTTCGCAGGCGGCTTACAAGCAGGCCCATGGCGCGTATGCCGAAGATTTATCCCGCTTGGATTTGCCCCGAGAATTGGCTTCTTGCACCTTGCAGGAAGAGGGAAAAGTTCTTTTATGCGGTGAGTATTTGTTCGCGCAGGAAGCGGGCGTGTTAAAAGCTTCGCATGTACGTTTTCCCAAATGGCTCGAGTTCCACCTGGATGAAGGCCGCGTGGACTGCTCTCATGCGCAGGATTCCGAAGCGGGTCGCCAAATTTGTGCGGGGATTAACAGTTCATTTCCTCTTAAAATTTGATAGGATAAAATAAATTCTTAACAGGAGTTATCTGTATGAAAAAAGCATTGGCGGGGTTACTTGTATTGCCGTTTTTGTTTGCATGCTCTCCCAGCATTAAACGCGTGGAGACGAATTTAGTAAAAGACGTCGGCGGCGGTTGGAACGACACCGACGCCCAAATGGTGGCCCAGGAAATGATTACGGACTGTCTGCAAAGCGGTTGGTATTCCAAATTCACCACCCGTTACGGCAAAGAACCTACGGTCATTGTGGGTACTGTAACCAACAACACTATGGAACACATCAACACGGCTGTGTTTATTGAAGAAATGCAGCGCGCGCTGATTAATTCGGCCAAAGTGGATTTTGTGGCTTCCTCTTCTGAACGCGGTGAAATCCGCACCGAACGGTTGGAACAGGATGAATTCGCCTCCGAAGCTACGCGCAAAGCGTTTGGTAAAGAAGTGGGTGCGGATTACATGTTAAGCGGCGTGCTTAACTCGGTGGTCGACAAAGCCGGTTCCAAGGCGTTGGTTTTCTACCAAGTGAATTTAAAACTCATCAACATTGAAACGAACCAAATCGTTTGGAACGGCCAGAAACAAATTAAAAAATACGTTAAAAGAACCAAAACCACTTGGTAGGCTTTTGATATGAAGAAGGCGCGCATATGCTTGTTGGGGCTGGTGTTGTTTTGCTCCGCGTGTGCGGCGCCTTCTTTGCGTTATAAAAAAGAGGTGGACCGGCTGGCCGCCGCCGGGAAATTTAAAGAGGCGGAAGAGCTGGTCGTTTCCAAAAAAAACAAATTCTATTCCCAAAAAGACGCCACCCTCTTTTACCTAGACCGCGCCGTTCTGCTGCATGATGCGGGCGAAACCGCTCAAAGCGACCAACTGTTTAGTGACGGCCAAAATAATATTGATGAGCTGTACGCCAAAAGCGTTTCCGCCGCTGCAGGCCGCTTTTTAATCAACGATTTAACCACTCCCTATTACGCCCCCGCCTACGAACAAGCCCTTACGTATTATTACCGCGCGCTTATTTTTCTGCAACAGGGGGATATCTCTTCCGCCGCGGTGGAGGCGCGCCGCGCCGTATTTTTTTTGGACCATCTGCGCGCCGATAAAAAGAAGGGATATAACGACGACCCTTTTGTGCAATACTTCGCCAGCTTGGTGTTTGAGTCCGCCGGCCAGCTTTCCGACGCCCGCATTGCCCGCACCAACGCGCTTAACGCTTATGCGCGGCTAGGAGGGGCTTTGCGCGTGTCGGCGCCGGATTTTCCGGTTCCAGCCAATGCCGCGCAGTTGGGGGAGGTTATCGTTGTCCATTCCAATGGCTTGATGCCGCTTAAAAAAAGCGATACTGTTCAGGTGGCGTGGGACCGCGCTTTATTGCTTGCTTCCACCGCGCAGGAGGGGGAAAATATTTCGCCCGAAGTAAAAAACGCGGTGTATGCGGGGCTGTCGGCCGGGGCGGTAACGCTGTCTTTTCCGTCTTTCGAGCGTCAGCCTTACGGCGTTGCGTCTTCGGCGGTGCAGGCGGGCGGACAAACTTTTTATACGCAAAAAGTGGCGGATTTTTCCGCCGCGGCCAAAATGGATTTAGATGAAAAAATGCCGGGCGTTTTGTTTCGTACGGCCTCGCGCGCTGTGGTGAAAGAAATCACCGCGGCTCAGGCTCGCCAGGCCATGACGCGGGCCGCCAAAGATGACAATCTGGGCGAGCTGGCGGGCATGTTTGTACGCGCACTGGGTGCGGCGGTGGAAAAGGCCGACACGCGCCAATGGTTTACGTTGCCCGCTGAAGTGCGTATGGCGCGCGCGTTTGTGCAGCCCGGCGTGCAAAACATCCGGCTCTTGTTGCGCGACGGATATGGTAATATAGTAGGAGAACGCGTATTTGAAAACGTACGCGTAACACGCGGCGGACGGGTGTTTTTGCATGTCCGCACCGCTTATTAAGAGAGGTATTATGAAAAAACTGTTACTTATTGTTTTGGCCTCCTTGGGGGTATGTGCATGCTCGGGGCTGAACAAGAATACCGTTTCGTATAAAACGGCTAAATACAACACCGCCAAGTACTATGTGGTGGCGGGCGAAGGGATGACGAAAGAAGAAGCTTCGCAAAATGCGCTTACCAATATGCGCCGGGAAATGGAACAAAATGCGCCCGACGCGGCGGACCAGGGCGTCGTGCCGGATTTGATGGCCAACGCTTCGGTGGAAAAGGTATGGCGCGATAAAGACGCCTCCTCCAAACATTTCTACGCTTTAGCCGTGCTTCCCCGCGCCAACGCGCGCAAAGTATTGGAACCGTTGCTTAAACAGGCCGATTTAAAACTGGCCGGGTTGGCGGAGCAGTTTTCTTCTCCGGCGGATCCGATGGCCGATTTAAAAATCGCTTACAAAATGCAGCCGGTGGCGTTGCGCCGCCAAGCGTTGGACGATTTATATCAATTTTTGTCCGCGGACCGCGAAAGCTTTGAACCCGCTTCGTTCTTGCCGTATAAAAACGCGCTGAAAGAAAAACTGGCCGCCGTGCTTGTAGCGGTGGATGTGGACGGTGTGCAAAGCGAAGTGCTTCTTACCTACGTGGTGGACGCGCTGAACCAAATGGGGCTTGGCGTGGCCGACGTGGCGGACCCGGAACAAATTATTCTGGTAAAAGTAATAACGGAAACGGATGGCTACGACTCCAAGAAAGTGGCCGGGCTGGTATGGTGCGCCAGCAGTGCGGCCGTCAGCCTGATGGACGCGCAGCGCAACGTGACGTTTGCGCGGTTTAACGTGCATGAACGGGCCGGCACCTCGCGCGCGGCGGATTCCATGCGCCGCAGCATGCAGGCCGCCGGCGAACAAGCCGCTAAACAAATTACCCAACGTTTGGAAACATATTTAAAAACGAGATAGGAGATTGGAATATATGAAAAAATTGATTCTTTTGGCGGTACTTTTGTCGCCCTCTTTTTTGTGTGCGCAGGAACAGCCCGCCGCGGCGGCGCAGCCGCAAATGACGGCCGAACAGGTGGCCGAACGCAACAAAATGTTGTATTCGCTGGGTTTCTTGCTGGGAGACAATTTAAAACGTCAGCTGGTGCTTGATAACGAAGATGATTACAAAGCTCTTTCCCAGGGCATGCGCGACAGCCTGCTTAACAAAAAATCGCAGACGGACGTGGAAAAATACAAACCGCAGATTATTGAAAAATATGAACGTGACGCCCAAACCATTTCCGCCAAGTACGAAGCCGAACAGCAGGAATATCTGGCTGGGTTTAAAAAAGAAAAAGGGGTAAAAGAACTCGACAACGGCGCGCTGATTAAACTTTCCCGTCCCGGCAAAGGCAAATCGCCCAAGGCGGACGGCAACGTAAAAGTACACTATACCGGCACGCTGATTAACGGCGAGAAGTTCGACAGTTCCCGCGACCGCGGCCAAGCCGCCCAGTTTAACTTGTCGGAAGTGATTCCTTGCTGGACCAAAGCCCTTCAGCAAATGAAACCCGGCGCGCGCGCGAAAGTGGTGTGCCCTTCGCAAACTGCGTACGGCAGCCGCCCGGTGGGCAACATCCCGGCAAACTCCGTTTTGCTGTTTGACGTGGAACTGCTGGAAGCAAACTGACATGTCCAAACTCAGCTATGTTTTAGTTTCAATTATGGCGGCCGCGCTCATTTTTATGGGCGCGGTTCGCGGTTATCAGCTGTACCAACGCAAAACAGCCCAGTGGGAAGAAGAACGCTCCCGTGCGCAGGGTGCGTTTTCGTTTCAAAACGTGCCGGTGTCTTTAGCCGCCCCGCAGGCGGAAGCCATGCCCTTGCCCGTCCGTTTTGATTCTTCCGCCCGCCAGGACGTATTTTTAGAAGACGCTCCCCTTTCTCCCCAGCAGGAAGTCCGCCAGGCGCAGGATACCATTGCCTCCATTTTGGAAGATTATAAAGATGACGAACAGCTCCGTTCTTTCAACCGGGATTTAGCTGCCGCCTCATCCGGCCGTGCGGTGGATTTAAGCGCACTGAGCGGAGGAGATTTAAAGCAGCTGCTCCAAGCCAACCCGGAAATCGGCGCTGTGGTCAGTAAACATATGCAAAACCCGGATTTTGCCCAAACCGTACAGCAAATTCTTACTAATCCGCAATTTGTAAAAAGCGTGCAAGATTTACAGCGTGCGGGCGCGTCCGCCGGCGTTGCGCAAAAAAAAGCTGAATAAATTGGGGAAAATATTGTATTCTATAGAATAACAGGAGGATTTCCCGTGTTAAAAATTTTATTAAAATCCGCTATTCTGGTATTTATTATTTTAAGCATTTATTTTATTGTCAATCCGTCTGCGTGCTCCAATTTAATGATGGGTCGGGTGACCAATTCCACCGATATGGAGCCCTCTTTGCAGGATGACCGGGCCTCCCATGGGGAAATGTTCGTTCCGGCGGGTGACCAGCCGCTTCAAACCGCTCCCGCGGCGCCGTCCGCCCATGAAGGCGTGTTCGATACCAATACGTTAACGAATGAGCCGGCCCCCGCGCCCGCGTATTCGCAGGAAGATATCGATTACGCAGTAGCCAGCCGTTATGTGGAGCTGGAAAATGAATACTCCCGCAGAAACAAACAAGGTAAAGACGTGGCGAAAGAAATTTCCTATATTGTAATGGATGACTTTGAGCTTACCCAGCAGGAATGGGAATCTTTCTTGCAGCGCGCCACACAAACGAACTTGTTTAACAAAGTGCGCAGCGATATGAAAGCCCAATAAGTGTTTTATAGTGATAAAGAACGGCTCTTCTTAGGGAGGGCCGTTTTTTATTGCTCTTTTAGAAAGAAGCAAACAAAATAATTCTTTTTGTACCGACAAAAAGTAAGCCAAAAGCTCGCCGCCCGGGCTCCATAAAAAGCAGATTTCCTCATTCTCATTCTTTTTCTGGCAGCAGAAAAAGAAGCAAAAAGACTGCCCGGCCGTACCCATAAAATCCAGTTTCGGTCGGCGCATTTTACAACTCGCTCTGCTCGGACAAATAAAATGCGTTTTCCGTCCGAAACGGATTTTATAGACGGGTCAAGGCCGGGAATAAAGGACAAACGCTTTTT
>CAYUAA010000009.1:0-19585 GCA_964442585.1 uncultured Elusimicrobium sp. | reverse complement strand
GCGAGCTTTTTGCTTACTTTTTGTCGACACAAAAAGTAAGAAAGAAATTTTTATGGGTATGGCCGGGCAGTCTTTTTGCTTCTTCTGCCGTCAGAAAAAGAAGAAAGCAATCCTCAGGGGAGCACCTCGAACAACACTTCTTGTCGTTCATTCCCACACTGTACCGCCACAGTATGCTTGCCGGGGACTAACGGCCACCAAGCCTCGCAGGAAAAAGAAGCGAACGCCTCTCCGTCCACAGCCCAAGCACACTTCCCAGCCGGGCACGAAGCCGCCAGTTTAAGCCGCTGGGCCGCCGCAGGAACGGCAGGGTCCCACTTAAACACGTCACCCGATTCTGGCGACGAAATTTGCAACTTGGGTGCGGCGGCAAGGTGTTTTCCATCGCAAACGGCAGGCAGTTTGTCCGTCAAAAATACTTCTTCTTTGGTATGTTTGCAAGAGGAACCGGCCAGAAGACCGCTTTGAGTGCAAGCCAACGCACGCATTACGCCGGACGGCGTTTGAAACGGTGCAGACGGATATTTTTCGTTCAAGTAGACGGCCAAATCGTGCATAATGGGCCCCGCGCCCGTAATGCCGGACACTTTTTGCATGGAAGACGCGTCAAAATTCCCCACCCAAACGCCAATGGTCCAACGCGGCGTATAAGCTACGGTAAAATTATCTTTATAATCTTTGGAAGTGCCTGTTTTGGCGGCCAGTTCAAACGGCACAGACAAAGCGGAATTAAGCCCAAACGCAGGTGCGCGGGCGTTGTTATCCTTTAAAATGTCCGTTACTAAATATGCGGTGTTTTCCGCCAAGATGCGGGCGTCTTTCCCCGGCAAGGTGATAAGCGGAGCCGTTGCCAGCATAACGGGACGGTAAACGCCGCCGCGAGCAAGCAACGCGTAAGCGTTTGTCAATTCCAAAAGTCTTACCTCGCCGTTGCCCAAAGCAAGGCCCAAACCGTAGAAATCGGCGGGTTTGTACAAACTGCTCAGCCCCGCAGAGCGCAACAAAGCAAGAAGCGCGGGCGCGCCCGTCAATTCCGCCGCTTTGACGGCCGGAATATTATAAGAACTTGCCAGGGCGGTTCGGGCCGACACCCGGCCGTGGAAGGTTTCGTCGTAATTACGCGGGCGGAAGCCTCCTTCAAAAAATGTGTCCTCATCGGTAAGGAGGGCCGCCGGCGTTAAAAGCCCCTTTTCAAACGCCAGCGCATACGCAAACGGCTTGAGGGCCGACCCCGGCTGACGCAAGGCGCGCACGCCGTCCACCTGTCCATGATGAATTTCATCGTAAAAATCAGCCGAACCTACATAGGCAAGCACCGCACCGGTGGCGTTTTCCAACACCACGACGGCCGCACTAGTAACATTTTCTTCTTTCATGCGGGAAATATAATTTTTGACTAACCCCTCGGCGTAAAGCTGAAGTTCGCGGTCCAGCGTGGACATAACATCCGCCGTTTCCTGCGCAATCAGCGGGCGTAAAAGCCGCGTAAAATGAGGTGCGTCAAACGGGCGCGCCTGCGCGCGCAGTTCAACCGGTTCGGCCACGGCAAGCGAATACATTTCGCCATTGATAAAGCCTTCGTCCAACATGCGTTTTAGCACGTAACGCTGGCGTTTTTGGGCACGGGAAAAATGTTTAAGCGGATTATAGTAAGTGGGCGATTTGGCAAGCCCGGCCAAAAACGCCGCCTGCGCCAACGATACGTCCGCCGCGTTCACGCCAAAATAAAATAAAGAGGCCGCCTCCACCCCCTGAGTCAAATTGCCCAATTCCAACAGATTAAAGTAGTCGCCTAAAATTTCTTCTTTGGTAAGGCTGCGCTCCAGCATAAGCGCGTCCCACGCTTCGGACGCTTTACCCCACAGCGTTTTGGGCCGGGGCTCTATCGCGCGCACGAGCTGCTGGGTAATCGTGGACGCGCCAGACACCACTTTGCCGTCCGTGACGTTCTGCCACGCGGCGCGCAAAACGGCCTGTGCGTCCACCCCCGCATGCGAAAAGAAGCGTTTGTCTTCGGCAGCCACAGCGGCGGCGATCAGCCACGGGGAAATTTCGGACAACGCAACAGGACGGTAATACGTTTCGTTTTCCGATAAAAAACCGCGCACGGGCGCGCCGCGGCGGTCGTAAATTTGTTTAGACGGCGTTAACGAAAACGCTTCTCCCCCACCCAGTGTCAGGCAAAGGAGAAGCGCAACCTTAAAAATTCGTCCGTGTACAGCCATTATTTAATGACGAGCGTCTGCGTGGCGTTGCGGCCAAAAACAGCGGGTTCGTACATTTGGCTCGCCCACGCGCACGGCCAGGCAAACGTTCCGGGCGCAAGCGCGCTGACCAGGTATGAATACGTATGCGTGCCGGCTGACAAATAATCGGCGAATGCGGCAATGCGGTCGTCGTATTTTTCACTACGCTCAAAAGAAACGTTATCCAGCGAAGCCGCCTGTTCGGCCGATTCCGACGACAAAGACGTGTTGACGATTTCAAACCCGGCGGGAATGAAATCTTCCGCCACCACAAAATGGCGCGAAGCCGCGTTCTTAACGGTGAGCGTAATTTTATAACGTTCGCCCGCTTGGACGGTTTGGACGGGTTTTCCATCCAACGTCGTCAGTTCGCGGGAAATTTCAAAACCGGCGTTGACGGGCGTTTCGTACGCAATCGGCTCATACACTTGGCCCAACGTATAGTACAGCGTGCCTTCGCCGTTTTTGGCAAACGTCACGCGCGTTTCCGAGCCTAAAGCATACGCCCGGGCAAATGGAACGGAGCCGTTTTTTGCTTCCGCCGAACGGCCCTTAAAGGTTTGTTCGAACACTGCCTGCGCGCCGAGTTTTACCGCGGCGACAAAATCCGGTTCCGTGCTCTCTTGGGCGGTATAATACGCGTTAAGCGCGGCGAAAACGGCGGCGTTGTCGCTGGTATTATTCCAGTGTCCCTGCGCATTTAACTGACCAATCAGCCAGGAAACGCTTTCAAACGCTTGCGCAAAATTCTGCTTGGCAAACAACAGCGCGTCCAATGCAAGCGCGGTGGTTTTTACGTCGTCCATGTGCAGCCAGGGCATATTTTCGCCCGAATCAAAATATACGGATTGGGGCGTATAAACGGCTTTATTTAACAAGCCCTGCGCCAGCGCACCTTTTTGCACCTGGGAGATCTGCGCCGCCTGCGCGGCTTTTAACAAATACGCCTGCGCCGCAAATGGCAGAGTGGCGCGTTTGGCGTAAAGCGTATTAAACGCGGCCGAAACGTTTTTGCCGTAAAGCGCAAGCACATACGCGGCGTACGCACGCGCCGTTTCGGTTTCCGCCACGGAATACGTATACGCACGGGAAGCGTTTTTGTTAAACGCGCTTTCCAACCAGTCGACCGCCCGGGCAAGCGATTTATCCTGCACGGTATAGCCTGCCTGTTTGGCCAGGTAATTTATTTCCAGCGCGTAGGCCGTTACATATGGATCGGGCATAGAGTTTTTCCAATACCCGTACCCGCCGGAAGCGTATTGATATTCGGGCAAACGGTCCAAAATTTCCTGCGCGCGGACTTTAAGATCTTTCATATCGCCCAGGTTAAAATCTTCCACCAGTTTGGCTCCTGCAATCACCGGCAGCGCTTTGGACATTTGCTGTTCCAAGCAGTCGTACGGATACGTCAGCAAATATACCATCGAACCCTTTAAATTAATAAGCGCGGTAGACGCAAGCGAAAACGTAATTTGGTTGTTCGCCGCCAGGTTTAAATTGCCGGGTTTATCAAGCAGCTCTTCCTGTGCGCCATTCGTAGACGCGTATAACGCAAGCGTCTGCATTTTTTCCACCGGGCTGACCGTCAGCTTGGCAAGCACGCCGTCGGACGATTTTTTGCCTTTTACGCTAAACGCCGCTTCGGCTTCACCGTTTTCCACGGCCTTGCAAGTCCAAGCAACCTCTTTGGCACCGCCCAGAGGAACGTTGACGGTCTGCATAGACGGACCCGTAAGTTCCAGCGCGCCTCTTACGGCGGCCGACACGGTCAGTTCGCCTTTTTTGTCTTCGTAATTATACACCACCGCCCCGCAGGAGAATACGTCCCCTTTGCGCGCAAAACGCGGCAGGTTGCTGGTGACCATCACAGGTTTGGAAACCTTTACGGCTCCTTCGCCCGAGCCGAACTCGTCTTTCGTCAAGGCAACGGCCATAATGCGGAATTTAGTTAAATTGTCCGGCAGTTTAAATTTCACTTCCGCACGGCCTTTTTTATCGGTTTGCACGGCGGCATTAAAATACGGCGTAAACGAGAAATTATTACGTAAATCCGTACCGCCCAGTTTGGCTTCCGCTCCGCCACCTCCGCCGCGGTTTTCGCCTTTTTCGCCAAAGTTGCGCTGGCCCACCACGTAAACGCGGTTGTCCATGGTGAAAACGGATATAGGACGAGAACCGTAGTAGTAACCAAACGCGTCCGGAGTTTTATAATCCGTCAGCGCAAGAACGCCTTCGTCCACCGCCATTACCACTACTTCGGCGGGTACGGCTTTTCCGCCGGCTTTCGCCGTCAGTTTTACGGTTACTTCGTCGCCCGGCTGATAGGACTCTTTCGCAGGTTTGACCGTTACGGCGATACGTTTGGAGTCCGGCTCCACGTTCAAATTAACGTACCCGGCCTTGCCTTGCGGTTTGCCCAAGTCCACGCCTTTGGCATCCACCGGGGCCGCGGAACGTCCGCGCACTAAGGTTACGCCCACATATACGTTGGGCAGATAACTCTCTTTTACCGGCACTTCGATATAATCGGCACCGCCTTTGACAACAGTCGTCCACGCATCCAAAACGCCTTCGCGTTCCACCGTCACCAAGGCAAGCGCATTTTCATACGGGGACTGCACGCTGATTCGCGCTTTTTTACCGGGTTTATAAGAATTTTTGTCCTGTTTTAAAACGAGTAAATCGTCGTCCGTCTGCCGCCAGTAGGCTTGTCCTTCGCCATAGACCATGACGTTAAATCCGCCCAATACGCGGCGGCCGGACTCATCCGCAGCCGAGAGCGTAACGTAATAGTTACCCGCTTCGGCGGGCGTAAAAGAAAATTTCGCGCCTTTGTCACCCACTTCCAAGGTTTGGGAAGGGAGCTCGGTCACTTGTTTTTCGCTGACCCATTCCAACCGGCCGGACAAACCCGTCTTGCGCACGCTGTACCATTGTTCCCGGCGAATAGAGGCCGTAACGGAAGCAGACGTGCGTTTACCTTGCGGCGTAACCGCCGCCACGGCGGCTTCCACGGGTTTATTTTGTTCGGGGCGTTCGGTAAGCACTTTCGCGCCCAAGTAGAATGCCGCCGGATGAACCAACACGGACGTGCGCGCAAATAAATCCTGCCGCGCGGGAGATTGGATATCCACCTCCGCAAATACGCGGACCGGGAACGAGGCCGCAGGCATCACGGCCGAGAATGATACCGCGCCCTGCGCATCCGTTTGACCGGAAGAATTAAGCAGCAGTTTGCCGTTTTCTTTATATTCGTCTTCACGCAGGAAGTAAGGAGAAAAATCGTAGCCTGGGAACTCTTTGCTTTCAAACCAGGCGTTCTCGCGGCGAAGCGTCCACGACGCTTTGGCCCCCGCCAACGGCGAACCAAAATTATACTGCGCCGCAGCCGCAAATACCGCCTCTTGGCCGGACAAATACGTTTCCGCGCCCGGGCGAAGCGTTACTTTAAATTCAGCTTGTTTGACGGCTTCCACACGGAACCCGTAATACGTGCCCGTCGTTTCTTTATCACCTTTAAGTTGGGGTGTAAACACCGCGTCCCACGAGCCCGTATGCGCCGTTTTGGGAATATCAAACGACACGTCAAACGTCCCCATGGCTGAGGAGAGCGTAACTTCTCTGGTCAGCACGGCTTCTCCGCGCGCGTCCGAAACCACCAATTTACCGCGCACCGCGTCCGGCAGCGTCCACACGCCGTTTTTCAATTGGCGCATGATGCCTTTTAAATAAACCTTCTCGCCGGGACGGTACACGCCGCGTTCCGAAAATAACATTGTGCGGAACTGTTCGGCTTCTGGGTTATATGTGTAGTTTAAGTTAAAACGCCACGGTTCAAGTCCGTTATTCCACAAATTGCTGACGACGGCGTCCCCTCCTGCACTGGACACAAACGCATAAATTTCCGGTTGGCCCCAATCGGCTGCCGGCACGTCCAGCTGTTTCCAGCCCGGCGCATACGCCAAGCCGTGCATGTCGGTGGAACCGGTCCACAAAATTTTATTGTCCTTACCGCGCAATTCCACGGCCAGGTTAGGCAAGGGCTGCCCCGTTTCAAGCGACGTAGCCCAAAGCAAAATGTTTTCCGGAGAGGTTTTAAACGTAACGCCCACATCGGTGATATTATCGGTGGACGACACCCAACATCCTTCTTCCCCGCGGTTTTTGCCTTTGATAAGCACCTGGCTGAAGATGATGCTGTCTTTGGCGGTGGGATCAAACTTTTTTAAATCAAAGAACGTTTTAAGAGTCTTATCTTTTACGTCTTTAAATTCATACATACCGTCGAACGTCATGTCCAAAAGCGGAGTGCGCTTGCAATAGCGGCGGGAGGCGGTATCAAACGGAATGAAATTTTCTTTATTAAAACGCGCGGCCTGTACGGGCAAAGCGGCCGTGTTCATTAAATCAATAGGAAGACGCGGGCTTAAATAGCTTTCCAACACGCCCAATCCACCCGAAAAATCCACCGCCGGACAATAGCCGGAGTTGGAAACGGTAAACGTATAATCTTCACCCAGGCGGTTGCCGTAAATATCACGCAAGTCTTTGGAAAGCGTGACAGTTATGTCCCGCCCCGGCTGCAGCGTAAGGAAAGAAAGATTAGCCGCAAAAAATGCGGTGCCGGAGTCGAGCTCTTTATCGGACACATTGTAGCGCTCTTTATAATAGGCCCGGCGAGAATCAATCGTGACGGGAGAGATGGTCACGTCTTCGCCCAGTTGGTCAAGTTCCCGGTCCGACAGTTTACGCACGGCCGACGCGGGTTCCACCCGCGCGGCGGCCACCAGCTCGCGCATGCGCACCGGGGTGGAAAAACGCACCATCGGTGAATACGGCAAACAGCCTGATTTTACTTCACCCAATACGGAAAGATTCGGATAGGTATAAAAATTCATCGTATACGGGCGGGCCATACCCAATGTGCCGGAGGAAGCTTTCACACCGGCGGTCAGTGTAAGCGTATAGCGTTGACCTTTTTGAAGCGTGCTGAGCGGACTGGCGACGACGATATTTTCTTTGGAATAATACGAAAAATCTTTTTCAAACTCCACCTGGCTGAGCGGACGGAAAGAGAGAGGAACCACCGCACCGGAAGAGGACGCCAGCTTGGCATAGCGCGGCAGCGCGGCCATATCCACCGGCATATTGAAAATGAGGTAGAGAGTAGGGTTAAGGCTAATCCAACGTTCATCGTTAAACGGACGCACGGACTGCACTTGCGGGACCGTGGTCGTAAATGCAAAAGAATACGGCTGCGCCAATTTTGCGCCCGACACGCGCGAAGCAAACCCCGCTTTTACGCGCACGGTAAAACGGCTGGCGAGAGGCCAGTTGGCGACGGGTTCAAAAATAACGGTCTGCGTGCCCGAAAAACGGCAGGATCCTTCCACCGCCGGCGTAATAGACAGAGGACAGTCATCCGAAGAAAACTGGCTGGCTTCCGACAGCGCGGCCACCGGTTGGTTAAACGTTACGCTCACCGCTTGGCGGCCCGGATAATTAACGGCCCCCTGCGGCGTGGCGGATAATACCTTTAAGGCTGGCGCGGCAAACACGCAAGCGGGCAGCAGCCATGCGGCCAAAACGGCAAACAGGCGCAGACAAAAACGTTTTTGTATCATATTTCTCTCTCCTAATAAAACTATTCTTTATTGTAGCATTTCATGTACGCGCAGGGATAGCGAATACACCCCAAAACTCCGGCCTCAGCACAAATAAAACCCCCGGGAAATAATCCCGAGGGTTTTAATAATAAAATTAATTTTCTTTTACCTGCAGACGTAAACAAACGCTTCAGCCGTTACACCCTTACCCGGGCAATAATCGTTGGCAGTACAATTAGCGTACCTTTTTTCTCCCGCAGTTGTACAGCTGCCGGTATAGGCGGTATTAGAATACGCGGCACAGGCGGCTGTTGCACGAGCCACAGAGTCCGAGCCGCATCCAAACTCTCCCACTTCCTCCCAACCTTCATTCTGCCAAGAAAGACCTCCCGGCTGTACTTCAGAAGAACTCCCGCTGCAACTAACAGAAGCGGGTTTCGGGCAGGCACTGTCCGGGGAAGCTTTGTTTACGCCATTGACCAGACTTAACACCCATACGACTTTCCCTGCGCTTGTACAGCGGGGAACCCAACAAAGCCCGGCATTATCCGCCAACGCCGTCCCCCCCGTTTGCGCCACATAACTTCCCGTTGGGTGAGGGATGTCCACACCGGCCAGATGAAAGCCCCGCGAATGGACCGCGCCGGTCCCTTTCGTGTCTCCGTTGGCGTGGGCGGTGTAAATGACGCCGTCAGGCGTTAAGCCCCTTGTCGCGCCGTCCGCGCCGGAGATGGACAACGTATCTTCGTTCAAATTTTTAGTATAGAGTTCCATGGAGGCGGCGTTCACCGTTGCAACATAAGAATCATTATTTGTAGCGAAATCCAACGTACCACCGTGCATGGTAATAGACGGCCCCACCCCGGTCGACGGAGAAGCGCTGCCGGCGTTATAGTTGACGGTGGCCAAAGTAAGAGGATCTTGCGTCAGGAACGTAGTGGCGGGCATATCCACGGCGGTTCCGGTTCCGCCCGTTATGTTGGGGACGTAATAGTACTTTTCGGTCGTGTTAGCACCGTCCCATCTCATTTGTACAGTACCGCCCGTATTAACGTTCAAAGTAGTGGCCTTCAAGCCGCCCTTAAAGTTGGCGTCTCTTGAAATTTTTAAATTCTGGTACGAACCCATACGCGACGGGTTAAAGCTGACGGTGGAAACAACTTCAGCCGCCGCTGGTACCGATAAACCCAATACAAATAAAATAAATAATTTTTTCATAGGATATCGCTCCATATACAACATGATATTATAGTTTACAAGAAGAAAGGCAAAAAAACAAGAGTTTATTTTGCTGAAAAGCCTTCTTATTATTTGGTAAAATATAATAAATAAGGCCGCCCGGCTGGATGGGGTCGGCTATTTTTTCGGACATTATAATTATATATGACTAAAACTTCGCCCCGCGAAAAAAACCCGTTTAAAGCGAAAACGATTTCTTCCTTACTTATTAAATTTTCCGCGCCCGCAGTGGCCGGGATGTTCGTTAACGCTTTATACAACATTATTTCTCGTATTTATGTAGGTCAGGATGTGGGTGCAAACGGCCTGGCGGGTATTACCATTTTATTTCCGCTGGGGTTGGTGTATATGGGTTTCAGCGCGCTTATCGGCGTGGGAAGCAACGCCTTGTTTTCTATTCGTCTAGGCGAAAAACGCACAGAAGAGGCCCAACGCATTTTAGGCAACGGTTTTGTAATGCTTACCCTGGTGGCCGTTGTACTGACAGTGGCGGGATATTTGTTTTTGGACCCTGTTTTAGCTTTTTTGGGAGCGGACGCCGAGGTGCTGCCTTACGCTCATGCGTATGCGTCCGTCGTACTGCCGGGGTATTGTCTGTTTGGCATCGGTGCTGGTATGAACAATTTTATCCGTTCCGCCGGGCACCCCAAAACCGCCATGGCCACCCAGTTTATCGGTGCGGCTATCAATTTGGCGTTGGGCCCCATATTTATTTTTACTTTAGGCTGGGGGATACAGGGGGCGGCCGCGGCAACCGTGTGCGGACAGGTGGTGTCGTTTTCGTGGGTGATGCTGTTTTTCTGCGGAAAAGCCAATCTGTACCGATTGCGCATTAAATACTTCCGGCTGAAAAAATATATTATTTTGGGATGTATGGCGATTGGCTTTTCCCAATTTGCGTTTCAAATGGCGTCCAGCGCACTGAACGTAATTTTGAACCATTCTTTATTAAAATACGGCGGTAACTTGGCTATTTCCGCCATGGGAGTGGCCATCAGCGTAAATACGATTGTGATTATGCCGCTGATTGGTCTGTCGCAAGGGGCGCAGCCGTTAATCGGGTACAATTACGGCGCAAAAAAGTACGCTACTGCCATTCAAACGCTGAAAATGGCAATCCGCTGGGGAGTCTGTCTGACAACCGCCGGATGCCTGTTGACGGAGTTGTTCGCTCCGGCCGTGGCGTCCGTCTTCAACTCCCAGGACACCGAGCTTGTAAATCTTTCCGCGCGTGTAATACGCATTTTAAATATCTTATTGCCGATTGTGCCCCTACAAGTTTTGGCGACCAGCTTCTTCCAAGCCATTAATAATCCGCTGAAAGCCGCTTTTTTAAGTTTATCCCGCCAAGTATTGCTGGTGATTCCGCTGGTGCTTATTCTGCCGCTTTTCTGGGGGCTTACCGGCGTGTTTTTAGCCCCGGTATTCGCCGATGGGATCTCCACGCTGTTGGCCGTACACATGTTAAAACGCTTTTTTGACAAGCACGGGCAAAACTTCTTTTTCAGCAAAAAACACTGCACCGCAAAACCCTGATTTCTGCACGCTACAAATAATGATTCTTATGTTGCAACGGTGAACGCCGCCTCCATGGAACTCTATACTAAAAATTTGAACGAAGATACGTTGTCCATCTCCGGCGCGGACGGCGCGACAAGGGGCTTAACGCCTGACGGCGTCATTTACACCGCCCACGCCAACGGAGACACGAAAGGGACCGGCGCGGTCCATTCGCGGGGCTTTCATCTGGCCGGTGTGGACATCCCTCACCCAACGGGCTACACCGCCAACAAAACAGGCTCCGTTATGAACTTTAACGCCTCGTTAAACTTAGCCGACAGCAAATGCGGCCTGGCGTGGGTAAAACGCACCGCGCAGGTAACGGAAAACGGCAAAACGGCAAATAAAGAAGTATATGTTCTGGCCATGGACGGATGCACCGCATCCGGCGGCACTTTCGAAGAAGAAGAGGATAACAACACTTATTATTTTAAATGCGTATCCCGATTCGTTGGTTCCGGCCTTATGGAAACCGGAGTTTATAGTACGTTTGAATCGGCAAAAGCCGTCTGCGAATCCGGCCAGGATCCATCCGCCATATTCTACAAATACTTATCAGGCGGGGAACCCAAACCGGGTTGCAATCCGCTGCAAGGCCAAGACTGCGAGCTGACGCCCACCTACTACATCAGATACCAATGTTCCACGGAACCGCCGAAAGCCGCCAACGGATATGGTTTTGATGAAAACCTCTGTATGGTAATTCAACCTCATGATTAAACCAAATCCCCGGAAAAATTCCGGGGATTTTTTATCCGTTCAATTTGTTTGTTTGCGCTATTTATCCAAACGAAAATGGCATCCGGCCGAGGTTTTATTCTTCAACGCGGCGTACGTAATCAAAAGCGCGGTTTGCGTACCGTTGCGCAAATCCAACAATTCTTGGCACAACGCCGCCCCTTTATAGAATACGTCAATCTCGTTATGCAAATGCCGCAAAATTTTCTCCGCACGGCCCAAATGCTTGGCGCTGCGTATAAGGCCCACGTAATTCCACATCGTACTGCGAAGCGCGGACAAATCCTGCTTTACCAGGTTGATATCCGGCTTCTCGGACGGTACCACCCACTCTTTGGGGGCGGGAATATGGAATTCCCCCTCCTCAATTTCTCGGGCGTCAGCCGCGGCGCACAAATAGCCCATCGCCACCGCTTCCAATAAAGACGTACTGGCCAAACGGTTCGCGCCGTGATAGCCCGTACAGGCCGTTTCGCCGATGGCGTTTAGATGCAAAATATTGGTACGTCCATCCGGCGTAGCGTACACGCCGCCGCAAAAATAATGCGCCGCCGGTACCACGGGAACGGGAACCTTCGTCATATCGAATCCTTCTTCCAGACATTTTTTATAAATAGCCGGGAAGCGTTCTTTGGTTTCTTCGGCGGGCTTATGAGAAATATCCAAATATACGCAGTCGTGCGACGTTTTTAAACGTTCCTCTTCTATCGCGCGGGAAACCACGTCGCGCGGGGCCAAATCCTTAAGAGGATGATATTTTTCCATAAATGCTTCGCCCTTACTGTTGCGAAGAACAGCTCCTTCTCCGCGCAAGGCTTCGGAAAGCAGAAAACTGCGGCCTTTGGCGAACACCGTGGGGTGGAACTGCAAAAATTCCATATTCATCACGCGCGCCCCTACACGGTACGCCATGGCGATTCCGTGCCCGTACGAATGTTCCGAATTGGTGGTATGACGGTACACCTGCCCCACCCCGCCGGTAGCCAAAACGGTTTTTTTGGCCGTTACGGCGAACACTTCTCCCGTTTTATTGTCCAGCACGTACGCGCCAAACACCGTCAGCGGACGATAACGGTCCATCAGGTCGACGGAGCTGTGCGACAAAGTAAGCAGATCAATAGCGGACGCGTATTCCCTTACCGTAATAAGCGGGTTTTGGCGCACGGCGGATTGAATGGCGGCCAGCATGGCATGACCCGTCGTATCTTTGGAATAAATAATACGGTTTTTGCGGTGAGCTCCTTCGCGCGTGAAGCGCAAAGCGTGATTTTCATCGCGGTCGAACGGAACGTTTAAATCTTTTAAAAAAATCTCTTCCACCGCCGCGCAGCCCGCCTGGGACAGTTCGCGCACGGCCGTATCGTTACACAAACCGGCGGTGGCCATACGCACATCGGCAAGCAAATCGTCCATACGCAGGTTGGGTTCGTACACAATGCCCCCCTGCGCCAAATCGCTGTTGGCTTGGGGCATTTCCCCGCAGCACAAAAGCAGGGTTTTCAGCCCCTTTTTGGCGGCCTGGTGGGCGTATACGCAACCGGCAATCCCGCCGCCGATAACTAAACAATCCGTATGAATGACTTTCATATACTTATATTATATAAAAAGCAACGGGAGCGGGCTCGCCCAAAAGCTAAAAAACATATTGCATATTATTTTTATATTTGTTATTATATATCCCACTATTTTACAAGCACGGCGAAAAATTGTATAATATTTAAGAAAGATAAGAAGGATTCTCCTTATCTGAATTAAAAAAGGAGAAAAGAAATGTCCAAAGTATTGGAAAAAATCGCCGAAGCGCTCATCCAATTGGGTGAAAATGTAAGCGGCGCCAACTACATGCGCGGCAAATAAGCTGCCTGTAAAAGCAGTTTGAAGCCGGAAACTCTCCGGCGGACAGGGGAATCAAATCCCCCTGTCTAAAACGGCTGAAAGCAAAATCCGTAAAGCACACGCTTTATGGTTTTTTATTTTATATCCCTTTTTAGACAAAAAAATCCGCCCCCGAAGAGGCGGACCCCAAAAAGCTATTTATAGCAAAAATTGCTGTTACAAGTGCTGTATCCCAGTGAATTGCACAATTCCTTCCCGCTCGGGTCCGACAGGGAAATGCATGCATCGCCCTGCCGCTGGTAGGCTCCAAACGTTTCCGGATAAACGCGAATCATAAAATTGCCCCGGGTGGAGCCCTTCATACGCACAGCGTCCACATAGGCCGCATAGACCGTAATTTCAAAATACTTGGTTTTGGTGCAGTATTCCGAAGCCGTAGTACACGCCCGCTGGTTGGCAAGCGATACGTCCAGCTGGGAAATTTTCGGCCGCGTTACGCAGGCGCCCTCGTTACAGGTTTCCGCGTAATAACGTTCCACCGCGCTCATAACCGTATTGGCAGCCACCAATCCGTCCGAAAAATGGCTGCGCTCAATGGCTTTTTTAAACGACCCGGCGGCCACCGCCGCCAAAATACCCACAATAATTACCACCGCCATTAATTCGGTAAGCGTAAATCCGGCTTTGCGCCGGCGGAAAATTTTATTCATAAAAAACCTCTCTAAAAGATGATACTTTTATTATAGCGTTTTTTAAAGGCGTTTCAACCCGTTTTATATTGAAAAAAACAACCAAAACCGATATACTGATTAAGTAAGGAGAAAAACATGAAAAAAAATAATTTTGGTTTTACGCTTATTGAAGTTTTAGCCGTCGTACTGATGATTGGCATTTTAACGGCCGTAGGTCTGCCCCAATACCGCCGCTCCGTCCAGCGCGCGGAAGCCATGGAGGCGTTGGTAAACTTAAAATCCATCTTCGATTCCGCCAAACGCTACCGCGCCGCCAACTCCCAATCTCCACTTAACTTAAAAGGGCTCGACGTTCAGTTCTTTGACGCAGACTCCACCAGTTCTACCCCCACCATTGGGAATTATAATTATAAATTTTATAACGATTATATCGCGGCCTGCCGCGTCAACGGCAAAGGACAGTCGACGTTCTCCGACACCTATTGCCTGCTGATGTACTATAACAGAAATATCAGCGGCTCCTACTATCGGGATTTGTTGCTTTGCAACACTTCCTCCGAAAAATGGTCCTATGTATGCGAGTCGCTGGCGCAATCCTGCTCCAACGGTAACACGGCCAAAAGCGGAAATTCTTATTATATCAGCGATAAAGTGGTATGCGAGTAAGCTGACAAATTCTTTACAAAACGCCCCGGCTTTATAACCGGGGCGTTTTTATTTGGATGAATAAAATTAACGGCGTTTACGCTTTTTGTTAAACTTTCCAAAAGAGGGTTTACGCCGTGTTTTAGACACGCCGCCGCGCAGCGGTTGTTCCCGAAGTTTGAGCGATTTTTTGCTCACTCCGACTCTTACGGTGCGAAACGGATGTTGCACGGCGGGTTCTTCAGGCGTTTCGATGAGGCGCGCGGAAGACGCCGCTTTGCGAAACGTACTGACTTTTTTGGATGCGCGTTTGCTGGCTCCGACCGTATTACCGGGGTTGGGGCGCAGTTCTTCTCCTTGAGGCAAATACACTTCACCGGACGCCAAAAGCTCCTTGGCCACCAGCGTGGCTTTAGACGGGCGTATTTCCCGCTTTACGCGCTCTTTTTTACGGGATTTGGCATGTGCGTCCCCCTCTTCTTGCGCCACGAATTTCGGCGTGGGAAGGGGCTCAATCGTTTTTTGCACCGTACGGACGGGAACGGTAAATTGGGCAGCTTTGCAAATATCCTTCCATTTTTGGCCGTCATCCGAAATAAGAGAAATGGCGCTGCCCACTGCACCTGCGCGGCCAGTGCGGCCGATACGGTGGATATAATCTTCGGGACATTGGGGAAGATCGTAATTAATTACGTGGGCAATGTGCGGCACGTCGATGCCGCGGGCGGCCACATCCGTCGCCACCAAAATGCGTACCGTTTGGTTTTTAAAAAATTCCAGTACCTGCCGGCGTCGGTTTTGACGCAAATCTCCGTGCAAGGCGTTGACTTTTTGACCGTATAATTTCAACTGTTTGGCCAACCGTTCGGCGCCGTGTTTGGTACGCGTAAAAATCAGAATAGAGCCCCTGCGCGTATTTAATTCGTGCAGCAGCTGCGGTAATTTTTCCCGCACGTCCACATGTACAATTTCCTGCAACACCAAATCGGCCGGAGAAACCACAGAACCGATTTGCACGCGCACGGGGTCTTTTAAAAATTCGTTCGCAAGCCCGGTAATTTCCTTCGGAAGCGTAGCCGAAAACAAGAGCGTCTGGCGCGGAGCGGGAAGAACGGCGGCGATTTTGCGTATATCCGCTATAAAACCCATATCCAGCATTCGGTCGGTCTCGTCCAACACCAGGTAACGCGTTTTTTTTAAATCAATACTTTTTCGGCCCAGATGGTCAATCACGCGGCCGGGAGTGGCGATAATCACGCGCGGTTTGCCCCGAAGCGAAGCAAATTGTTTGTGAATGTTATCCCCCCCGATAATAAGCGCAGCTTTGAGCGGATGCTCTTCATCCGTCAATTTTTCAAGTTCGTCATACGTCTGCTGCGCTAGTTCGCGCGTGGGCGACAAAATAAGCGCGTTTTCAGCGGAATTTTCCGCCAGGCGCGCCGCAAGCGGCAGCAAAAAGGCCAGCGTTTTACCCGTACCCGTCTGTGCGGTGGCCAGCACGTCTTTGCCTTCTAAAGCCGGCGGAATGGCCCGGGTTTGAACAGGCGTCGGCTCGGTAATGTCTTGGGAGGCCAATGCCGTTTGTAAAAATTCAGGAAGTTCGCTAAACACGTTCATATTATTCCTCCGCCAAAGCGGCTTCGCACTCTTCGTTTAGACGCAGCCATTCTTCTTCCGCATCTTTTAGCTGGCCGTTTAACAGGGCAAGCTCGATACTCGCATCCGCCGTATATTGCGCAACCAGTTGTTCTTCCAGCGCGGTTTTACGCGCGGACAATTTTTCGATTTTTTCGTCCAACGCACGAATCTCTTTTTTAAGCGGAGCCACGCGCGCACGACGTTCGGCCGCGGCTTTACGCTGGGCTTCTTTCGACGTCATTTTGTCGCTGGCGAGGTCATTTCTGTCGTTATTTTTAAGCAGCTGGGCTTTATAATCGTCCAAGTCCCCGGTAAATGTTTGGCACGTGCCGCGGCGGACAATCCACAACGTATCGCAAGTAAGTTCGATAACGTGCAAGTCGTGCGTAATCAGCACAACCGCGCCCTCGTAATTATTAAGGGCCTCCAACAACGCCTGGCGGGATTGGATATCCAAATGGTTGGTAGGCTCGTCCAAAATCAGCAGGTGCGGCGCGTCTTTGGTGATAAGAGCCAAAAGCAAACGAGATTTTTCACCACCGGAAAGTTTGCCGATTTCCGTGTCCGACTTGGCTTTATTGAGCCCAAACGCGCCCAGCTGCGCGCGGACTTCGGTTTCTTTGGCAAGCGGCATAACGGCGGAAAGCTGCTCGTACGGCGTTTTTTCCACGTCCAATTCTTCCGTTTGATGCTGGGAGAAATAGGCGATTTTCATTTTTTTCGCCACAGTCATGCGTCCGCTCATTAAAAGCAGACGGTGGGACAAAATTTTGGCCAGCGTGGACTTCCCGTTTCCGTTTGCCCCCAAAAGCGCAATACGGTCCCCGGGTTCAATGCGCAAATTGATATGCCGAAGGACAGGTTTATCATCGTACCCGGCCACGCCGTCTTCAATGGTGATAAGCGAATTTTGTAAAGGTTCCGGCGACGGAAATTGAAAATGAGTTTCCGGGTCTTTGGGGATTTGCGGCGCGTCGCCCATTTTTTCAATCATTTTAATGCGGCTTTGCGCCTGTTTGGCCTTGGTGGCTTTATAACGGAATCGGTCCACAAACGACTGCAAATGCGCCACCACCCGTTCATGCTTGGCGGCCGCCAAACGCGCGCCTTCGATAGCGGCGGCGCGGGTGCGTTCGTACATGTCGTAATTGCCGTTATAAAGCTTTAATTGTCCTTCTTCCACGTGAATGATTTTATCGCACAGGCGGTTTAAAATATGGCGGTCGTGACTGATGATAAAAACAGTTTTGTCCAGACGGACAAGATAGTTTTCCAACCACATGGCGGTTTCCAAATCCAGGTGGTTGGTGGGTTCGTCCAAAAGCAAACAGTTGGACGGCGCATACAGCGCGGCCGCCAAATTGGCGCGCACCTGCCAGCCGCCCGAAAACTCTTTTAAAGGACGTTTGAAATCTTCGTTTACAAAGCCCAAACCGCTTAAAATGGCGCTGGCGCGCGCTTCGGCACTGTGCGCACCCAGAAATTCGAGTTTGTCGAACACCTCGGCCATGCGTTCACCGGAGATATTGGGGTTTTCGAGTTCTTTATTCAGCGCGGTCAGTTCTTTATCGGCTGACAGAACATAGTCTAGCAGCGGCACGGACGGATCGGCGATTTCCTGCGCCACGGAAGCGATTTTGGTGCCGCGCGAAACGTCAATCTTCCCCCCGTCGGGCGAAAATTTGCCCTCGATTAATTTAAAAAGCGTACTTTTACCGCACCCGTTGGGGCCGACCAGACCCACTTTTTGCCCGTCCTGAATCATGACGGACGTATCTTCAAACAGGGTACGCAAACCAAAATGGAAGGAAAGATTTTTAATGTCTATCATAGAATAATAATATTTTACCAAATATGGACGGGGAGCGCGACGGCAGAGAAGCGGATATACACAAAAAATCCGTGAAGGGCGCAATAACTATGCAGACGATTATATGATTCTTCCAACCCGTTTTAGATTGTGCGGAATAGTTGGACGCAAGGCGTAGCCGGGAACCCTCAAGATAACAAAATTTGGCAAATAGGTGGCTCCCAAAAGACACGCAGCGCAAAACAAAAAGTTTTGCGCTGCGTACGAAAGTAGAGGTTAACAACAACCGTTACTTAAGCAAGTTTTTCAGGCTAAACGCCGCCACTTCCTCTTTCATCTTGGCAATCACTTCGTCCACCGACAGGGCCGCCGTGTTCGTGCCGTCTTTCAAGCGGATGGTTAGTTTGCCCTCAGCCGCTTCCTTCGCGCCGATAATGGCCGTGTACGGAATGCGCTGCATGTGCGCTTCGCGGATTTTCAAGCCCAGCTTTTCGGGTCTTACGTCAAGTTCCGGACGCAAGCCCGCAGCGCGCATTTTCATAAAACCTTCTTTGGCAAACGGAATTTGGTCGTCCGTCAGCGTCAGCAGTTTTACCTGCACGGGAGCCAGCCACAACGGGAACCAACCCGCAAAGTGCTCGATAATCACACCCGTAAAGCGTTCAATGCTGCCGAACATCGCGCGGTGAACCATAATCGGCCGCTGGCGGCCTTCGGAAGAAACGTATTCCAAGTCAAAGCGCTGCGGGAGGTTGAAGTCGAACTGAATGGTGGACAACTGCCACAGGCGGCCGATTGCGTCCATTACTTTAATGTCGATTTTCGGCCCATAGAAAGCCGCTTCGCCGGCGTGCGTGGTGTAAGGAATATTGTTTTCTTCCAGTACGCGTTTTAAGGCGTTTTCGGCGCGTTCCCAATCTTTCACGTCGCCGGTAAAATGTTCCGGATGTTCGGGGTCGCGCGTAGAAAGCTCCACAGCGAATTTTTCAAAACCAAACGTTTTGAAAATGTGCATCGCAAATTCGAAACACTGTTTAACTTCATCTTCCACCTGTTCGGGCGTACAGAAAATATGCGCGTCGTCCTGCGTAAATCCGCGCACACGCAAAAGGCCGTGCAAAGCGCCGGAGCGTTCATAGCGATACACCGTGCCCAATTCGGACAAGCGCAAAGGCAAATCGCGGTAACTGCGCAGGTGGGTTTTGTAAATTTCCACATGGAAGGGGCAGTTCATGGGTTTAATTTGGTATTTTTCGCCGTCAACTTCCATAGGGTGAAACATACTGTCGGAATAAAAACCCGCGTGACCGCTTACTTCAAACAGGTGCAGACGTGCAATATGCGGGCTGACCACCAGGTCGTAGCCGCGTTTTAAATTTTCGTCCTTAATCCAGTCTTCCAAAATTTTGCGCAACATGCCGCCTTTGGGGTGCATCAAAATAAGGCCGGGGCCGACATTGTCGTTAATACTGAACAAGTCCAATTCCGGGCCGAGTTTGCGGTGATCACGTTTGGCGGCCTCTTCCTGCTGTTTGATGTAGGCGTTAAGCTCGTCTTTCGTGTCAAAGCACAGGC
>CAYUAA010000008.1:0-19920 GCA_964442585.1 uncultured Elusimicrobium sp. | reverse complement strand
TGGGCATAGTCGCGGCCGTCCCACGATTCTTCAATCAGCGTGGTGGCCGGGCGGATACCCACAATCGCGCGGACCAATACTTCGTGAATATCCTGCACTTCTTTACCCGTGGTGGGGTTGCGCAGGGTACCTTTTTGATAATCGAAAATAGTGGTACCGGGTTTAAAGATTTGGATAGCCACTTTCATCGGCACGGAAATTTGATAACCGATTTTCATATCCGTTCCGCGTTGGGAAATGGCATAGCCGTCCGCTTCCAAGAGATCGAACACTTTTAACAAGTCGGCATTCAAGGGAATGCTCTTGACCGTTTCCTGATACAGGCCCGGATCCGGATAGTTTTTAGCGGTCAGGCGGACTTCATAAATACCGGGTTTAACGTAGAAACCATTGTTATCCGTACCGTCCCAATAGATTTTGCGCGTAGCGTTCGGATCAAAATCGCCCGTGTTCATAATCGTCATGGTTGAGAGGAACTTACAAACGTCGCCGCGTTTATTGATTTTCAAGTCCTGGTGTACGGACGGATCCGGATTGCAAACGTTTTCACCCAAAGCGACGATCGCCACTTCCACGGTGGCCGCGCGGGACACCGCAAAGTTGATTTCGTACGGCGGAATGAAAATCAGACCCGAGGACACGTTAAACAATTGCGGCGCATTGGGATACACCACGGTGGAACCATCCAAGAAGTACACCGGGCCGCGGGTTACGTTAACTTTGCTGACGGGTTTTTCCGTTGCGTATAAGTAGGGTTCCTGTACCACTTCAGCCGAGGTTTTGAACGGAGCTCCCGGCAAGTATTTGGTTGCCGGAGTGACACCCGCAATATCTTCCGTACCGTTGGCGTAATATCTGTCAAACGGTTCGTTGGAGCGGGCCGAGATAAAGAACGGATATTGTCCGTCCGGCACCATTTCGTACGGGCAGTCCTGCAAATTCGTGCTGCCTTGGCACGCGCCCAACTGTTTGGAAGAGGTGGGGTTGTAGAAGTACAGCGCGTCCCATTCTTCCGTCACCGTCATGCCGTCGCCCACGCGGGTGGCCGAGCGGTTGAAAGTTTTGACGGGCTGTAAACGCACGTCCACCACGCCCGAGGCCGCCACGGTGGCGTTTTCCGGGTAGTTGGTAAAGGTTTCATCGTTCACATAGATACACTGCGGGTTTTTGGCCGGATCGATATGCCCGGCCGTAAAAGAAGTGGCATCGGTCGCTTGGTCGCAAATACGGGGCGGCCACGCCGCAGTACCGTTGGGAGTAATATTTACGGTTTCCTGTACCAACGTTACTTTGTACAGCTGTTCTTCAGGCACCACGGACCCTTCTACATAATTCGGGTTTTGGGTGACCGTAGTCGTTTGGCGCGTCGTATTATCCGGCAAAGCGGTTACCACGCCTAACGAAGGCGTTACGGGCACCACGGTTTTGGCGGCGTCATTAAGCGTGACATTCACCGCCGCACCCAACGTATCCGTATAAGCGGTGCCGGAGTAGGACGCCGTTACCTGTACGTTGCCATAATTGCCTGTGACGGCGTTATAAGCCGGAATGACGACATCTTTGTTATAGATGTTTACCTGCACGTTCATGGCTTTGGACAGATGGTAAGAGATAGTGGATTTAGCTTCGCTGTCGCCATATACGTCGGTAGTGGTTACGTCCACCACGCGGTACATGTCCACGGGGAACACCGCCGCCGCACGATTGGTTACTGCGGGGAACATGGCGTCTTTTGTTTCCACCACAAACATATAGGTACCGGGCGTTACCATGCGGCCCGCATCATCGCGACCGTCCCAAGACAGCGTGTTCATTTGCTGGGCAACCTGGCTGACGCCGTTTTCGGGCGTTAAGTATTTTACAACCACACCGGCGGTATTTTCCACTTTGGCGACGGCGGTCGCGTCGCGCACGATGGAGTATTTAAAGATGAACGGATCCAAGCCGTAAGCGGTGGGGCTGGAGCCAATTGTCGAATAGCTGACGGGCTGAATGGTAATATCCACCATACCGCGTTCAATAGCTACAATGCCCGTATCGTATCTCAGCGTTTTTACGCCAGTGAATTGTTTGCCGTCGTTGCCTTCGGCGCACGCTTCGTTTGCCGTAAACAGCGGCGTACCGCCGTTACCCACGGCGTTTTTGTAACAACCGTTGTAAGGCATTTCCGCCCACAGGACGTAAACATAGTTACCGTCCGGCATAGGCGCGCCGTTGGCAAAAGTTTCCGAGCAACCGGCTTGCGTATTACAAATAGAGCCGTCGGACATTTTTTCTTTATAAGCATAGGTGCGGGTGCAGCCGTCTTCTTGGTTGCAAATACCGTCCCATTTAGAGGTAAAGTTCATGCGGCCCGTGCGATCCTCCACCGAGCTGTACACGAGCGTACCGCCTACCGCCGCCGGGGCCGTACCCGTAGGAGTAGAAGAATCCGTCAGCATCGCGCCGGAATTTGTTTTCGTAAACGAAGTACCGGGAGTATAGATGTTCCAGTATACTTTGGCAGGTTCCGTGGGCACATAGCTGATGGACGCATAACCTGTGGACTGTTTATTAAGGCCCGTGGCTACAATATCCGTCAGTTTTAAGGGGTCCAAAGATAATTGGCGCGTAACGGCGCGGGAGAAGTCCACCCCCGGCCATTCATCCTGCGCTTTAGCCTGTAAAGACACCACATAATTGCCCGCGGGGAGCAAAAGCCCTTGGTCGTTGCGACCGTCCCACGAGTCAAACTCGGTGATTTGTACGTCTTTTTCCACGCCTTTCATGCCTTCGCCCAAGCGCGGCTGCCAGTCAACCAACGTGCGGACGATTTGACCATTGCCTTTAATGGGGTCGTCGGTCTTAGTCGCCCCATACGAAATGTCGTCCCCGGTGGAGGCGTCAAAAATAGCGATGCGCACGTCCGAATCTTTACTCAAGCGGTAGGCGTACGTATAAGGCTGGGCGGACACGGCGGTAATGGTACCTACAACAGACGGAGTGCTGCGTACCGTATGAATATTGGTTACGTCCACCTGCATGGGGATTTGGTTCATGCCGGGGTAGGCAATAGTGGAGTTAAATTCAATTTTATCGGTAATGATGTTATCACCGGGGGAATCCGTCGCTACGGTAGCGCGGAAAGCAAACTGACCGTTGGATTTGCCAAATTCACCCGCGATTTCGTACGAACCGTCCCACGCGGCGCAGAAAGGAATAGCAATACCAGACTCTTGCCCGTCACCATTACTAACCGCGCAGTTATATTTACCCGCATCACCGCTGCCGGACCTGTTCTGGTAGCAGGCTTGGGCAGTGATAGACGTCCCCGCAGCAGCATCCAACGCAGCCTTATTTAACTCGGCTTGCGTCGCATTATTAAAATCACCCGGTAATTGAGACAAAGCCGCCCATTTAACACAATATTTGTCCGTGCTGGAAGAGGTAGAACCGCTTTGGCAAACATATTCGGCGCCCGGGCAAGGATCCCCGTTCCCCGCACCGATACAATGGTAGGAACCGCAGGTGGACGAGCTGGAACTTGTATCCGGGTACAAATCAATCGTACGGACGGCGGGGGTTTCTTCCGGATTTTCCACGTTTTTATTGTTGTAGTATTTTACGATATCAAACTTAACTTGCTGAAGCGGAAAAGAAATGGAATATGTACTTTGGGACATGGGTTTGTTCGTACAAACCACATTCATACACAAAGACAAACAATGGTTAGGATAATTATTGGCACTCGTCGGGGCCGGATAAGGCTGGTCGTACTCAATCAACGCGGAATTAACCCAAGGATCTTCCTTAATTTGAGCCGACGAAGGCTTAGCCAACGTATTAACAAAACTGCGGTTTTCCGTCGTCCCGGCGGCAGAATCAATCACAAACGGAAATTGTCCGTTCGTCTGGCTCCAATCACAATATACGTTGCGCAAGCCGGCTTCCGTAGCCCCGGATGTAGCACCATCTTTATAAAACACGCCTGCGTATCTAACCTCGGCCGTTTGGGCAAAAAGCGGCGCGGAAGCCGCCAAAAATAACGCGGTTAAAACGGCGCAAAGGGCCGCTTTACCCGAAAAAACCCGGAGTAAACCTTTAAGTTTGTTCATTGTGTATATATCCATTTAGGGAATATGTCCCGTCGTAAAATTAATTTTTTACAAAGCTGTGGCGCGCCAAAATAAACGCGCGGAACGGCGCGTTAAAATAACACGCCGATACAGTACTCTTAAATTTTTACAACTTTTGCGCATATTGTCAACTGTTTTTTGCTTTTTCCACCGTCTGATTTTATTATAAAACAATTCCCGCCCGGCCAAACGGCGCGGGCGGGATTAAAGAACCGAGAAATAAAAACCGGTAGGGACGGGACTAAACGCCCCCGGCTATTCTTCCGGCTGGGAGACGGTTTCTTCCGTGCAGGCTTCCGCCTGCGCGGCCACTTCGCGGTAGACGGCAAACGAACCGCGCCCGTTCTGTTTTACCGTATAGAGGGCTTTGTCGGCCTTTTCCAGCAATTCTTCCGGCGTAAGGCCGTCATGCGGATAGGTGGAAATGCCTTGACTGATGCTCAAATGTACGGGTTCGCCGCCGGTATAGCGGTCCGGCAGGGTAATGGCACGGATACGCGTTTGCAAGCGGTTGGCGATAATTTTGGCTTCCTCGGAATTGGTGCGCGGAAGCATAATAATCACTTCGTCCCCCCCGAAACGGCAAGGGACATCCGTCTGGCGCAGACTGCCGCGAACCACTTTGCTGACTTCTTTTAACGCCCAGTCCCCTATTTGGTGGCCATAGCCGTCGTTAATCTGTTTAAACCAGTCGATATCCATAATAATTAAAGAGAGCGTCAAATCAAACCGTTTGGAGCGGTAGAGGTCCTCGGCGAATTTTTCGTTAAAATAGCGGCGCACGGGCAATTTGGTCAGCTCGTCGTAGTTGGAAAGTTCCTGCACTCGCTCAAACAAGCGGGCGTTGTCAATCGTCAGCGCCATTTGCGTGGCAAACTGCTGAAGCGAAATAAAATCCAAATACCCGATTTTGCGGCGAGAAAGCAAATTGTCAAACGTTAAAAAACCCACTTTATTGCGCTGTACTTTAAGCGGAATATACACCACACTGCGCACGGAGCGATAGGTGGCGGAGGAGCTGAAAACTTCTTTTAACAGTTTTTCTTCGCCATCGCGCAGGTCGCGCCCGTCCTGGTGCGTTACTTTGCCGGACACGTCCACCCCCAGCACGGATTTTATTTTCGTGCCATAGGCATCCGTTAAATACAAACGCACGCGGTCAAAGCGGAAGTACTTTTGCACGCCCTTTAAAATCAGCTCCAGGCCGTCGTTAAGACGCAGAGAAGACGCAAAAATGGTGGACAAATCGTTCAGCGCGGTGGATACGCGCAAACGCTGGTTTTTGGCTTGGTCGATTTCCGTATTGCGCAAATTGTGGGAAATTTCGAGCCCCAAATCTTTAATCAAATCGATTTCCGCGTTGGTAAATACGCGGTTTTTGCGGAAACGTTCCAAGCGCAGTACACCCACGCGTTCCTGCATAAAGGAATGAATTTCCCCTCCTTTCAACTCCATACTGGGCTGTTCCCACTTTACCAGTACGTATAGGGCGGGATAGCTTAAATCGGTCGTTTCGGCAATACCGGTTTGCAGCAACTGGCGCAAAAAAACGGGTTCGTGCAATACGGAAATATCTTCCTGCATGTCCATACAGTATTCTTTTTTGCACATCATCTTAAGGGATAATAACGCGCGTTCCTGCTGCCAATCGAAAAAGTATACGCGGTCCAACTTGAACAAATCGCGCAGCGCGGGCAGGGCGCATTCCAAAAGGGCGCGCTTGTCCTGGAACGATTGGTTCAGCTGTTTATGGAATTTATAAAGCGTATAGGATTTGCGGTCTAGCATAATTATCCCTCGTAAATGGACAGCAAGTATTCAATTTCTTTGGCGGCCTGATCGAGCTCCCGATCCAGAGATGCTTGCGTAAAGCGGTTTTCCACAATTTGCGTGGCGCAAACGGCTAAAATGCGTTTTAAAATTTCCATCACCGTACCCATAATGGTGATGTTGGGCAGCGTGCGCGCCGTGGACAAAATACCCGTGTATGTTTGCAGCCGCTGAGACGAAGAAAAAATAAACTGTTCAAACGCGTTTTCAAACGCGGGAAAGGCCTCAATCATGCCCGCATATTTCAGCTGTATATCGGGCCGGGAACAGAATTTAATAAATTTCAACGCTTCCTTTTTATGCTGGCTGCGGACGTTGATAAACAAGTTCATCGCCGACAGATAAGAATGGCTCTGTTCCCCTGTGGCGGGTACGGGCAGCGTACGTACGCGCAATCCGCGCCGTGCGCTGAACGTATTGATGCCCTGCTTGCGAGAAATCATAATACTGGCTTTACCGGAAGCCATCGTACCCAGCGAACCGCGCTCGCGCAGAATAGGCATATAGTTTTTAAGGGCCAGGGTGATATAGTCGCGCAGCCCTTCTTTAAACGCTTTGGTGCCCACCAGCGTTTCGCTATGGTCGGCTGATAACAACGAGCCGCCTCTCCCCCACACACAGGGCAAGGCGTTGCGCATGGAAAGGGAGCCGCGCCAGTCGCTGTTTTGGACGGGATAGTAGCCGGGAACATCGCTGAATTTTTCGCGCAGCGCCTCGCAAGTGTTTAAGAGGCCCTGCCAGGTGGAAAGGTCTTTTTCCGGGTGGGCGGTTACTAATTTCAAATGGTCGGCGCGGTAGTGCAGCGCGCTTAAATCAAACCACCACGGATAAGAATAAATATCTTTGGTGCCCGGTTGGTAACAGTGGGCTTTTAACGGCAACAGGCACTCGGTAAGCGAAAGCCCCGGGTCCAGCTCCGACAAGTTGGCCGCCACGCCTTCGCGTACCAACAGAGCCGTCCAATAATGCGGAATTTGGATAATATCCGGGATTTCTTCTTCATGCGTCGGATTTTTGATGGTAAACATCCGCCGCCAAAGCACGTTGCGCGTAAAGACGCGGACGTTTAAATCGATGGACGGGTGTTCTTTCTTAAAAAGCGAAACGAATGAGGCGTGATCCTCTTTGGTTTTGGCGCCCGAATCGGGCATGGCCCACAAAATCATGTAAATCCTCGCTAGTCCCAGTTGCGCACTTTCATGTTGGGATCGATGTTAATATTCTTTTTTACCGGCTTGCCCGTTTTTTCGGCGTGTTCCAATTTTTTATAAGCGGCCAGGGCGATCATCGCGGCATTGTCCGAAGACAATTTGCGCTCTACAAAGTGCGTCTCTACGCCTATTTCGGCGGCCTTGGCCCGCATGCTCTCGCGCAGGAGCGTATTGGCGGCCACGCCGCCGCCTACGGCAATGTGTTTTACTTTATATTTTTTGGCGGCCCATAAAGTTTTGGTAACCAATGTATCCACCATGGCTTCTTCAAAGCTGGCGCATACGTCCGGGATGTTAAAGTCTTTATGGTCGCGCAAATAATAACTTACGGCCGTTTTAATGCCGCTGAATGAAAATTCCCATGTTCCGGGCAAAAGCGGCCGGGGAAACGCGATAGCATCTCGCTTACCGTTAAGTGCCTGCTTGGAAACCTGCGGCCCGCCCGGATACGGCAAGCCCAGCAGTTTGGCTACTTTGTCAAACGCTTCGCCGGCGGCGTCGTCACGCGTGCGGCCTAAAATTTTATAATTGCCGTAACCTTTTACGTACCACAGCTCCGTATGTCCGCCCGAAACGACTAAAGCCACCAAAGGGAACGACAAACGCGCCTTCGCCTCGGTTCCTTCAAACTCGCAGGCGAAAATGTGCCCCTCCAGGTGGTTTACTCCTATTATAGGGGTTTTTTTGAAATTTGCAAGCGTTTCCGCAGCCACACGTCCCACCATCAGTCCACCGGGCAAGCCCGGGCCGCTGGCAAAGGCTACGTAATCGATCAGACGGTCCCCCAGGGCCTCATTAATGACGGTGGCGATTTTGGCCGCATGGGCGCGGCTGGCTAATTCGGGCACAACGCCGTGATATTTTTTATGTTCTTCAATTTGCGAATAAATCACATTGGAAACGATTTCCTTGCCGCCTTTCAGCAGAGAGGCGGATGTTTCGTCGCACGTAGATTCAATCCCTAAAATCATCAAATCTTTTTTCATAATTATTTTTTAGCGGATTCCTTGGCTTCTTTTTTCGCCTTACGTTCGTCCGCTTCTTTTTGGGAAGCCGCTTTGGCGTCTTCCAAACTTATTTTGCCGGTTAAAATTTCCACGGCGCGGTCGAGCACAGGGTCTTTAGCTTTAAATTCCATGACGGGTGCTTTTTGACCGGGAGTGTATACGATATCGTTATATTGCATAAACACTTTGGCTTCTTCTTCGGCCGGGACAAGCACTTCCACATCCGGCAGGATGCCGCCCTCGTCGGCCTTGGATTTATCGCGGTAATCGCGCTGGATCAGACGGCCCGAAGGCGTATAGTATTTGGCAATCGTCAGGCGCAGGCCCGCGCCGCCGGAAAGCGGCAGCACTTGCTGCACGCTGGCTTTACCAAAGGTACGCTGGCCCAGTACAAATGCGCGTTGGTTGTCCTGCAGCGCGCCGGACACGATTTCACTCGCGCTTGCGGAGCCTTGGTTAACCAACAAGGCCATAGGGATATCCAAATACTCGCCGGAAGAAGATGTTTTAAATTCTTGGTAATACTCCTGCTTGCGGCCCTGGGTGTAAACAATCATTTGGTCCGGCCCCAAAAACAGCTTGGAAATATCCACCGCTCCCGTCAAAAGACCGCCGGGATTAAAGCGCAAATCCAGTATCAGGGAAGTCATTCCCTGCTTTTTTAAATCAGAGAGCGCCTTTTTTACTTCTTCGGTGCTGTGGCCGGAAAAATCCACCATATAAATGTAACCCACGTTGCCGGGCAGCATGCGGTGGTAAACCACTTCAGGCACGATTTTTTCGCGTTTGAAATTAAAATCGGGCAGTTTCTTATATTCGCCGGATTTTTCGTCTTTGCGGCTCATGGTGATTTTAACCTTGCTGCCGACCGGGCCACGCATAAGTTCAACGGCTTCGTCCAGTTTCAAACCGTCTAAATCTTTATCGTCCACAAACAAGATGCGATCCCCCGGCATGACGCCCGCTTTAAACGCCGGAGTGCCCGGCATGGGCGTTACTACGGTAACAAACCCGTCAATTTTCTGCAGCCGGATGCCCAAGCCGCCGAAGTCTCCGCGGGTATCGTTTTTCAAGTCTTTATAATCTTTGGGGTCCAGGTATTGGGAAAAATCGTCCAACTCTCCCACCATGCCTTTAATCGCACCGGAAATCAGTTTGTCGGTGTCCGTTTTTTCCACATAATTTTCTTTGACAAACTCCAGCACGTCCACAAACGTGCGCAGCTGTTTTAAACTGTTGTCAGCCGCCGCATAAGCATAGGGGAACAGGGTCCCCATAAAAAATAGTACGGCCGCCAATACGGCGTAACGGTTAAGTTTTTTAGATTTCATATATGCCTCTTACTTTTATTTCAACCACACTTGCGGATCCACCGCCGTGGCGCCTTGGCGGATTTCGAAATAAACCGCGCTTTGCCCGGTGCCGGAACGCGCCTGCGTATCTTTGCCCGCCGTGCCGATAACGCCTTGAACAGGCAGTTTATCACCAACGGAAACTTTAATTTCTTTCAAAAATCCGTAAATCGAAAAGAACCCTTTGTTATGGTCCACAATCACTACGTTGCCGTACGAGCGGAACGGCCCGGCGTAAATTACGCTGCCCTCGGCCACAGAACGGACGGGTTCACCCGCCGAGGCGGAAATTTTAATACCGTCGCGGAAAATCCAGGTATTCAAGTCCGCGCGATACTCTTTGCCGAACTTGCTGATAACGCGGCCGCCAACCGGCCACGGCAGGCTGTGCGCAGGCGCGTCGATTTTCGGACCGGACGATTTTTTGTCCACCGCGGCCGGGCTCTTGGACGAAGCGGCCGCTTTTTTGGCGGCTTCTTCCTTACGTTTGCGCTCAAACGACGCAAGCAAATTGTTCAATTCCGTGGCGGATTTGTTTAATTCGTTAATTTCTTTGCGAACGGCGTCAGCCTTGCGTTTGGTAACGTCCAAATCTTTTTTCTTATTATTAAACGACTGCGAAATAACGGCCTGCTCTTCTTTGATTTTAGAGCTTTCCTCCAGCAGTTTGCGGTTGCGCTCTTCAAACGAGTGGATACGATTTTTAGCCTCTTCGTTTTCTTTTTTCAACTCGGCCGCAAACGCCGCCTTATGCGTTACCATCCGCTCAATAAAAATATCCTGTTCCAAGCTGTAACCACCCACGCAAAACGCGCAAGACGGCATAAAATAATACTTTTGCAGTTCTTCCTCCGCCACGCCCTCCCACATGGGCATACTGCGTTCCAACGCGGCGCGTTTTTCCTCTATAGAAAGCAAATTCTGTTCCACAAAAGAAATGTCGGACTCTACCTTATTTTTTAACTGCTGGGTGCGAACCTTTTGGCTTTCCAGCGCGGAAATTTCTTTCGAAATTTTCTGTTCCTGCTCTTTATACTTTTTCAGTTCGTTTTCTTTTTGGGCGGCTTCTTTTTTAAGGCGTTCAATTTCACGCTTGCGGTCATCGGCCTCGTCGCAAAAAAGCGGCGAAGCGCACACAAGCAGTAAAAGAAAAACGTTTAAAACTTTTGCCATTTGGACAGTGTCCATCCCAAAAGCCCGCAAAAAGCGAGCACCAAAATTTGCCGTTCCGGCGTGGTAAACAGCCGCGCGGCTTCGTTTAAAAATCCGCTGGGGTATAACATCACCGCGAAAAAAGCGCACGAGCATACCCCCGCCAACACACCCGAAAACGCGCCGCTGATATGATGCGCGCGCGCACCGGCGGCGGGATACGCCTCCACCAAGAACATAAACGCTAAGAACAAAAGCCCCGCAAACAAAAGAGCCAAGCGCAAAAATTTGGCGCACAAGCCCGTGTAGAACACAAGCTGCGCGTGCTGAACGTTGTAACGCGGAGAAAGCGTTTTGTATTCGGAAGCCAAATTGTCCACCAACGGACCTACGGTACCAAAAGCGCGTTCGGCCAGTTTTAGCTCAAAATACGCGGGCATTTTGTTTTTACCCATAAGCAAGAGCGATTCCGTCAGCTGCGGGTTTTGACGGCGCACCGATTCCAAAGCGTCCGCCGGCGAAAACAGCCGCACGGAAGCGACATCCGCCTTTTGGTTGAGGGTTTCCCCCATCTGTTCCAGCGCGGCATTGGTCGGCTTCCCCTGCACAACCAGAATTACTTTAAAACTGTCGGCCAGCTTGTGGTAATAATCGTTTAAGCGCATATCAATAAACAGTACGCTCTGCCACAGCACCGCCACCGCAAATACGAGCAAAAACAGCCGCCGGTATAACCGGCCGACGTGTTTCGGTTTAGTGGGGGTGTTTTCTTTTTCCAAAAAATCCGCCATATGTTAATCCTCGTCCCAACCCAGCGCGCCTTTTAAACGCGGTAAAATTTCGGTATTGTGATAAATACCTGCAAAACGGCCGGCTTCAGCCCCATACGCCACGCCAATAAGCGGCGCAGCCGAATGCGTCTGCGTAGCCCAGGAAAGACCCAGCTTTTCATTCACTTGGCGGAAGATTCCGGGAATGTCATCCAAATTACTAAATTGGGCAATATCCACCGGGCGGCCAAGCGTCTGCGACAAGCGCGCTTCGATATATTCGGGCGTGCGTTTTTCCGCCGGCATTTTTTTAAGCTCTTCTTCTAAATAATACAAACTGCCCGTCTGTTTTTCAAACAGTTTAAACGCGCCGAAAGACGCATAATCCGTATTGCCGCCGTACAAAGCTTCGCCCTGGGCATTTTTGCGGGAAACTTCGTCTTTATCCACATGACGGTACACAAACGTGCCCAGTCCGGTGTCGTGGTCTGCGTTTAGATAGACGAGCGTATCCGAGTGTTCATCGGCATATTGAAGCGCAAACGCGATAAGCGCGTCCAGCGTTTTCATTTCCGCCAATACGGCCCCCGCATCGTTGGCGTGGGCGGCCCAGTCAATTTTTCCAGCTTCCGCCATTAAAATAAAACCGTTTTTATTTTGTTCCAAAAGAGCCACGGCTTTTTGCGCCTGCTCCGCCAGCGTGGGAACCTGCGGATATTTGTAAAGCTCCACGGACATGGGCATCGCTCCTTCGGAAAACAGCCCCAGCAGCTTGCCCGATTTGATTTTGGCCAACTCTTTTTTGCTGAGGGCCACGCGATACCCCTGTTTCCGGGCCTGTTTTAAGAGCGTTTTATTTTCGCCGGAATTAAAATACTTCAGGCCGCCGCCGGAAATCACATCCGCGCCGAAAGCGATCTGTTGGCGGGCGATTTCCATTTTTTGGCCGCGTCCGGAAGCGTGCGCCGTAAACGCGGCGGGGGTGGCGTCGGTCACATACGTATCGGAAATAACGCCGACGGACATACCCTTTTCTTTGGCCAATTCCAACAACGTTTTGGCGTTACCTCCGTTAAAATCTCGCCCGATCACTTCGGGCCGGGAAAGTTTACCCGTCGCCATTTGCGTCGCCGCGGCGGCGGAATCGGTCACCAGGGTATCGTAGGTATTGTTAAAAAACAATCCCCAAGAGCCCGATGTCATCATTTTTTCCAGGTTGGAGGTATTATCCGGAAAGCCTTCGAGCCCCGCATACCGCGCGCCTTGCATGAAGAACCCCATAATTTCGGGCCCCATGCCGTCGCCAATAATCCAAATGACGTTTTTAACTTGCGCTGCCGACAATACACCCGCAGCAAATAAACAGACAAACGCGGCCAGCGCGTTGCGGAACTTTCTCATTTATTCCCCTTACTGCATCGTCTTGCGGTACAAATCCAAATACGCCTGAGCCGATTTATCCCACGACAAATCTTGCCGCATCGCATTTTTGACCAAACGTTCCCACACTTTTTTATTTCCAAACACTTTCAGTGCGGCTTCGAGCGTCTGGCAGATGCCCTTTTCGCTAAAATCGTTAATAAAGAAGCCGGTGGCGCAGTCTTCGTTTTTACCGTCGTAACCTTTGACGGTGTCCACCAGGCCGCCCACGCGCGAAACAATGGGCAGCGCGCCGTATTTCATGGCGATTAACTGCGAAAGCCCGCACGGCTCAAAACGCGAAGGCATTAAAAACAAATCCGAACCCGCATAAATGCGGTGGGCCAAATCTTCGTCCAAACGGCCGTTGTAACTTACCTTGCCGGCGTTGTTGCGGGCCAGGCTTTGGTAGGCTTTTTCCAGCATCGGGTCACCCATACCCAAAATGACAAATTGGGCGCGGTCTTTAAAGCGCTCAATCAAATTAAGTACAATGTCCAATCCTTTTTGATAGTCCAGACGAGAGACGATGCCCACCAGCGGTTTGTCCGGGTCCTGCTCCAGTTTGCATTCCTGCTGAAGGGCCAGTTTAGCGGCCAGCTTGCCTTTGGCGGATTCCGCGGCATCGTAACCAATGGGAAGAACGGGGTCGAGTTCCGGGTCCCACACTTCGGTGTCGATGCCGTTTACAATACCACAGAAATGATCCGCGCGGTGACGCAAAAGACCTTCGAGGCCAAAGCCCATAGCGGGGTCGCTCTGCACTTCGCGGGCGTAGTTGGGGCTGACGGTATTAATATTGTCGGCAAACACAAGCCCGCTTTTAAGAAAACTGATACCGCCGTAATATTCAAATTTTTCAGGCGTATAATCCACGGGATGGAAACCGGCTTTGCGGAAAGAAGAATACGGATAATGCCCCTGGTAAGCTATGTTGTGAATGGTATACAAACTGCGGGTGCGGGTATAAAACGCATCCAATTTATAAACAGTTTTCAGATAGGCCGGAATCAGCCCCGTCTGCCAATCGTGACAATGGATTAAATCGGGGCGGAAACCGATAAATTTACATCCTTCCAACACGGCGCGCGAAAAGAGGATAAAGCGTTCGTCGTTATCGGAAAATTCGCCGTCCTTAGTGCGGTAGAGGCCGGGACGATCGAAGTATTTGCGATTGCCTACAAAAAACACCAGCACGTTGCCCCAGTTAATATAAGAAAGAGAAACCTGTTCGATTTTATCTCCCACCGGGATTAAATATACGCCCGGCACCACTTTTAACGAAGACACGCGCACGATATTGCGGTAATGCGGCAGGAACAAAAGCACCTTGTTATTTTTGCGCGAAGCGAACTGTTGACAAAGTGCGCCGACGACATCGGCCAGTCCCCCGGTTTTACAAAAAGGGAAAGCTTCACTGGCGGCTAAAACGATATTCATATTAATTTTCCTCCTGGTTCAAAGGTTCCGCTTGCGCGGCGGAAGGTTCGGGCGAAACGGACGCGGCTTCTTCGCGCACGATCTGCAACGAGGCAAGCGCGTTGTCCGCCGATAAATCCACTTCCGCACGGACGGCCTGCGCCTCTTGGGCGGGCGCGTCCGCGCTTACTGGGTCGGACGAAAAGAAGTCGCCCCGGTTATAGCTGTTGCGCGTAAAAAACGGGTCGGCGGCGGAAGAATCAAGCGCTTCCAGCTTTTCTTCTCCCTCCAGCTCTTCAAGCGGAATGATAGCCGGCTCGCCCAAAGGCGGCAGCGGCTCCCCAAATGGCAAATCTTCCTGTTTTTCGTGCAGAGTTTTGGCGGCAAACACCTGCAAATCCGGCAGTTCGGAAATTTTATTCAAGCCGAACATGCGCAAAAATTCATCCGTCGTTCCGTACACCATCGGGCGGCCCACGGTGTCTTTTTTACCCACCACGCGCACCAAAGCGCGCTCCAACAAGCGTTCCAGCGGCCCCGCCACGTCCACGCCGCGGATAGCTTCCATTTCCGCGCGGGTAATAGGCTGTTTATACGCCACAATCGCCAACGTTTCCAAGGCGGCGTTGGATAATTTGGTAGTCATTTTTTCGTTATACAAACGGCGCACCCAACGGCCGTATTCCGGCTTGGTGGACATTTGAAATCCGCCGCCGAGTTCCACTATCTGCACGGCGCGGCCCTGCGCGGCGTATTCTTTTTGCAGTTCATGGATAATTTCGCGCACGCGGCGCGCGTCGGAGTGTTCCACCACGTCGGCGATGCGGCCGGGTTTGACGGGACGGTCGGTAATAAACAAAAGGGTTTCAATAATTTTTTTAAGATCGTCCGTTTCCAACAGTTCTCCGGGCGCGGATTCATCCGCAGGCGTATCCGCGGCGGGCTGCGCTGCGCAGGCTGGCGCGGGAACTTCCCTCCCGGCGACGCCTTCGGCGGAATTTTGCGAATCTTCGGCAATATTTTGGTTTTGTTCTTCTGTCATATACAAATTTCTCCGGGCGTTCAGGCGGCCTCTCCATGCATTAAGGTTTTAAAATCCTTGTCTTTGTTTTCCGGATTTAAATAAATGCGGATTTGCCCCTCTTTTTCGTCCTGCCGGGCAAGCAGTTTTTTAATTTTCATTAACTCCAAAAGGGCCATAAAGCAAGTGATAATCCCGCGTTTTTTGGTTTCGCCCATAAAAATATCGTCAAGCAACACCCAGGTGCGGTTTTTTAGCATGTCCACCACTTTTTGCATTTTGGATTCGATGGGAAATTCCTCCACCTTCAAAAGTTCGATGCGTTTGCGTTCATCCAACCGCTCAAAGGCTCGTTTAACGGCGGCCAGCAAATCAAACATTTGCAGGTTGATGACTTTTTCCCCGTCGTCAAAAATCGGCGCAGTGCGGTAAAAATTGTCTTTATTTTCTTCGAACTTTTGCTCCAAAAATTTACTGGCTTCTTTATATTTTTGATACTCCACCAGTTTGGCGATTAATTCTTTGGCCGGGTTAGGACCTTCATCTTCCGTCGTGGGAGCCTGGGAAGGAAGCAGCGTTTTGGCTTTAATTTGCATAAGTGTGCTGGCCATTACCAAAAATTCGCCCGCCACCTCCAGGTTCAGCTCTTTCATGACGTTGAGATAATCCAAATACTGTTTGGTAATTTCCGCAATGTTAATGTCGCAAATGTCCAGATTGTCTTTTTTGATAAGGTGCAGCAGAAGGTCCATTGGGCCTTCAAACACGTTGATATGGACATTTATCGGCGCGGTGTTCATGTTATTTGGTAATCCTCATGATTTTTTTGACGTCGGCCAGCGTTTTGGCGGCGGACGCGCGGGCTTTTTCTTTCCCTTCGGTTACGATTCTTTCCAAAAGCGCTTTGTCCTGTTCAAAAGTTTTGCGGCGCTCCGCAAAATCCTTTAATTGAGGCTCCATTAAAGCGAACAATTCTTTTTTGCACGCCACACAGCCCAAGGCCCCGGCTTTGCATTCTTCGCAGCGTTTGGCGGCGTTGGGGTTATAAACTTTGTGGAAAGCATACACCACACAGCCTTCCGGATTGGCGGGATCGTTGGCTTTTTTCTTGTTAGGATCGGTAAACATCGTCATTACTTTTTTGCGTACCGTTTCCATATCTTCGCCCAGGCCGATGGAATTGTTGTAAGATTTGGACATTTTCCGCCCGTCGATTCCCGGCAAACGCGCTACACTGGTATAAAGCGGTTGCGGTTCCACAAACGGCTGCGTACCGTAAATCTCGCCAAAGCGGCGCATAATGTCGCGCGCGATTTCCACATGCGCGGTTTGGTCGTCCCCCACCGGCACCAGGGCGGCGCGGTGGATTAAAATATCGGTCGTCATCAAAACCGGGTAGCCTAAAAAGCCGAACGAAGAAATTTCTTCGTCCCCGGCGATGGAGCTTAATTTTTCGCCCAGGGATTTTTCGTCCAGCTGCCCGGCGTATTTTTGTTTTAAAAGTTCCTGGATTTGTTCTTTATACGTCGGATTGCGAAGTAACCAGCCCAAGGGCGTAATCATGCCTAGCAGCGTGTTCAGCTCGCTGATTTCCGGCACGTCCGACTGGATGTAAATGGTACATTTCTGGGGATCCAACCCGGCGGTCAGCCAGTCAATCAGCATGGCTTCGGAGTTGGCGGCCAGGTTTTGGGTTTGGTCGTAGGCGGTGGTTAAAGAATGTAAATCCGCCACAAAAAAATAGCAGTTGTATTTATCCTGCAGCGTCACCCAGTTTTTAAGCGCTCCGTGATAGTTCCCCAAGTGGAGTTTGCCCGTCGGGCGCATACCGGATAAGACGATTTTTTCATTATTCATAAACACACCTCTTAAAGCATTAAAAATTTGGCGAACAGCCCCATAATAAATGCAGCCGCTGGCAATAAAATATACCGCACCCCGCCCGTTAAAATAAGCGCGATGACAATAACCATTCCGTACCTGCCCAAAAACATTTCGTACTTATACGCCGCGGACGCGGGCAACAGGGCCGATACGATGCGGCCTCCGTCAAGCGGCGGAACGGGGATTAAATTAAACAAAGCCAACAGGATATTAATCATTACCGCATATTGGAGCACATAAAACCCGGTGCGCAGTGCGGCGGGCGAAAAATGGGAGGCGCACAGCAAAAGCCCTTTAAGCAAAAGTACGCACGCTACCGCCAAAGCAAAATTGGTAAGCGGCCCGGCCAGCGCCACTTTGCCCATATCCGCACGCGGAGAATTTAAACGGCGCACGCTCACGGGCACGGGCTTGGCCCAGCCAAACAGCGGCAGGCCCGTTATATAACAAAATGCGGGAACAACCAGCGTGCCGACGGGATCCACATGCTTCAACGGATTAAGCGTCAGCCGCCCCAGCACAAAAGCCGTATCGTCGCCCAGACGGTACGCGGCGTAGCCGTGCGCAAATTCATGCAGTACGATGGAAAAAAACAAAACGGGCAATAAAACAATAATATCCATACTCTATGTATTCTACTAATTTATACCGCTTCCTGCACACATGCGCGTACGGAAAAAGCGCACAAAACGGAAAGAAAATTATATAAATATTGAAAATATAATTTAATTTAATTATAATATATCTAATCTTAATTATTTAATTTAATAATTAAGATTACCAACTAAAGCAAAAAAACTGGCAATCAATAAAAAGCAGGGCGGCACACCCTCTTTTTATTTAGGAACCGGAACGGTCGGCCGTCTTAGGGGCCGGCCGTTTTTGTCAAATCCGGCGGCGGCAAAAACGCCCCGAAGACAAAGCTTTCGGAGCGTTTGGACAAACCGGGCGAAGAGCTATTTTTTCAGGAACGCAACAGCCTCGTCGTGGTTGGTTACTTTTCCCTCCCACTGCGCCTTACGTACGCGGTCATGCGCCAAGGAAATTTTACGGCCTGAAAAACCCATATCTTTTAATTCGCGCCCGCGGATGAAACACGGTTCCAACGCGGTGGACGCCAAACACGGGCGAACGGCTTTAATAATTTCCGTCTGCAAGGGGGAAATGGGAGCCAACGGACTCATTTCTTCCTGCGTAATTTGCCACGCGCCCAAAATTTCCTGTCCGAACTCTTTAGGCAGACGCAGGCTGCGCAAGAAATCTTCGCCGCTTGTTCCCAACAGACACACCAAAATACCGGTGCGTTCGGCCACATCATCGGTGCGCAAAAGGGAGTCATGCCAATGCAAACCCGGCCACGCAAATTTAAGCAGGTCGTACTTCTCCATCAGCATAAAAATCTCGCGGATTTTCGGTTCTTTAAGCACTTTTAAAAATTCGTGGCTGAAACGTTCGCGCGACAGCAAAAGCGGATATTCTTCTTTTACGGCTTCCTGGAGCAGCTGTTCCGTTTTCGGGGCCAGTTTCCAGCCGAAGCGGCCCGCAAAACGCACCGCGCGGTACAGACGGGTGGGATCATCCAAAAAGCTTTTTTCGTGCAAAATGCGGATAACGCCGTCGTCAATGTCTTTCTGCGCGCCAAACGGATCGTAAGGCTGGCCGAAAGAGCCCGGATGAATTGAAAAACACCAGGAATTAGCGGTAAAATCGCGCCGGAACAAATCCTCTTTAATATCTTTTGTGGGTTCGATTTCGGGCAGCGCGCCGGGATAAGGATAGGTTTCTTTGCGGGCGCGGACCATGTCGAACTTTAGGCCGCTGGCCAAGTTGACGCGAAACGTGCAAAAACGCGAAAATTTATGTTTTCCGCCGCCCCACTGTTTGACGCAAAAGCCGGCGACCGATTCTTGGTTCCCGTCGAAAGAGAGGTCGATATCCAGGGTATCTTTACCCAAATAAAAATCGCGCACCGCGCCGCCGGCCACCCAGGCCTTTAGGCCCAGTTTGTGCGCATAGGCGCCAATGGCGTAAAGCAGTTCTTCGTATTTTTTGGGAAGGAAAGATCTCATAACACTACCGGAGCTTCGGCCCCGTCCTCGCTCATTTTATCCACAAAGTGGCGCAAAAGCGGGCTGACCAACCCGGATTTAAGCACTTTCGCGCCGGCAACGGCGTAATCGTTGGCCGATTGGCCGCTTGCCGGGGCGGGCACATAGAACGGAAAATGATGCTGGCGCGCGTAAGACGGTTTTAAACGCACCACGCTAAAACCCTCCACCGCGGACGCGGCGGCAACGACTTCCGACTCAAACCCGTTCTTTTCCTCTTCCTGCAGCAGGTGTTTCAACGCTTCCAGGCCAAAGACGGAAATCGGCGGGTAGTCCATATGCAGCTGTTTTAAAAGGGTGTTTTTGATAAGGCCGTAATCTTTTTGCATACGGGCCAAAAGTTCGGGTTCTTTTTCGCGGTCTTTTTCGGAAAATACAAAAACCAACAGCTCGGCCGGAGCGTCAAAATAAATAAGGTCTCCGTCGTGGTGAAAGAAGGCGCCGCATTCCGGGCAGCGCACCAAATTCAGCTCGCCGCCCAAGGCGGCGGCTTTTAAATCGGGGTCTTGGTCCGCACTGACGAGCGACCAATATTCCGTGTCAAAAGGTTCGCAATGATGGGGGCAATGTGCCGCCCCTTCGTTTTTAATTGATTTCATATTTTATATTTATATCAAAAATTTTTTTCTTTC
>CAYUAA010000007.1:0-20908 GCA_964442585.1 uncultured Elusimicrobium sp. | reverse complement strand
CTGCATGGGAAAATAATATGTTTGTATGTGAAGAAAAATACGATGTTATCGTAATCGGCGGCGGCCACGCGGGGTGCGAAGCCGCGCTTGCAAGCGCGAAACTGGGTGCGAAAACTTTACTGCTTACCCAAAGTTTGGATACGGTGGCTCAGATGTCCTGCAACCCGTCTATAGGCGGTATCGCCAAGGGGCAAATCGTGCGGGAGATTGACGCGCTGGGCGGCGCGATGGGCCGCGTAACGGATCATTCCGCTCTTCACTATCACATGCTCAATACAGGCAAGGGGCCGGCGGTGCATTCCCCGCGCGTCCAGTGCGACAAAAAAGTATACCAATTTACGTTCAAACACTTTTTGGAATTACAGCCCAATCTGGAAATCATGCAGGACGAAGCCGTTAAAATCGCCACTGCGGACGGACGGGTTAGCGGAGTGGTAACCCTGCGCAACACGTTTTATCACGCCAAAGCCGTCGTATTAACGACGGGGACGTTCTTAGCGGGGACGATTCACATCGGCACGGATATGTTCCGCGGCGGGCGTTACAACGATATGCCTTCCGACGGTTTGGCTAAGCACCTGCGCGAAGACTTGGGCCTTCATATGCTGCGCTTTAAAACGGGTACGCCTATGCGCATCAACGCGCGCGGGCTTGACTATTCCAAATTCCGCTTGCAGCCGTCGGACGATCCCTTGCAGCCCATATCCCATTTTACCGACGTAAACGAACAGAAAAAACGCCGTTTTTTAAGCTGTTATATCACCCGTACCACCCTGGAAACAGATAAAATCCTGCGCGAAAATTTCCAACGGTCGGCCATGTACAGTGGCAATATTCACGGAATGGGGCCGCGCTATTGTCCGTCGGTAGAAGACAAAATTAAAAAATTTCCGGACGTAACCAGCCACCCGCTTTTTTTGGAACCCGAAGGTTTTAACACGGAAGAATACTATATACAAGGTTTTTCTACCAGTATGCCCGAAGAAGTTCAGCGCGCGCTGATTAAATCCGTGCCCGGCATGGAGCGTGCTACCATTACGCGCCCCGGTTACGCCATTGAGTACGATTTTTCCGACCCGATGGACTTATATCCCCATTTGGAAAGCAAACTCGTCCCCGGTTTGTTTATGGGCGGCCAAATTAACGGTACCACCGGGTATGAAGAAGCCGGCGGCCAGGGTTTAATGGCGGGCATTAACGCCGCTTTGCAAACGCAGGGGAAAGCCCCGTTTGTCCTGCGCCGAGACGAAGCTTACATCGGCGTATTGATTGACGATCTTGTCAATAAAGGCGTAAACGAACCGTACCGCATGTTTACTTCGCGTGCGGAATACCGCATCTTGCTGCGTAACGACAACGCGGATTTGCGGTTAACCCCGCACGCTTTACGTTTAGGGCTTTTAGGCGAAGAATATAAAAAACCGTTTAACGCGTACCAAACGTTGGTGCAAAAACTGGTTGAAAACCCGCATGCGGACGTGCAGGACAACCCGGTCCTGTTCCCGTGGACGCTTGAAAAAGCCCGCGCGCATGCGGACATTCACCATAAATATGCCGGGTATTACGAACGCAATAAAAAAGACGCCGAAAAACTGGCGGAAGCCGATAATATAAAAATCCCGGAAGGATTTGATCCGTCGTCCGTACGCGGTATTTTGTTTGAAACGTCCCAAAAATTGCGCGAAGTAAAACCGCAAACCTTGGGGCAGGCCGGCCGCATTCCGGGCGTAACGCCGGCGGACATACAGTTGCTGGCCGTACACATCGAACGTTTTAGGAGGCTGAACCGTGCAAAACAGACTGACTGACTTTGCCCAAAGCCTCGGCTTACCGCTGACCGCGACGCAGGCGGATACGCTTTTAAAATATGCGCAGCTCGTACTGCAAAAGAAAGATTTTTTAAATTTAACCGGCGCGGCCGATTTAACCGAAATCGTAAACCGCCACTTGTGTGACGGCCTTGTTTGCGCCGCCAAAATATACGCAATGGCCAAGGTAAAAGGGCTCGAAACGTTTACCGCGGCAGACGCGGGCGCGGGAGCCGGATTTATCGGGCTTACCTTGGCGGCGGCTTTGCCGCAGGCGCGGGTGACGCTGATTGAAAGTATCGAGAAACGCTGCGCTTTTATGAACTGGGCCGCACTAAACGCAGGTATTGCAAACGCCAACATTAAGAATGCGCGGCTGGGGCAAAACGCAAAGTGGGAATTTGACTTCGTCACCGAGCGCGCCATGGGTCAGCTGCCTGATATTTTAGGCGTTTGTTTGGCGGCGGTGAAACCGGGCGGCGTATTTATCGCCTACCAGGGGGAACACCCTCAGGCGCAAGAGACGGAACCCGCCAAATACGGTGCGCGTCTGCTGGCCGTGGAGCGTTATACCCTGCCCGTGGATGACGGGAAAAAACGGCACTTGGCATTGTTTGCCAAAAACGGATAAATGGATATTATAAAGAAATTTTTTTATTTTTACGGATTGGCGGCGGCGCTTTTACTCGCGCCCGTATGTTTGCGCGCCGTTGAGGACAAAAAGCCGGCCGTGTCTCTTTCGGATAAAGCGCGCGTGGCGGCAATTTTGCAGCAAACGTCCGCTTCCTCCTCCATGTCCGCCGCGCAGCCCCAAAAAACCGTGACCGCCCAACCGGCGGCAAAGGCGCAAACATCCGCTGTCGCACAATTGCAAAAAACGGCGTCGCAAGGGCAAAATACAACAACTGCCTCGCCAAAGGAGGCTTCCTCCGAACGCGGCCGCGCGAAAGAATTGCGCCCGGATATTTCCGTCCCGCCGCCCGCCAATGACGGTCAAATCCAAGCCGCGCCCGCGCCGGGGCTTGATAAAAAAAGTTTTGAAAAAATGATAACAGGTTTGGAAAAAGTGGCCGCCGTGGCCGCGGCAGCTCCGGCTTCCGCTAAAACTGCAGCAGGAAGCAAGGGTGGGCTTGAAAATCTGCCGGTTCAAACGCGCCGTCCGGCCGATTCGGCCAAAAAAGTGCGTTGGGCTCCTCCGCCCGCCGGTTTTTTAACGGCGGAAACGTTTAACTATTTAATTTACCGCGAAGAACATCCCGTCACGCCTACCATCAAAACCACGCTGGATACGATTCACGGAAATTTGATGCTGGATTTGACTCCGTTCACCATTTTAATCAAACCCAATAAAATTTTGGTGATGATTTTTGGCGGTAAAGAAGCTTACTCTTCTTTTACAAAACTGCCGCCGTGGTCGGGCGCGGCGTCGGACTTGCGCTCCGACACCATGTATGTGGTGGAGGGGAAGAGTTTTTATCCGCTTTCCGTGCATGAATTGACGCACCTGTATTTTGACGGTTATTTTCTGCCCACCATTTCGCCGTTATGGCTGTCGGAAGGGATGGCGGTGTATATGCAGGTAAACACCACCAAACAGCGGCCGGCGTGGCTGGACCGAAGCCTCAAACGCATTGCGGCGGGGGACATTATCCCGCTGGAAAGGATGACGGTGACCGAAGATTTAAGCTCCCTTTCCACCCAGCAGGCGGAGTTGTGGTATACGCAGGCGTACAGCTTGGTAGACTATTTGTTAACCAAACACACGCGCGATGAATTTTATAAATTTTGCAGCGAACTGAAATCCAAAACGCCGCTGCACCAAGCTTTATACCGCGCCTACGGCCTGCCATTTACCAAAGTGTCGGTGTTGGAAAACGTATGGCTGCACGATATTCAAAAGTCGTATAAAGCAAAAGAGCAAAAAGCCGCTGCGGCCGCGGCGCAATCTTCCGCCGCCAAACAAACGGCCCGTGCGACGCAGCAGCTTTCGGCGGCGCAAAACCCCCAAGCCGCGGCAAAAAACCAGGCCCGGCCGCAGCCGCAAAAAACGCAAATTAAGAAATTGACGATTGTACCCGGCGGGTATACGGGAGGAATTTAAGCGATATGACTATTCAGTGGACCCACATCCCCATTATGGCCCCGCAAATTGCGGACTATTTATTAACCAACCCTTCCGGCGTATACGTGGATGGAACGCTCGGCCTGGGCGGACACGCCAAGTATTTTTTAAGCCGCTTGGGGCCGCAGGCGCGCGTGTTGGGTTTCGACCGGGACGAAGAAGCCCTAAAAATGGCTGTGGAACGCGTAGATGATGCGCGTTTGACGGCGTTTCATAAGAGCTATGTGGAGGCTCCCGCCGTGCTCAAGGAGCTCGGCTTGCCCGGCGCGGACGGAGCCTTGTTCGATTTGGGGTTAAGCTCGTATCAACTTGATAATCCGGCCCGCGGGTTCAGCATTATGTCCGACGGTCCGCTTGATATGCGTTTTGATTTGCAAAGCCCGCTCAGCGCGGCCGTTATCGTCAACTCCTGGCCGATGGCTGAACTGGAGCGTATTTTAAAAGATTACGGTGAAGAACGTAACGCCGTAAAAATTGCGTTGGCTATTATGCATGCGCGCAGGGAAGGCAAAATCGAAACAACCGCGCAGCTGAAAGAAATTGTGGAAAGCGTACTTCCGCGCCGAGGTAAAACACACCCGGCTACGCAAACTTTTCAGGCGCTTCGTATTGCGTGCAACGGCGAGCTGGACGCGGTGGAAAACGCCCTTTTGTCGCTGGCGCAATTGATCCGTCCCGGCGGACGCGCCGCCGTGCTGACGTTCCACTCATTGGAAGATCGCCTGGTAAAAACCCGGTTTAAAGAGTTGGCCCAATCCGGCGCGTGGAAACTGGTTAATAAGCACGCGCTCAGTCCCGCGTACGAAGAAGTGCGCCAAAACCGCCGCGCCCGCAGCGCCAAGCTGCGCGTAATTGAGAGGATTTTATAATGCGTATTTTTGGAATTGTATTTGCGCTGGCCCTGTTCAGCTTTGGCATTGTGGTCATGCGTATTGAAATTAACCGTTCCGGCCGGGCTATCAGCCAGGCGCAGAACGAAGTGGAAATTAAAGAAGCGCGCAACCAGTATTTAAAGCTGGAAATTCTGCGCCTTTCCAGCCCGGAAAACGTATCCCGGCTGGCGCGGGAAAACCTGGGACTCGTCCCCGTAAAACCGCACGAAGTGATTTGGTTGGAAAATAAATAATTATGCTGCACAGACCCGTTTCCTCCCCGTTTGCTTTTAACGTAAAAAGCCGCATGCGCCTGGCCGGATGCGTCATTTTATTGGCGCCGCTTGTCATTTTGCTGCGTCTGGCGTATATGCAAACTTTTTTACATGAAGAATTTGCCAACAAGGCCGAGCGCGCCATTTACAACTATCTGGCAGAAGACCGCGTGCGCGGCAAAATCCTGGACGTAAACGGCCGCGAACTGGCCGAATCCGTGCGAACCCATTCCTGCGGCGTAAGCAAACGTTACGTGCAGGATAAAGACCAAACCGTTAATTTCTTGTCCGAAACCCTGGATATACCCAAAAGCAAAATTTTGGAAAAGTGGAACCGGGCGGGGAATTTCTTTTTCGTCGCCAAAAAAATCAAGCCGGACAATTATATAAAAATCGCCAAAATCATGCGCACCCCGCTGGGGCAGGGATTAGAACTTACCCCGGAATACGAACGCATCCACCCGTACGGGGACAGCGCGTTGGACATTGTGGGGGCTGCCAATTCCAAAAACTTGGGGCTTTCGGGCGTGGAGCAGATGTTTAACCGCGAATTGAGCCAGGACATCAGCAAAAAACGCGCCAAGCGCGCACGCCGCGGCGAAATTATTTACGACCGAAAACTAAAAGAGGAATTATCCGTTGCCAACATTTATTTAACCATTGACGAAGTGGCCCAATACTACGTGGAAAGCGCGCTTAAAAAAGCTGTGGAAAGCCTCCGCCCGGACCGCGCCATTGCCTTGGTACAGGAACCGTCCACAGGCAAAATTTTGGCCGCGGCGTCTTACCCGGTGAAAGACGGACAGTCGTTGGCGTTTCAGTTTACGTACGAACCGGGCTCCACGTTTAAAACGATTGCCGTTTCTTCCGCCATCGACGCGGGCGCCGTCAGCGTGACCGACAGCATCGACATGGACGGCCGCCGCTGGGAAGTGGCCCGCGGGTTTACCGTGCGTGACAACCAACATAAAAAAGACTTTTTGTCCATCCCCGAAATTATGCAGCTTTCTTCCAACATCGGTGCGGGCAAAATTGCGTTGGAACTGGGCCCCAAAAACCTGTTTTACTATATTAAAGCGTTTGGATTTGGTACCAAAACGGACGTAAATTTTAACGGCGAATCCAAAGGCACCGTTCCGCCGTATAACAAGTGGACCCGGGTGGACAACGCCACCAAAGGTTACGGCTACGGCGTGGCCGTAACGCCCATTCAATTAATCGGCGCGTATTCCGCTATCGCCAACGGCGGCACGCTGATGCAGCCGCATTTAATCGACCGCATCGAATACACGGGCGGAAAAGTGGAAAAACTTTCCAAACCCGTTAAAATCCGTCGCGTAATCAAACCGGAAACCTCCCAAACCATGATTAAGGTGTTGCAAAGCGTGGTGGAGGCCGGTTCGGGCAAGCGCGCGCAAATTAAAGGCTATAACGTAGCCGGTAAAACGGGCACTGCCGAAAAACTGGGCAAAGACGGTTACGGCAAGCGCAGCCACGTTGTTTCATTTTGCGGTTTTGCGCCGGCCACTAACCCCCAATTTACCGTTTTGGTAATTTTGGACAATCCCGAAAAATACTCTTTCGGCAGTACTGCCGCCGCACCCGTGTTCCACGATATTATGGAACGGCTTTTGGCGTTAAAAGGCGTAAAGCCGGACCAGTTGGATTTTGAGTAACCGGCCGCCAAATCCGCGCCGGACTGATTTTTTATTTAAGGAGATGTAACACCATGAAGCTGAACCTTTCGCTAAACAAAATTGCGGAAATTATGAACGCAAAACTTATTTCCGCGGATCCCGACGCAAAAGTGGCGTCTTTCGTGACGGATTCCCGCGTCGTTTCGCCGGGGGACGCGTTTATTGCGCTTAAAGGCCAAAAACACGACGCGCGCCTCTTTATCCCGGACGTGCTTGAAAAAGGTGCGGCCGTAGTGGTGGCGGAAGCGAAAGGCTTTACTGTGCCCCAAAACGCCAAGGCTTCCTTTTTGCTGGTGGAAGATTCTTTAAAAGCCTTGCAGGCTTTGGCCAAATACCACCGCGTAAACAGCACGCTCAAAGTGGCGGCTGTTACCGGTTCCAATGGCAAAAGCACTACCAAACAAATGCTTCGCGCCATTTGTGAAACGGCGGGAGAAACCGTCGCCAATATGGGCAATTTTAACAATCAGTTCGGCGTTCCGTTTTCGTTGCTGGAAATTCAGGATAAGCATAAATACGGCGTGTTTGAGCTGGGCGCGTCCAAAGAGGGGGATATTGAAGAAATCGCTTCTTTGGCTCTGCCGGACGCGGCCGTTATCACCAATGTGGGCCCCTCCCATTTGGAGTTTTTTCACGATATGGAAACGGTCTACCGAACCAAGACGGAAATCGCCAAATGCCTAAATTTCGGCGGTACGCTGGTATATAACGCCGACGACGAATTTCTATCGCTCTTAAAAACGGAATTTAAAGGAAAAAGCATTTCATTCGGTTTTACTCCGGGTGCGGATTTACAGATTTTGGAAACGGATAATTTTTCTTTCACCTACAAAGGCGAAGCCTATGTGGTGGACGTAAAGTTTGAACGTCACGATAAACTAAACGCCGCCGCCGCGGCCGCCGCCGCGATTGCGTTGGGTGTGTATATGGACAACGTAAAAAGAGGATTGCTTTCGTTTACTCCCATGCCCATGCGCCTGGAACGTTTGGAAAAAAACGGCGTACATTTTATTTTGGATTGCTATAACGCCAACCCCGCCAGCATGAAAAACGCACTGGAAATTTTAGGCCGCGCACATGCCGCTCCGCGCGTGGCGGTGCTGGGAGACATGAAAGAGCTGGGGGCGTCTTCCAAAGAATATCACCGCCTGCTGGCCCGCTATATACAGGACAATCGGGTAGATTACGCCTTTCTGGCTGGCCCGGAAATGCAGTATGCGTATGAGGTGTTAAAGTCCGCGCCCGGCGTTAAAAGTTTTTATGCGCTTACGCCGCAAGGGTGGCTTAAAGATTTGTCCGCCGCTCTTGCCAACGGGGGAACGTGTTTGGTAAAAGCCTCCCGCTCAATGAATTTTGAAAATGTACTTAAGGAGATTTAATCCATGCTATACTATCTCTCGCTGTTTAAAGACGACCTTAGTTTTTTAAACATCTTCAGTTACATTACGTTTCGCACTGGAGCGGCGATTTTTACATCGTTTTTCCTTACGCTGCTTATCGGCCCGCGCGTGGTGGCCAAGCTGCGCTCCTATAAAATCCAGCAGATTGAACGCGAATACGGCCCGGCGTCACACTTGTCCAAAAACGGAACGCCTACCATGGGCGGTATCCTTATTTTTATCAGTTTGATTGCCAGCGTGCTGTTGTGGGCGCGGTTGGACAGCAATTATATTTGGCTGCTTGTTTTTACCACGGTTACGCTGGGTGTGGCCGGCGTGATGGATGACTATACCAAACTGGTAAAAAAGAATCCCGAAGGCATGAAATCTTCCATCAAATTGGCGATCCAACTTTTTACCGCCGTTGCGGTGGTAGGATATTTGGCTCTTAATCCGCCCAATGCCGAGTATACCACGTCCTTGATTATTCCGTATATGAGCAAAATGTTTATTGATTTGTCGGTCTTCTATTTTGCTTTTGCCATGCTGGTGATTGTGGGTTCTTCCAATGCCACCAACTTGACCGACGGTTTGGACGGGTTGGCCAGCGGGTGCATGGTGTTTACCGCGGCCACGTACGCCATTTTCGCCTATCTGGCGGGGAACGTTAACTTTGCCGATTATCTGCGCATTATTTACGTGCCCGGCGCGGGGGAAATTACCGTGTTTATGGGTGCGCTGATCGGCGCGTGCTTGGGTTTTTTGTGGTTTAACGCCTACCCGGCCCAGGTGTTTATGGGCGATACGAGCTCGCTGTTTTTGGGCGGTGTTATTGGCGTAGCTGCCTTGTGCGTAAAGCAGGAACTTTTATTGCCTATCGCAGGGGGGATTTTCGTACTCGAAACGCTTTCTGTCATGCTGCAGATGGGATATTTTAAATTAACCCGCGGCAAACGTTTGTTTAAAATGGCACCCATTCATCACCATTTTGAATTGTTGGGCGTGCCGGAGCCGAAAGTCATCGTTCGGTTTTGGATTGCGGGCGCGATGCTGACGCTGCTTGCGCTGGCTTCTTTAAAAATTAGATAATTATGGTAACTTTATTTAATAAATCTTCCAAACGCCGCAACACGTTTATTAAAAAGAATGCGCCCGCTTACCGGCGGGAACCCTCCTTGGGCGCGGCGCGCGTTAAAAAAGGCCGCAGCGGGCCGCTAAAGTTGGATAAGCGCATCGCGTTTATCGGCTTTGCGTTTATGCTGGTGGGGTTGATTTTTACGTATTCTTCCAGCGCGTTTGATTCGGCGGCGTTTTTTAAACGACAGCTGGTGTTTGACATAATGGGGCTGTTGGTTGCGTTGGTGTTGTCTCAAACGTACGATAAACTTCAAAAATTGAAAATTTTCCGCCCCATGTATTTGATGTATTATACGTGGATACTGTTGGTTATCGTGTTATTCACGCGCCAGCAGGCCAACGTACACCGTTGGATCGACTTTGGTTTTTTTAAGCTGCAGCCGTCCGAAATTGCCAAAGTAACGCTGGTTATTTTTACGGCCGATTACTTGGATAAAGTTTCGGGCAAATTGGCTAAAAATTGGAAACTGCTCATTAAACCCATTGTCGTAGCCGGAATTACCCTGGGGCTTATTCTGGCGGAAAAAGACATCGGCACACCCACTCTTATGGGCGCGGTGTTCGTGTTTATGCTGTTGGTGGCCGGGGCGCGTTTTTTGCACTTGGCCGCACCGGCGATTGTTATTTCGCCGCTTGTCATTCACCAATTGTTTTTTGTGGGATACCGCCGCGAACGCATCTTTTCATTTCTCAACCCGTTTGAAACGGCCGGAGGGGCGGGGTACCAGCTGGTGCAGTCGTTCCTAGCGGTGGGCTCGGGCGGCTGGTTCGGAAAGGGATTAGGAAACAGCGAGTTAAAACTGGAATATCTTCCCGCCGCGCATACGGACTTTATTTTTTCGATTATGTGCGAAGAATTCGGCCTTTTCCGCGCCGCATTTATCATCGGGGGCTTTTGCTGGCTGCTTATCCGTGGCATCAGCCTTGCGCGCGTGGCGAAAACAACATTCCACAGTCTGGTGATTTTTGGCCTGACGATTACCATTTGTATGCAGGCTTTTTTCAATATGGCCATGGCAATTGGCCTGCTGCCCACCAAAGGGATTGCCCTGCCGTTTTTTTCGTACGGCGGTTCGTCCGTTATTATGACACTGGCGATGATGGGCATTATTTTAAACATGGCCGCGGTGGACCACACGCAAAACAACTTGCGTGAGGATATTACCAATTATAAAAACAGGAATAAATAACTATGAACAGACGTTTTATTATCGCTTCCGGCGGAACCGGAGGTCATTTCTATCCCGGTTTTGCACTGGGCAAACAATTGCGTAAACAAGGCCTTCCGGTGCTGTTTATCGTGCGTAAGAACGATCCCGCCGCCCAAACTTTGGACGCGCACAAACTGCGTTATAAAGAAATCGATTTTATGGGCCTTCCTCGTTCGGTTAATCCGCTTAGGCACTTAAAATTTTGGGGAAAGTTCATTAAAGCCCTGTGGCAAACGCGCGCCATTTTAAAACAATTTCATCCCGATGTGGCCGTGGGCACGGGTGGATATATTTCGTTCCCGCTTATTTTTACGGCGCATTTTATGGGTATTAAAACGGCGGTGCATGATTCCAATGCGCGCTTGGGGCTGGCCAACAAAATCTGCGGAAAATTCGCCGATTTGTTTATGCTGGGACTGCCGGTAGACAAAAAAATTAAAAAATCCGTTCTTACCAGTACGCCTATCCGGCGCGAATTTGCCGACGCGGTGGACCGCGCCGCCTTGCTGGAAGGGTTAGGGTTGTCCGCCGACAAAAAGACCGCACTTATCGTGGGGGGAAGCCAAGGCGCCAAAGGGTTAAACGAAGCCGTTGCCAAAACAATCAAAAGTACAAACGGTTGGCAGTTTGTGCATATTACGGGAGAGCGGTGGTTTGGACTGATGAAGGAAGAATACGCGGGCATGACCAATGTGGCCGTGCTGCCGTATTCGCACGAAATTTACGCCATTATGAAAACGGCCGACTTGGCCCTGTGCCGCAGCGGGGCCAGCACGCTGGCGGAGCTTATTTATTGCCGCGTTCCGGCAGTGCTTGTGCCGTTCCCGCATGCGGCGGCGGACCATCAATACCATAACGCCAAAATTTTGCAGGACGCGGGCTGCGCCATCGTGGTGCGGGAAGATAAAAATCTCACCGCCAACCTGCAACTTGCGCTGGCTGATTTAACGCAGCGCGGCGGTGCGCGCAAGCTGGCGGCCATGCGTCGGGCGTATAACGGACTTAAAATTCCTAATCCGATGACGGCTTCGAAAGAAATTGTTAAACTGTTGCGCAATTTATAGCGTCTGATTAAATAAAAAATCCCCGGCTGAACCGGGGATTTTTTTATCCATTATTTCTATCCATTAAAAGAAACACCCCGACCGATCGGCCGGGGTGTCTTGGTATGAAACGTTGGGTTAAAGTCCTTCAATAAACCGACATAAGTTTTCGTAACCGGCACCGCCGCAGGTGCGAGTTCCGTTTTCGTACCAGTCAACGGAATATAATCTTGCCGCGGCCGAAGGTCTGGTGGTTACGTTTGACGAGTCTGCACGGGTAATAGTCAGCACGTAATCATACGTGCAATCTTCTAAGGAATAGACGAAGTTTTTTGTAACGTAAGTGTCATTAGCAATCCATTTTCCCGATACGCCGTCATTTTTTAAGTCAACATCGGCAATTTCTTGGCGAGAACCGACGCAAGAGTCAGGGTTTGCCTGTTTATAGCGTTCAATAGCGCTGACGATTGCTTTTCCCGTTACCATCGCTTCCGAAGCGCGGGCTTTTTCTACAGCTTCTTCATACTGCGGCAAGGCAATGGCCGATAAAATACCGATAATAAGCACCACTACCAGTAACTCAATAAGGGTGAAACCTTTGTTCATACCGTATCTCCTAGATTAAAAATGTATAACAACAGTATACAATTTTTTACCGTTTTCTAAAGGGAAAATTAAAACGGGTTGACGTTTTTGTCAAATCTTGTTATACTAATACATGAACATATGTTCATATATTTATATTTTAGTTCGGGGGATGTATGAAAAAAAAGGATGTTGCTGGCGTACACGTTTGCAAAGCCGCGCTGAATATCGCGCCGGAAACGCTGTACGATTTGGCGGATCTGTTTAAAGTGTTTGGCGACAGCACCCGCCTGCGCATTTTATGCGCGCTTTTTGGCAGTGAACGCTGCGTCCAGCATATCGCCGAGGAGTTGGGGATGACGCATTCCGCCATTTCCCACCAACTGCGTTTTTTAAAGCAGAACAAATTGGTTAAAAACCGTAAAGAGGGGAAAACCGTTTTTTATGCGTTGGCGGACGAACACGTAAAGACTATTTTCAACCAAGGTTTAAAACACGTGTTGGAGGACTTATGAGCGAATCTCACCATCATAGGGAACACGCCTGCGGATGCGGGCACGACCACGGCCATGCCTCAAAACATGTTTGGCTGCGTTTTGGTGCGGCGGGCGTATTGTTCGCAGCCGGATTGTTTGTAGGGGGAGCATTTCTTAAAATAGTGTTGTTGACGGCTGCTTATTTATTAAGCGGTTACGATGTTCTTTTGCGCGCGGGACGCAATATTTTAAAAGGCCGTGCGTTTGATGAAAATTTTTTAATGGCTGTTGCCAGTTTGGGCGCGTTTACCATTGGCGAATATCCGGAAGGGGCGGCTGTTATGCTGTTCTATCAATGCGGGGAAAACTTGCAGGAACGTGCGGCCGGAAACTCGCGCCGCAGCATTACCAAACTGATCAACCTGCGCCCGCCTTTCGCCCGTGTATTGGAAAACGGAACCGAAGTGAAAAAGGAGCCAAAGCAGGTTCAAATCGGGCAGGAAATTTTGGCGTTTGCGGGAGAAAAAATTGCCCTGGACGGCGTGGTGGTAAAGGGGGAAAGCGGCGTGGACGCTTCCGCCCTGACGGGGGAATCCCGCCCGGTTAGTGCGCGAATCGGTTCAAACGTATGGGCCGGAAGCGTATGCGTAGACGGTACGCTGACGGTGCGCGTGGAAAAAATATACCAAGATTCTGCCATCGCCAAAATTTTAGAATTAACCGAACACGCGGCACAGAAAAAATCGGCCGCCGAAAAATTTATCACGCGTTTTGCGCGATTGTATACGCCGGTGGTGGTGGGATGCGCGGTTGTATTGGCGGTGCTTCCTCCGCTTATATGTACGGACGCTTCGTTTAAAACGTGGCTGTACCGCGCGTTGGTATTTTTAGTCGCGTCGTGTCCGTGCGCGCTTGTACTATCGGTACCGCTGGGGTTTTTTGGCGGAATTGGCGGCGCGGCCAGGCACGGGGTGCTGATTAAAGGCAGCGTGTACTTGGAACGCCTGGCCCGTATTTGGACGCTGGCTTTTGACAAAACCGGCACACTTACGCAAGGGGTGTTTGAAGTGCTGTCCGTTTCTCCCGCGCCGGGTGTGACGCGCGGGGAAGTGTTAAAAACGGCCTCTGTGGCGGAAGCACATTCCACGCACCCGGCGGCGAAAGCCGTTATGCGTGCGGCGTGGAAGGAAAATTGCGCCGAAAAAACCGCTCTGCACGTAAGAGAAATTGCAGGCGAAGGAGTGGAGGCGACCGGTGAAAACCGCCAAGTATTAGCTGGAAACGCGCGTTTAATGGCGCGTTACCATATTACCGTGCCGCAAACGGCGGGCACATGCGTGTATGTGGCCGAGAACGGTGTTTTTAAAGGGATAATCGAATTGGGGGATAAACCCAAGGCGGGGACGCCGGCGGCTTTAAGAGCCCTGCAAAACGGATTGGTGCACCGCGTGGTTATGTTGAGCGGAGATTCACCCGCAGCCGTACAAAAAACGGCCCAAGAACTGGGGATAAAAGAAGCCTACGGCGGTCTTCTCCCCGCTGATAAAGTAGCCCGCCTGGAAGCGTTTATGGCCCACACACCAGCGGGATATGCCACTGCGTTTGTGGGCGACGGCGTGAATGACGCGCCCGTTTTGGCGCGGGCGGATTTATCTATCGCCATGGGCGGCCTCGGTTCGGACTCCGCCATTGAAGCCGCCGACGTGGTGCTGATGACCGATGAACCGCACAAATTAGTCACCGCCATTGGCCAAGCGCGCTATACACTTAGCATTATCAAGCAGAATATCGTGTTTGCGCTGGCGGTAAAAGCCGTTGTTCTGGCGGCGGGTGCGCTGGGGTACGCTACGTTGTGGGAAGCCGTATTTGCCGATGTAGGCGTATCGCTGCTAGCCGTATTAAATGCTTTGCGTACGCTGTATTTTAAAGAAAAAGTTAGCTAGTTTTTAGCTGAAATAAAAGCATAAAAAACCCGCCCCAAATATTTATCGGGGCGGGTTTTGATATAGAAACCTTTACTTTGCACCGGCGTTTGTCAGTATTTCAGCTATTTTTGTAAGCTCTGCATTTTGGGCCAGTTGTAGGGCGGTTACGCCCGTATCTTGCCCGTTAGCAAAAAGTGTGGCATTTACATCTGCCCCAGCATTAACAAGCAGCGCTGTCAGGGTTTCGTTTCCTAACTGGACGGCAAACATGAGGGGTGTGAGACCCGTATTGTCACGCGCGTTTAGGTCTGCCCCGACGGAGATTGCTTCTTTTAATTTAGTTTCGTCCGCCATAATGATTGCTTGGTGCAGGGGGGAATATCCCATCGCGGCGTAGGCATTAGCTGCCGCCTGCTGCGCTTCGGCCGAAACGGGTTCGGTTGAAAGCTCCTCCGCGCCTGCTTGGCGTAACAGTTCGGCCGTTTGCAAATGATTATTGTTTAGCGCGGCTGATAGAGCGTTTTCCTGCAGTTGCTGTACGCGTGTGTTAACGTCCGCACCTGCATCTAAAAGCAGTTGCACCGTCTCGTTATTCCCGCCCATGGCGGCCGCAATCAATGGTGTTTGCCCGGAGAGCGTATTGCGTTTGTTTACATCTGCGCCTGCGGCTATTAACTCCCGTACGAATGGGGCTTGGTTCATATCAACGGCCACGTTTAACGCAGTTTCTCCGCGGGGTGTTTGGAAGTTTACATCCGCGCCTTCTTTAATTAGGGCCGCAACGGTTGAGCTTTTATTGTGGCGTATGGCGTTTATCAGCGGTGTAAAGCCTTCTGAATCCGGTGTGTTTATTTCTTCAGCCAGCGGGAGCCACTCGTGAATGTTGTCTGGATTTTTTTCCCAAAAGTTGGTGTCGGACAGAGGGCGCCCTTTGGTTTTGAAAATTTCTGCCGCCTGGGGAAAATGGGTAAAAGCTTGTTGTTGGTATTCTTTCCAGTCGGCGGCCGGATGGGACGGATCGCCGTACTGGGCAAAATCCTTCTGAAAACTATCAAAAGGAATTTCTTGGGCGTTGGCTTGATAAGCGGCAACTTTTTCCTTTGTTTCGCGGCCTTGACTGTAGACATAAAGAGTGGCTTTTCCGTAGGGTTCTATAGTCACCAACAGGGCATCCCAGGCGGGGGCGTCGCCGAGCATTTTTTCTTTTAATGTTTCCCGCGGCAGTTGCGTTTCCAGCATATAGACTTTATTTTCCGTTATAGAGTACCACATTAAATACATTTTATACGGAAGCGGTTTTTCGTTTTCTATGCGAATAGAATTAGTAGACTCGCCGTTTACAAAATACATGACGGGGAATGTGTATTGCATACTCTCATCATCGGAGCTTAACATAAAGTAGGCCCCTAATAGTTCCACCGGAAACAACTCCGGCCCAAACATATGGACGGCGTATTCGGCCGTACCCAGTTTTTCTTTTTGGGTTTGTTCAAAATTTTTAGGGATTTGGCTCTGTTGGCGGAGTGTGACGGCGGAATTGTAATAACGCAGAATTTCTTCGCGTACTTTCGGGATGGCTTTGCCCGCGTCAAGCCCGCCCCATTGTTCTATATATTTTTGGACTTCTTCTTCTGAAGGCGGAATCGGAAAGCTGGCCAGCGCCATGCCTATGATATTCTTTCTGATTTGTGTGATTTCTGCCAAGTCCGGCGTAAATGGGTGGGAGGATTCGTAAGAAGCGGCGGCGGCAAGTACTTCGGGCTTGATGTCGGGGTTTTGCAGTTGTTCGTCCAGCAAATCCATGTCTTCGGCCAACATCATGACGGAAAGCAGCATTTGTCGGCGCAGGTTGAAAAGAGTTTTCCAAAATTGTTTTTCTTCTTTGGTATTTAATGCCGAAAGGCTGTCATTTAACTGCTCGTCGGAATTTGTATAATCGAACGTTTCAAAAAAGTTGGCGGGAACTTGTTGGATTTCGGGGTTTAAGCTTTTAGCCAGTTTTTCTTGTATTTCGGCGGTGGTGTAGGGGGCAAAGTCTTTATTTCCTTCCTCCTTCGGGCCGATGCATCCCGTCTGCGAGAGTAATATGGCAAGTGCTACAGCAAACAGATTTACTTTTTGCATACGTTCTCCTTAATTAAAAAAATTCAAAAGGCTGATAAATTATCTGCCTCGGATACGTTTTATATTACGGCGATGCTCATCAAAAGTTTTGCTGAATACGTGCCGCCCGCCCGATTCGGCCACAAAATACAGTGCGTCAAAATCCGGCTGCGGCTTGAGTACGCCCAGCACCGATTCATAACTGGGGTTGCAAATTGGTCCCGGGGGCAGCCCGGCGTTGCGGTAGGTGTTATAAGGTGATTTGATTTTTAAATCTTTATAGGTAAGACCCTTTTTCCAGTAGCGGTTTTCTTTTAAGTTAAAACCCAGGGCGTACTGGACGGTAGGATCCGCCTCCAGACGCTTGCCGATGCGGAAACGGTTTAAATAGACGGCCGCAATTTTGGGGCGTTCATCATGCACGACGGCTTCGCGCTCCACAATCGAGGCCACGGTCAGTACTTGCTGTTCGGTTAAATCGGTTTTGTATTTTTTAAGAAGCGGGCCGATTTTTTTCTTGTATTGGTCTACCATTTCGTTTATCACTTTGCGTGCGGGCGTATTTTCGGCAAACAGATAGGTGGAGGGGAAGAGTTTGCCTTCCAGGTTTTCTTGGCGCACGATTTCTAAAAACGCGCGCGGATCCGTTACGCCTTTTTCACCCAGCATTTCGGCGATTTCTTCGCTTCTCCAGCCTTCCAAAAAGGTTACTTTTTCGTAATGAGTGCATTTGCCGCTTTTAATGCAGTTGATGACTTCAAAAGACGACGTATTTTTACGCAAATCAAAACGGCCCGCCTTTAAATCTTTGGCGGAAGAAGTAAGTTTTAACAGTATTTTGAAGGCGGTTTCGCTTTGGATAACGCCCTTTTGTTTCAGCATGCGCGCTACGGCCGCGCCGCTTTGCCCGGGCTTAATGGTAACAGTGGTAAGATCTCCTTTACTGCAAAAAACCGTTTTTGCGCCCCAAATAAGTATCAGAAGCGCAAAAACAAAAATCCCGCAGAAAAGAAGGAAGCGTTTCATCGGTTATTTTACCAGTTTAAAGAAATGGCGTTTGCCGGCTTGCAGAACGTCGCCGGATTCAAAAGACAGCGGGCCATCCTGCGTCACTTTTTCGCCTTTTAAGCGCACCGCGCCTTGTTCAATCAGCCCGCGGGCTTTGTTTTTGCTTTGTGCGGCCCCCGCGGCAAACAAGACGGCCGAAAGCGTGGCCCCGGGTTCGGGCTTAAACTCGGGCATATCGGTGGGGAGTTCTTTTTTGGAAAATACTTTTTCGAAATTTTCGAGTGCGGCTTTGGCGGCGTCTTCCCCGTGGAAGCGCGTTACCAACAGGCCCGCCAGTTTCTTTTTGGCGGCCATGGGATGCATGGCTTTGATTTCGTCCATATTTTCGCTGGTTAACAATTCGTAGTACATGGGCATCAGTTCGTCGGGGATGGACATCAACTTGCCGAACATGTCGTTCGGTTCGTCGTTAAGCCCCACATAGTTGCCATAGGATTTGGACATTTTCTTTACGCCGTCCAAGCCGACTAACAGCGGTACCGTAATGGCCACCTGCGGTTCCTGTCCGTGGTTTTTTTGCAACTGTCTGCCCACAAGCAGGTTGAAAATTTGGTCAGTCCCGCCCAGTTCCACGTCGGCCTGCAAGGCGACGGAATCCTGCCCCTGGAACAAACTGTAAAGTACCTCTAACAGGCTGATAGGGTTGCCGGAAGCCATGCGTTTTTTAAAGTCGTCGCGTTCCAGCACTTGGGCTACGGTTACTTTTTGCAGGGTTTGCAAAAGTTCTTTACCGGTGACGAACGGATCCAGCCATTCGCCGTTGAAGCGAATTTCGGTTTTTTGGGGATCTAACACTTTAAAAGCCTGGTCGGTATAGGTTTTGGCGTTTTCCAAAATTTTTTCGCGCGGAAGAACGGGGCGGGTGGAATCACGACCGGAAGGATCGCCCACAGCGGCGGTAAAATCGCCGATGACGAGCACGGCGGTGTGCCCTAAATCCTGGAAGCGGCGCAAGAGCGAAAGCGCCACGCTGTGGCCCAGGTGAAGGTCCGCGCTGGTCGGGTCGCATCCGAGTTTTACTTTAAGCGTCTTGCCGCTCTCCAACTTTTTGGCAAGGTCGGCCTTAGACACTACGTCCACGCAGCCGCGCGTTAAAAAATTAATTTGTTCTTCAACGGTCATTGTATAATCTCCATAATAAAACGGGTACTTTTTTATATTTTACCATATACGGAGGCAATAAAAACCGCCCGGTTTTTTGCCGGGCGGTTTTTTGGTAAAAAACGGCTATATCCTAACGCCGTAGCGGTTGACCCCAAACGTGCCGGGCCACACCCACAGCACAATCATCAGCACCGGGAACAGATACACCAAAATGCACCAAAAACCCGAGCGGTCCATATCGTGCAGCCGGCGTACGGTGGCGCTCCAAAGCCATAGAAAGCCCCACAGCATTACGACCCAACCCAACATCCAAAACAGGATGGAAGGCACCATCATGCCGGGCAGACTTTCGGCTTGCAGGAAATAATATCCCGGCAAAGCCAGCAGCAGCCAACAGGCAAGCGTGGTAAAAAAGTAAGCCAAGCGGCCCAAACGTCCATACATTCTAAACATATACTACCCCCTTAATACAATGTCTTATTAAGAGGGTAGCGGATAAAAAAGCGCTTCAAAAGTGGTAAAAAAGGGTTAGAAACGCTGCGTTTGGGTGATATGTCGTCGATAGACGTTTTCCATTTTACGGGCGGAGTAATTGGAAAATGCGGCCATGGAAGCCGCCGTGAAAATTCCTAATGCGGCCGTTAAATAAAAAGCCGGGCGGAGGAATTGCCGGGGGAAGAACGGCTCCGTCCTTTCACCGAAGCGGTTTTCCCGCGCGGGGCTTTTTTTAAGCGCAAAAAACGTCCATACCGCTATCCCCAGCAGGCTGACGAGCGTCGCGCCCGGGCGCGACGTAAACGCAAACGCGCTGGTAATCACCACGTATAAGATATACCACCATAAAGACAAGCCGAAATCGTGCAGGCGGCGGGAGTAAAGCGCAAGGCCCACCCAAAACGCCAGCAGCGATACGGGCAGCATACAAAGTTGTAAGACGGTTCTTTGCGCAATCGGCGCGTTGGACGTTGTCAGCCAAAAAGAAAGGGCCAAATTGCCAAACGTCAGCAAATTGCATACAAGGCCTACGGCGGCGAATTCTTCCCGTCCAGCGCGGGGGGTAAAACGGAAGAGATTTTTCCAGTTCATTTTATTCTCCTAATAAAAATCGTACGGGTCAGCCGCCAATTTTATGGTCACTTTTTTAGACGGAACAAAACTGTCCAGCTCCGCCAGCAGGGCGGCGCGGCGGTCTTCGTCAGTCTTAAATAACAGATATTGTTTTTTGAGAGTATCAGTCTTTTTTGCACACCAAACGGGGCCGAGCACTTCTATGGCTAGCGGGGCGCCTACATGTTTTAAACGGACTGTTTCAGCATTGAGCAAGGCGGTTTCTTTGGCCTTGATGACCACTTTAAACAAGTGGACAAACGGCGGATATGAAAAACTTTCGCGCAACAAGGTTTCCGTTTCGGCGGCGGCGGTGTAAGAGCCGGACAGAAGGGGGGTATAGTCGTAACCTTCTTTATCGGCGGCTTGGATAATCAAGCGTCCGTCTTTAACGCCGCTTAAATGACCGCGCAGGGCAAAAAGCGTTTGGCCGAATTTTTCGGACGCGCGGAAATCCGGGCTGTTGAGCTCCAGGTCCGCATCCAGCACGGCGGCCAGAGTGACTTTGGCCCCGCGCAGCGCGCCGGAAGCCATACGTGTGCCTACAATAATGTCGGCCGAGCCGGATTTTAACGCGTCCAACGCTTCGAATCCTTGGCCGGATTTAGTTTTTAACGTATCGGATTCCAATCGCAGTAATTTGGCGTGCGGAAACAGTTTGCTCAGTTCGGCAACTACTTTTTGCGTGCCTCCGCCGCGAGATTTAAAAATTAAGTTTTGGCACTTGGGGCATTTTTGTTCCAGCGTTTCTTTGTGTCCGCATTTTTTACAGACTAAAACATCTCCCGTTTCCGGCGTGTTTTCTCGCGCCAGAATGGCTCCGCATTTTTTACATTGGGCGTAGGCTCCGCAGTTTAAACAATAATAAGCATTAGCATAGCCCCGGCGGTTTAAAATCAACAAGGACGTTTGTTTTTTGCGTAAATTTTCTGCCAATTCGGAAAGTAAAAAATCGGATAAAAATTTTGACTTTCCGCCCTTTTTGTCCGTAATTTT
>CAYUAA010000006.1:0-21328 GCA_964442585.1 uncultured Elusimicrobium sp. | reverse complement strand
GTTCGGGCTTTTTGCTGTCCGGCTGCATCGCCAGTGAGCGCGATATGAGCACGCTGAAATTGCAGCTCAAAGAACTCAACACCACCATCGCCCAAATGCAGGCCAACCAGGCTGAACTGGCCGGCACAATGGACGAACTAAACCGTAATTTGTCCATTTCCGGGGAAAATTTAGCCCAGGTGGACGCTCAAATTGTAAAACTTTCCACCAAGCTGGATGATTTAACCGCTTCCATGCAGGCGGGCAAATCTTCCGCCGTTTCGAAAGCCGCGGCGGTGCTTCCTTCGGACTTGTTCTCCGAAGCCAAAACCCATTTAGACAAAGGCGCTTACGATTCGGCCGCTACGGGCTTTAAACTTTATATTTCCAAATATCCGGACAGTGAAAACGCCGAAACCGCCTATATGTATATGGGCGACGCGTACGCCGGCGCCGGGCAGAGCAAGCAGGCTGCCATTGCTTATGCAACGGTGCTGCAAAAATTCCCTCAAAGCAAACAAACCGCCGCTGCCCGCTTAAAATATGCCCGCAGCATTGTACCGTTGGGCAAAACGGACGAAGCTAAACGCTATTTCGCTTCCGTAGTACAGGATTTCGCCTCGTCTCCCGAGGCCAAACAGGCCAAGGCTGAACTGGCCAAATTAAAGTAACTTTTTGCCGCGGCGTTGGCCGCGGTTTTATTTTATGAGAAAACTTCTTTTTTCTGTCGGCGTATTCGCCGCGTTGTTTATGACGGTTATCCCGGCGTTTTGCGCGCCGCAGACGGACGTTTACATCGGTATTACTTCGACGGGTGACAAACGCCTTCCGGCCATCGGCATGCCGCCTTTTAACTTTTCTGACGAAAAGGCCCAATCCGCCGCCGTGGAAGTGCATGACGTGATGCGTTCCGATTTACTTTTTGCGCGTTATTTTGACGTGTCGGAAGACGGCCCCGCTTTTAACGCCCGCAAGTTAAGTGAATCTTTAACCGGCTGGGCCCGTGCCCGCGCCAGTTATTTGTTGGCGGGCGACATCAGTTACGCTGACCCGTATTACACCATTAAAATTTACGTATACGATATTTCCACCCGCCAACCCGTATTCGCCAAAGCCTTTAAAGGTACGGCCAGCAGTTTGCGGCGTTTGTCGCATATCGCCTCCGACCAGATTGTGGCCGCTCTAACGGGCAAGCGCGGTATCGCCGACACGAAAATTGCTTTTTCCAACAATTCTACCCGCCATAAAGAAATTTACGTGGTGGATTATGACGGTGCCAACCTGCAAAAATTAACCAACGACAAGAGCATCGCCATTTTGCCCCGCTGGTCTAAAGACGGGCGGATTTTCTATACCACGTATAAGTACAGAAACCCGGATATTTTTGCCATTGATTTGCGTGCGGGCAAAATCGCGCCGATTATCATCCGTGGCGGTCTTTCGCTCATCGGTGGCGTGTCGCCGGATGGTAAGGCCCTTGCGTTTACCAGTTCGGGCGGATCCAACCCCAGCATTTATATTTATAACTTGGAAACCCACGCTAAAACGCGTATTACCAATAAAGCGTCTGTAGACGGTTCGCCTTCGTATTCGCCGGATGGGAAATACATCACGTTTGTTTCCAACCGCGCGGGCAACCCGCAAATTTATGTGATGGAGCTGTCTACCGGAGAAACGCGCCCGCTGACCAAAACGTTTAACTGGTCCGACAGTCCTCAATGGTCTCCCACAGGGGAATGGATTGTGTTTTCGGGCCGTGAATCTCCGTATCACCCAATGGACATCTTTTTGGTGGACTTGACGGGCACGCAGATCCGCCGTTTGACGACGGATGCCGGCTCCAACGAGGATCCGACCTGGTCCCCCGACGGCCGCTTTATCGCCTTTACCTCTACGCGCAACGGCAAACGTCAGCTGTATTTGATGGACGTAGACGGCAGTGCGCCGCACCTGCTTGCGGATTTGAAAGGGGATTCATTTACCCCTCACTGGAGTTTTTAATAAGCTAAACAGAAAACCCCCCGGTTTATTAGCCGGGGGTTTTTTGTTTAGATAGTAAATTCCCGGCAACGCCGGGAGTATTTTTTAGAAGGGTTAGTTACATTTTTCTTCGTCGATTAATTCGCACCGTCCTTCCTCGCAGCAAACGTCGTAGCCGCCGTTTTGGTTGAGCAGTACAAAGCGGTTTCCTTCTTTGTCCGTAAATTCTGCGCGATAACCTTGGGCCGTTTTGGAAAACAAAGTATCATTTTCCGTCAGAGGCAGTTTTGTTTTATTTTTTTCTGGTTCCAAAGCAAGCGAAAGCATTTTGGCTTTGGCGTGCGTAACGTGCAGTTGGCGTTCAATACTGTCTAAGGACGGCGGATTGTTCGGTTCGTTCTCCGCGCTTGCTATAAAGATAAGTCCAATCAGCATCGCCGCGAAAAAGAAAATTACCGGTGTTAAGCTTACAATAATAGAAGCAATCAATCCCCCAACGCTAAATGTGAGGACGGGTTTTTCCTGCCCCGGTTGAAATTCATCTTGCACCACATACGTGTCAGCCATTAAGTCGTGCAGCGCCTGGCGTTTTTTGGTAAAACCGGCCATGCAGTAGCCAAAATTGAGAATTAGACCGGACACGTATTTGCCGAACAAACGGCCCGTTGCGCGTAAAAAACTGATGCGTCCGCCGTCGGCTCCCACCACTTTAATGCCCATGGCGCGTTTGCCGAACGTGGCTTGTTTTTTGCCGCTTTCAAGCAGGGCGAAATAAAGCCAAAAAAAGACTAAAAAGGCAATCTGAAACAACAACATCCCACCCATGACCGTCAATATGCCTGCGGCTCCCGCTTCGCTGGACTGGCGCAGCAACTCTTGGTGTGTGGCCAGACGCAGAGATACGGATAACATGATAAGGGCGTAGATGATAACAGCCGGAATACTAATGATAATAGAATCAATCAGCAAAGCGACGGCGCGCCGCCAGAAGCCGGCGTAAGGATAAATGCGAGACATTGGCTCCTCCTGTAAAATAATTTATTTTAGTATACTTTTTTGCCGCTTTACTGGCAAGAAACATAAAAAAACCGCGCCTGTTAGGGCGCGGCGTGTAAAAAAGTGTGGAGTTTAATTGCATTGTGGAATACGGGTTTCACGGCAGGATTCTCCGGGGAATTCCTCGCAGCACAGATTGCCGGTTTGGGGCTGAAACAACAATGTATAGGTTTCCGCCTCCATGTCTTCAAACTGGGCGCGGTAACCGTCGCGGTTGCGGGAATAGGTTACGCCGTTTTCCTGTAACGCGTCGTGCAGCGGATTTTTTTCCAGGGCCAGCTGTTGCAGGCGTTGTGCGGCCGCTTTGGCGCGCACCGGGGTGGAGCTGCCGATTAAAGACAACAAACCAAGCCCGCCAATCATCAGCATAACGGCGATAATTACGCCCAGACGCACCATGTGGGATTTGGTTTCGGGCAGTTCGTCACCGGGCTGGAAGTCTTTACTGACCACGTATGTTTGCGCGATATAGTCGTGCAGGGCGCGTTTGCGGCTGGTGTTGCCGGCCATAAGAAACCCGATATAGAGCGTAGCGTAAGATAAAAATTTGGCAAAAAGCCTGCCCGTGGCGCGGCCGAAACCGATGCGTTCACCGTTGATGCCCACCACTTTCATGCCCAAAAGGCGTTTGCCCCAGGTGGCCTGGTGCGTGCCGCTTTCACAGCAGGCGAAGTAGAGCCAGTAGGAAACGAGCCCTAAAATTTGCCACAGGAAATATACGGCCATAATGGTGGCCATGGTAACCATGGCGGCTTCGGAGCCGGGTTCCGGTTCCGCGGTGTTGCCCAACCAAAACAGCATCGGTCCGCAAAGCAGGGCAGGCGGAATGGCGGCGACAATGCTGTCGATAATAAACGCGACGGCGCGTTTGAAAAAGCCGATATACGGGGTGTTGTTCATAATAGCTCCTTGTTGTATGGTTTGCCGCGCGTACGGCTGCGCGGTAATTTGCAAAAACGGTTATTTGCGCGGTTTTTTGTAACAGCGGCGGCAACGGGCCTGGTAAGCGTCCGTAGTGCCTACTACGATGCGTTTTTTGTCTTTGCTTATGCGTTGGGTAAAGCTGGCCGGGTTTCCGCATTTGGTGCAAACGGCCAGGTTTTTGGTAACGTATTCCGCTTTGGACAGCAGCGCGGCTGTTACTTCGAAGGGTTCGGCGCGGTAATCGGTATCCAGTCCGGCGGCGATAACGCGTTTGCCCATTTTGGCCAGTTTGTCGCACACGTCCACGATGCCTTTGTCGAAGAAGTTTATTTCGTCAATGGCGATTACCTGCGTGTCTTTTTCAATCAGCGGTAAAATTTCGGACGAGTTTTTTACGCACGTGGCCGCTACTTTATTTTGGTTGTGGCTGGTGATGCTGTCGATTCCGTAACGCGTATCGATTTTGGAATTAAACAACTGCACTTTTTGTTTGGCGATCAGCGCGGTGCGCACGCGGCGGATGAGTTCCTCGGTCTTGCCCGAGAACATGCACCCGCAGATTACTTCTATCCAACCTTGTTTGTGGTACATCAACGGATTTGCCATAAAGTTTTCCTTTTTTTAATCTCTCAAATCGCCCGGGCCGCGCCAGGGATACCAATAAGCGTCTTCCGCTATTTTAGCTTGTTTGTGGGGATCTTTGCCGCAAATAATGTTGAAACGAAACGCAAAAGACAGGTTGTGATTGCGGTCCCGCACGGTTAAATCAATGTTGGCGTCGTGGAACGTGTATCCTACGCGCAGCAGTTTGTTAAATCCAATGACGCTGCCGCGGAAGAACGCCGCGTCTATTCCCAAGTCGGCCAGCCATTTACCGCTGTTGGGGCGCAGGCCCCATGTAGTGGTGACGGTGTAGCGGTCCGCATTGGTGGTGTAGCGGGAGCTGGGGGCGGTGTAGTCCGCAAAATTGTTAAGACCCAGCCCGATATGCTGTTTTTTAATGACGAAGTTGGATTGGGCGATAAAGTTAATGTTTTTCTTTTCCAGGTCATACTGGTCCTGGATAAAGAAGCGCGCTTTGCCGTCCGGGGAGTTGTATCCCCATTCCAAAAGCAGCGGTTCAACGCGGGATTTTAAATGTTCCCAGCCCAGTTCGCGGCCGAAGCCGTCGGACAAATCGTAGGTATAGTCCGCCAGATTAAAGCCGGAGGCGAAGCGGACGTACGTATTAAACGAGGGCCGGTAGTAATTGTTAATATAGAGGCGGTTGTTTTCGATGCCTTTGTCGGGGGATATGTTGTCCGAAGACAGCGTGCCCGTGGAAAGGCGTTTTGTAAACTGGTAGCCCATGTTGGTGGTGCCCAAAAAGGTGCGGGTCTGCAGGTTTAAATCCGTGCCCACGCGGGAAACCCACGCATCTTTATTATCGTAATTTTTATCGGCGAAGGTGATGTTTTGGTCGTAATACGCGCTGGGGGCGAACGTCAGGTTGCGGTTTAAACGGAACGATTTTTCCACCGTCCACCGCGCGTGGGCCTGGCGTTGGTAGGGGCCTTCGCGGTTGCCGTTTCTGCTATATTGCAGGGTGGAGGTGTTGTTAAAATCCACTTCCAGGCGGTTGGCTGTTTTAAACAGCGGGTCGTTAAACGGCAGGAGCGAAAATTTAATTTCCGGCAACGTGCGTTTTTGGGCCATGAATGTTTTTTCCCGCCAGTCGAAGACGTCTTTCTCCTGGTAGCTTACGCGCAAGGTAGTGCGGCGCGTTTGGCGGGAAAATGCAAAGTTAGTATCCTGGTCCGGCATGAAAATATACGGGTTGCTGCGAAAGAAGGTGTCATTAAAATACGGGTCCGACACTTTGCGGAATTGCGTTTGAAATTGGTAGAGTGCGCCGGTGGGATTATTAAAGTGGTCCGACGAATCGTACATTTCCCACCAGTAGCCGCCCTGAAAGTCCCAACGGTTAGGGCTGTTTAACTTATCTGTCGTTTTGGGGTTTTGGTCGTGAATGTACAGAAATTCACCCGCGCCGCGCAACGTGGGTGATTCCACGGCCGTTAAACCGGCGCCAATTCCCAAACCGGATTTAGTGTAATAATCCAGCATCAACGTGGGGCGCAGATTTAAGACGGGGTTAAATACGGTGGAAGTTAAAACGCCAAAGCCCACTTTATTGCTTTGGGTGAAGTCTACGTACGTCGTCCAGGGTTTTTGGGAAGCAAGCGAGCGCCAAAATACTGGCAGATACATGACGGGGAATCCATCTAATTTAAAAACGGCGTTGGTGCCGAACACGCGTTTTTGTGGCGATACGCTTAACTTGCCGACTGAAACGGTGTAATGCGGGTCAAGTTTATTGCAACAGGTGACTTCGGCTCCGCGCAGAACTTGTTTGCCGTCTTTAGCCGATATTTGCTGCGCGCCGATGACGCGGAGGGGTGGATATTCGGTGGTTAAATTGTCGGCCGAAAAATCTTGCGTGGTGTAGTTGACGGAAACGTTTTCCCCGCGCAGGACGCTGCCCTGGCCGTCCTCCACTGTAATGGGGCCTACAGAGGTGAGGGTGGTATTGGGTTCATCGAACGTGATGTTTTCGCCGGTAACGGTGCGCTTTTTGCCGTCGGGCGTTTTTTGAATGAGGGTGACGTTTCCCGTTAAATTAATTTTTTTGGAATTGGGTTCCAGGCTGGCCTGATCCGCCGTAAAGTAAACGAATCCGTCCCCATTGGGCGGGGGGAGCGTGTTATCCGCCGCAAAAGCGGAGGTACAAACAAGCAGGGAGGCGCAAAGAAGCTTAAACGGATGGGTTACTTGCATAATACGTGTGCTTGCTGCGCGCGGTAAATGGCATACATAGCCGCGCCCACTCCTCCGATATTAGGGTTTTGCGAAATTAAAATTTTAAGCCGCGCAAACGGCGTTTTGATTTGTTGGTTTTCCAGTACGTGTTTTAACGCGGGCATAAAAAATTTGGCCGCGCCTGATACGCCGCCCGTCAAGACGACGGTATCTACATCCAACACCAGCGTGAAGTTGGCGATTCCGACTCCCAGGTAGTAGCCTGTGTCTTCCCATATTTTTAAGGCCGACTTACAGCCTTTTTCGGCAGCGCGGGAAATGGCTTCAATTTTAAAGTCTTTTTCCGCGTGAATGATTTTTGCCAGTTCGCTGGACGGATCCGCCGCAGCGGCTTCCAGCGCGCGGCGTTTAATGCCAATCGTGCCTACGAACGCTTCCAAACAGCCGTGCGCGCCGCATCCGCACAAAGGGCCGGTGGCTAAATCGGCGATTTTGGTATGTCCAATTTCTCCCGCCGTGCCGTTGGAACCCTGGTAAAGCTCTTTATTAATAATCATGCCGCCGCCTACACCCGTGCCCAAAGTAACTACCAGCACGTTGGTGCCTTGGCGTTTTAAATCGGCTTCGTATACGCCCCAGGCGGCGAGGGTGGCGTCGTTGGCGACGCAGGGCCGGATGCCCGTATATTTTTGCAGCATGTCGGCCAGGGGCCAATCGGTCACGTCGGTAAATTTTAAATTGGGGTTATAGCGCAAAATGCCGCGCTGGTTATCCACATCGCCCGGTGCGCCAACGGCTACGGCTACGCGCTGGCCGGGGAATTCTTGTTGAACGGCGTTGATAAAATCGCCGATTTGGGCAATAAATCCGGCGGCTCCTTTGGAATAATCGGTTTCGATTTTGTCTTTGCGGAAAACTTCCCCTTGCTCGTTCATTACAAACAGTTTTACAAAGGTCCCTCCGATGTCCACTCCAACGCCAATCATAAATCTTGCTCCTTGCTTTTTGGATGCGCATGTCGGTATACGTTTTTTAATTTTTCCAGCGAAACATGCGTATACACCTGCGTCGCGGCCAGGCTTTGGTGGCCCAGCATTTCTTGTAAACTTCTTAAATCACAGCCGTTGTTTAAAAGATGCGTGGCAAACGAGTGGCGCAGGCTGTGAGGCGTTACTTTGCGCGCCAAATGTGCGGAAATTGCCGTATTTTTAAAAATATACGCCAGTCCGTCACCCGACAGCGGTTTGCCGTGCGCGTTTAAAAAAAGCGCATCTTGCGGGTTGGGATTGGGGCGGCAAGCCAAATAATCTTTCAGTGCGGCCAATGCGGCGTCAGTTACCGGCACCAGTCGTTCTTTATTGCCTTTACCCAGCACTTTAACGACGCCGTTAAAAAAATCCACATCTTTAATTTTCAGTCCGGTTACTTCGCTTCGGCGCAGGCCGCTTGAATACATCAGTTCAAAAAGTGCTTTGTCGCGCGGCGCGAAATTTTTACTGTTGGCGGCCGATTCCAGCAGACGGTCCGTTTCCGGAACGGTTAAAAACTTGGGCAGAATTTTTTCCCGCTTGGGCGCGGGCAGCAATTTGAACGGATTGCTGGCCAGCTTGCCCTGTTCCATTAAATACGCCGCAAAACTGCGAAGCGCCGCTATTTTGCGCAGCACCGTATTGCGCGAAATGTTTTTGCCCGTCTGCGCTCCGGCTAAAAACGAGCGGATGTTAGCCGGCGTGAAAAAAGACAAATCGTTCTGTTTGCGGGTTTGCGCAAAATGCAAAAACTCGGCTAAATTCTCCCGATACGCTTTAATGGTATAGGGCGAAAAATTTTTGTTTTGCAAATGCAGTAAAAACGAGTCCACCCACTCTTTCACGCGTGCGCCTCCGGCGTTTATTTTTCCGCCGCTTGTTTGACGGCGTGCGCTTCTTTAAACTTGGCGATTTCTTCCGGTGTAACCGTTACAATCGTTTTGCATTTGGGATAACCGGAACAGCCTAAAAATTCACCGCGTTTGGACGTGCGCAATACCATGGGTTTGCCGCATTTTTCGCACAGGCGGTCCGTAACGATGGGGCCGGCGGAGGCCACTTTGTTGCCTTCTGCGTCGATGGAAAACGTATTTTTGCATTTGGGATAAGCCGAGCACGCCAAAAATTTGCCGCGCCGCCCCATGCGAATCACCATGGGAGAGCCGCATTTGTCGCAGACTTCGCCGGTTTGTTCGGGCTGAACTTTTTCGCCGGAGCTGGTTAAGTTGACTTTGCCTTTGCAAGTTTCGTCGCTGCAGACGAGATATTCGCCAAAACGGCTTCTTTTTTTAAGCATCATTTTGCCGCAGACGGGGCATTTTTCGTCCGTTTCTTTGGCGGCGGGACGACGCATCCCTTTATCGGCTTCGTCCAACTCGCGTTTGAAATTTCCATAGAAACCGCTTAGCAGTTCTACCCACTTTTGCGCGCCTTCGGCCACTTGGTCGAGTTGTTCTTCCACTCCGGCGGTATAGGAAAGGTCCATAATTTCTTTAAAGAAATCTTTTAAGCTGTCCGTTACTGTAATGCCCAGGTCCGTCGCCACCAGTTTGCTGGTTTTGGGTTGGCGGGCGATGTACTTGCGGTCCAGAATGGTTTTAATGGTGGGCGCATACGTGGACGGGCGGCCGATGCCGTGTTTTTCAAGCGTTTTGATCAGGCTGGCTTCGTTATAGCACGGGGGCGGCGTGGTTTTGTGCGCTTTGGTGTTCAAGTCCAAGAGCGTGAGCGTGTCGCCTTCCGTCAGTACGGGCAGCAGCGCGCTGCCGTCGTCCTTATTGTCTTCGTCTTCGTCCTGGTCTTTATAAATGGATAAATAGCCCGGAAATTTAACCGTGCGTCCGCTGGCGCGCAACTGACATTCCTGCTTTTCCCCGGCGGCGATGTCAATCGCCACGGTATTGAACACCGCGTCGGCCATTTGGCTGGCTACAAAGCGCAGCCAGATAAGTTCGTAAAGTTTGTATTGGTCCGCCGTCAGATACGGTTTCATGTTCTGCGGCGTACGGCGTACGTCAGTGGGGTGGATAGCCTCGTGGGCTTCCTGCGCGCCCATTACTTTGCTTTTATAGACGGGCTGTTTTGCGGGCACAAATTGTGCGCCGTATTTTTCACCGATAAATTTTTTAGTTTGTTCCTGCAAAAGTTTGGAAACGTTAAACGAGTCCGTACGCATGTAGGTAATTAACCCGACGGTTTGGCCGGCCACTTCGATACCTTCGTAGAGATGCTGGGCCGTCATCATGGTTTTTTGGGAAGCAAAACCCAGTTTATTGTATGCGTCCTGCTGCATGGAGCTGGTGATAAACGGCGGTTTGGGTTTTTGTTTTACTTCCTTTTTTTCCACTTTAATGACGGTATTGGGACCTTTGCGTAAAATATCCGCAAGAGGCGTAAGTTTTTCGGGCTTGTCGAAAACAGTGGTTTTGACTTTATAGTCTTCCGCAAACAGGTGGTGCGTTGTGGTTTGCTCCACGTTTTTGCCTTGCCATTTGGTTACGCGTGCCCAAAATTTGGGAGCGGTCTGAGGTTTTTCGAACTGGGCGCCGATCGTCCAGTATTCCTGTTCTGTAAATTCGGCGATTTCTTTTGCGCGCTCGGCCAAGAGGCGCACAGCCACGGACTGCACGCGCCCGGCGGAGAGGCCGGAGGTGATTTTACGCCACAACAGGGGAGATAATTTGTAGCCCACGATACGATCCAAAATGCGGCGGGCCTGCTGGGCGTTGACGAGGTTATGGTCGATTTTACGCGCATGTTCAAACGATTCTTTAATGGCGTTGGGCGTAATTTCGTGAAAGAAAATGCGCTGATAACGGTCTTTGGGAAGTTTTAACAGTTCCACCAAGTGCCACGCGATGGCTTCACCCTCGCGGTCAGGGTCGGTGGCCAGGTAAATTTCGCTGGCGTTTTTGGCGGCGGCGGTCAGTTCCGCAATTAAGCGTTTGGCGCGGTCTACGGGTACGTAGGTGGGTTTAAAATTGTCTTCGATGTCTACGCCAAGATCTTTGGAGGGCAAATCGCGCACGTGGCCGAAGGAGCTGCGCACCATGAAGTCGTTGCCTAAAATTTTGCTGATTGTTTTCTGTTTGGTGGGAGACTCCACAATCACCAATTTTTTACCTTTTACGTTGGATGTTGCCATAATTCACTTCCTTATAAATTAAAATTTGCTCTTGCTGTACAGGCCGTTTTCGCAGGCCAGAAAGCCTTTTACTTCCAGTTCAAATAAAAGTCCCGCCGCTTCCGGCACGTCGGCGCCGATGGCTTCGGCTACGGCGTCCAAACTGGCCGAGCCTTCACCCACCGCGTTCATGGCTTCGCGCTGGCGGGGCGTTAAATCGTCTTGCGGCTTATCGGGTGTTAAGGAAGGCGTTTGAAAGAAGCGCGCATCCAGCCCGAAACGAAGCTGCTGTGGTATATAGTCTAGTATATCTGCGACGGAAGTTACAACCCCCGCCCCCTCACGGATGAGGTGATTGGTGCCTGCGGACTGTGGGCTGTCTATCGGGCCGGGTACGGCTAAAACGTCTTTTCCCGTCTCCAAAGCCAGTTTGGCGGTAATCAGCGCGCCGGACTTAATTTCGCCTTCCACCACTACGATGGGTTGTGATAACGCGGCGATAATGCGGTTGCGGCGCGGAAAATGAAACGCGTTTGGAGGTTTGTTAAAAGGCAGTTCGGACACAATGGCCCCGCCGTATTCCAAAATGGCGCGTGCGAGCGGACGGTTTTCGGGCGGATAACAACGGCCCACCCCGGTGCCGATAACGGCCACCGTCGGTTTTTTAAGGCGTACTGCGGCGGCGTGGGATTCACTGTCCACCCCGCGCGCCAGCCCGCTGACGACGGTTACGCCCGCCTGAGTTAAATCGGAAGCCAATTTGTTGGCGGCTCGCCGGCCGTAAGGCGTAATTTTGCGCGTGCCCACCATCGCTACGCAGGCCTGTTCAGGCGCGGGCAATTTACCCAGTACATATAAGGCGAGCGGAGCTTCTTTAATGTTGCGCAGGGATTGGGGATACTCGTCGTCTTCCGGTACGTAGATGTGCCCGCCCAGGGCGGCGGTTTTGTCCCATTCTTCCTGTGGGTTGATGGCGAATGCGTCGCGCAGCAAATGGGCGGCGGTAGCCGGGTTTAAATTGGCTTCGCGTGCGAGCGTGTCGGCATCCTGGCGCAAAATCTCTTCGGCAGTGCCGAAAATTTCGATTAACCGTTCCAACCAGTCGGCGCGGAAGAATAAGAACGCATTTAAGCGGATGCGGGCCAGCCGTTCGGCGGCGGAAATTTTTTCGTTCATCCGATGTCGGCCACTCCTTTGCGATCCAGCGGGCGGTATTGCATTACTTCAACGAGATGTTTGGTTTCGATATCCGCTTTTTGTTCCAAATCGGCAATCGTGCGGGCGGTTTTTAAAATCTTGTCCAGGCTGCGCGCGCTCAAGCCGAATTTACGCATGGCGGCTTCCAAAATAGCGTCGGCTCCTTGCGGTAATTTGCAAAATTCTTTAATTTGTTTAGGCGTCATAAACGCGTTGGCCGTGGTGGACGTACCCGTAAATCGGGCGCGCTGCACTTCGCGCGCTTTTAATACGCGCTCCCGGATAACGGCGGAAGCTTCACCTTCGCTGTTTTTTGTCCAGTCCGTATATTTTACGGGGTTTAGATTGACGGTTAAATCAATACGGTCCAAGAGCGGCCCGGAAATGCGCGATTTGTAGCGGTTTACTTGCATGGGTGAGCAGGAACAGGGGTGAAGCGGATCGCCCAGATGTCCGCAGGGACACGGGTTCATGGCGGCTACCAACGTAAAGCGCGCGGGATAGGAAACCGTTTCTTTGGCGCGGGAAATGGTCACTCGGCCGTTTTCTAAGGGTTCGCGCAGCACTTCTAAGGAAGAGCGGGAAAACTCGGCAAATTCGTCCAAAAACAGCACGCCATTGTGCGCCAGGGATACTTCTCCGGGACGGGGGGAAGAACCTCCGCCGATGAGGGCGACGTCCGAAATGGTGTGGTGCGGATCGCGAAACGGGCGGCGGGTAAGCAGTTTGCTCTTTCCCATTAAATTGCAAATGGAATAGATTTTGGTAATTTCGAGTGATTCTTCCTGCGTCAGCGGCGGCAAAATACCGGGGAAGCGTTTAGCCAGCATGCTTTTGCCCGTGCCGGGCAGGCCGATCATTAATACGTTATGTCCTCCGGCGGCCGCAATTTCCAGCGCGCGTTTGGCCAACGCCTGGCCTTTTACTTCCGAAAAATCAAGTTCCGCCGAAAGCTCGTCTTCTTTTTGAGGAAGGTATGCGATTTTAACGGCGGATTCTTCCGTTTTGCCTTCCAAATATTCCGCCAGTTCTTTTAAGGTGTGCGGCGTGATAAACGCTGCGCCCGATACTTGCCCCTCCAACACATTCTGCGGCGGAATGACAGCGATTTTGCGTAAATCTTTGCAGGAAATCAGCATAGGCAGTACGCCCGCGCACGGGCGCAGGGAACCGTCTAACGCCAGTTCCCCCAGTACCAGCAGATTTTTTAATTTGGCCGCGGCTTCGGGTGAAAGCTGTTCGCTGGCGGCCAGGATACCCAGCGCAATCGGCAAATCGAATTGGGTGCCGCTTTTGCGCAGTTCGGCCGGGCTTAAATTGACGGTGATGCGTTTGGTGGGAAAATCAAAACCGCTGTTGCGTACGGCGGCCACGACGCGTTCTTTGCTTTCTCTTACTTCCGCGTCGGGCAGGCCGACGACGGCCAACGTGGGCATGCCGGGGGCGATGTCCACTTCTACCGAAACGGCAAAGCCTTCAATGCCTTTGATGGCTCCGGTGCATACGTTGGCCAGCATATCAGTTAAAACTCAGTACGATGGCCGAAGGCGTTATCGACACTACCGTAAAATTAACGTTGTATTTGCGGATAATTTTGGCGGCCAGCTCTTCGGGGGTGGAGATGTTGGCCGAAATTTCAAACTGGGCGCTGGAATTGGCGTAGCGCACGAGGTTGAAGTCTTCAATTTCGCGCAAGTCTTTAAAAATATCCTGGATTTGTTTTAACCGTTCAATGGTTTTTACGTCTTTGACGGTTAAATTAAACGTTTTAGCCGAATTGATGGCCGAGTTGATGGATTGCGTAAGTTGTTTGGCGGCGGCTTCGCACGCGGCGGAAATGGATTTTTGCGCGGCGATGTCCGGCAGCGGATCGAGACCGGATAATTGCTGTGCGCCTTCGGCCACCAACGCGTAGTTATTGGTGGCATACGTGCGAATGTTGGCGCGCGCGCGGTACGTTTTAAACGGCGAGGAAGCGCCGGCCAAAGCAATCAGCGGATTGGTTTCTACGTCGGCTACGATAACAAAACGCGCGCCTTCGGTGCGGGCTTTGTCAATGACGTTGGTGGGTTCCTCGATATTGTTTTTGCTTAAATTATCCCCGTTGACCAATGCAAACGGTTGGTTTTTTAAAGCGCGGTAAATGGCTTGTTTACAGTCCTGCCGCAGGGAAATATCTTCCCCGTTCATTTCGCGAGAAGTGACCAAAATGGTGGTTTTTTTTGCGAAAGACTCAGCCTCGGACTGTTTGATAATTTCCCCAATATCTTTTACCAGCACCATGGCTTTTAAGCGCGTGTACCATTGGTCGCCTTTGCGGTAGGCTTTTTGTACGTGACTGCGGCGGATAAATCCGGCGGTTTTGGACGTAATCTTGTCCTCCACGAGCATCGCCTGGTCCACCGTAGTGGCTGACGAAATAAACACGCCCGCCACTTGTTCCACCGCGGCGCGCTGGGCGGCGAGTTCGCCTTCTTTTTTCATTTGTTTTAAATTGTTTTCATCGTATGGAACAAGTGACTCGGCATAGACGTATTCGCCTTCCCCTTTCGGGCCGATGCCAAGTCCTGCGCAGGCCGTGCACAAAACCGTCGCGGCCAACAGGCACAAAACAAACTTTTTCATTATTTACCCTCCGGATCCAGACCGGCTTTTTTCAGGCGTTCTCTGTTCAGGCGCATAATAACCGTACAGCCGCCGTCTTCCATATATTCGGTGGAAACAAGTTCCATTTGACTGATAACGCCGTTGGTGCCCGATTCAATCGTGCTGCCGGTTGATACCGCGTCTACCACTTGAACGTTGGCTTCCAAATTTGCGCCGTAAAGTACTTCGCTTGCGCGTTGGTAAGCGTGGGCGATGGCCGCTTCGCGGCTCATAATGCGGCGTTGGGAATCCGTTTGGTGGTTGGGGTTTGCCGCGCCAAATCCGCGCACCCACAGGTAATCTCCGGTAAGCAGCGTGTCGTTAAACGAGGGCGCAATCGCGCCGTTTTTCACCGCGGTTTTAAGCGAGTGCCCGCAGGCGCACAAACAAAGTGCGGCGAGGAGCAACGTAAAAAGTTTTTTCATGGGTTACCTCATTAATTCGGAAATTACTTTTACGTAGGTGCTGGGGGCTTTGGCGTCTTCGGCGTTAATGATGCCGCAGCGGATGAGCATAATTTCCAGCATGTGCGTCAGAATATCGTAAAAGTTTTCGCGCACGGACGGTTCGCAAACCGCAATGGACGGCCCCAAGATCACCGCGCCTTTGAGCTTTTTGTTGTCGCACAGGTTGGCGATTTTGAACGCGGACGAAATGATGTTGTCCGTCGAGTATGAAGAACGCACCGCAATTTCAAACCCGCCCGAGATGTTTAATTCTTTGGCGCGTTGTTCAAGGGCGTATACCATCCAGGGCATCATGGCTGCATTGTTCTGCGGATAGAAGAAGCCGATGCGGCCCCAATCGGTATTTTGGCTGGGGGTGATGGTGGTAATATCCATGGGTTCGCGCGTTAAAAGCTGGCTGGACTGATCTTCGCCAGTGGTGGCCAAGAGTTTTTCAAAAATGCTGGCCTGGGAGCGGTCTTCTTCGGGCATGTTGGGGTACATTAAGTTTTCCAACACTTTTAAGCGGCGGATGCTGCGCGTAATGGTGCCCAACGTCATGGTTGGGCCGCCGAAGAAGGTGGTAATTTGGCTGTCGGTCAAATCAACGCCGTTGTCCATCAACGTTTTTTTGACGATTTTAAAGTGCGTCGATCCCGCCGTGGGTTTTAATTCGGAAATCCAACCCGAGTCCAGTTTAAAGCGGATCAGCTGTTCCAGTTTTTCTAAGCTTTCCGGCGGATATTTGGACGTGATGACAATCTGTTTTTGTTCACGCAGAAATTTGTTTAAGAGCGCGGAAATATGGGTGCGGTTCTGCTCGTTAATGGCAAGGAGGTGAATGTCGTCAATCAGCAACACTTTTACCGTATCCATAAATTTTTCGAATTTTTCAATATTGCCTTCCATTACATAGCGCTGAATGCCGCGCGAAAGGCGTACACCGTTGGTCATAAAAATATTTTCCTGGCCGTATTTTTTGGAAAACGCATATGCCATGGCATTTAAAAAGTGGGTTTTGCCGGTGCCGGTTGCGCCGTGGAAAACGAGCGGATTATATAATTTGCCCGGGTTTTCGATGACGGAGATGGCCGTCGCGTGCGCAAAGCGGTTGACGGATATGACCATATTTTCCAACGTATAGGTGGGTACCATCGGCATTTCAAGCGGCCAATTATGTTTTTTCAGTTCCGAAAGCGGAAGTTCAATAGAATGGTCAATCGTTTTGGTTTTTTCGATAACGGGGTTCGGCATGGCCGGAGCCGGTTGTACAGGGGCCGCCGTCTGCACGGGCGCAGAGGGAGCCGGTTGAACGGGGGCTTGCGGCGCGGGTTGCTGCGGAGCTTGCGGCATGGGCTGAACGGGAGCCGCAGGCGTCGGTTGAGCGGGTTGTACGGGCGCGGCAGGTTGGGCCGGAGGCACCGGAGCTTGCGGTGTGGGCGGTACGGGCTGCGCGGGCGCGGCTATTTTGCGCCGGAGGCGGAAAGTGGTTTTTTCTTCGATATTTTCTTCCATAAAAGATTCCCCTGTATTTTCTTCTAATTGGGCCGGCCGGATAGGTTCCGGTTCGGGTGCGGGCGCAGGTTTTTCCTGCGCCGGAGCTTGCGGCGCTGCCGGTTGCGGCGGGACCGAACGGGCCGCGTCGGACGACGCGGGCGGCAGGTCCAGCGAATTATGAAAAGACTTTTCGTGCTGGGAATGCATCGCTTCGGTGTCGAGCGGAGTTTCCAGGTTGAAGGTTTTTTCGAGCGAATTTGCTTTCTTTCCGCGGATAGTAATTTCCGGCAGATTGTCGGCAGGTTGTGTATGTAAAGCGGGTTTGGCGGGCGCGGGCGGAATTGTATCCGCCAGGTTGACTTCTTCCGGTACCGGGATAGCCGTAAGGGCCGGATTCTCCGCCGGTTCGGTGACGGGTATGGCGGCGCGGATAATATCGTTTGCGTCCGGCGTTTGCGGTTCCGGCGGACGTACGCTAATGCGTATTTGCGTTTCCAATCCTTCTACGGCGGGTTGAAGCGCCTCTTGCGTCATGACGGGTTCTTCCGGCAGAGAGGCTCCCGCGGGTGAAACCACCGCGTCCGGCTCGTGCGCGCGGAGTTCCTGCGGAACATCCTGCGGCGGAGTGGTGTCGGCGTGGCGGACGAAGTCCAGGTCTTTTTGCGCCAAGCGGTCGGTAATAGTGTTTAAATCTTCTAAATCGATAATGCAGGTTTGGTCTTTTATTTTCTGTTCAAAAACGTTGAACGTTTCTTCCAAACTGTCTTTGCCGTCGGCCAGGTTTCCCATGCGCTGTTCGCGTTGGATTTGGGAATTTTTGACGAGTTGTTGGTTTTCCAAATCCAGGAACATGTCAAATTTCGTTTCGGCCGACAAAATATCTTCCAGCGGCATTTTATCGAGCAAAGTGCCTTCCATGTCTTTAATCAACATGTCTTTGTCGTTGATGGTAATTTCGCCGGGCGCTTCGTCGGGGACGGATAAGCCGGAGGACGTTTCTTGTTCAGCGGGCGTGCGGAAAAAACTGTCGGCCGGATCAATGGTGCCGATGGCTTCGTCTGCGCCGGACTGTTGGGAGACGTCTGCGTTAAAAAGCGGTTCGCCCAGTACGCCGCCGGGGACGAATTCGTTCACTTTACGGCTTTGTTCGGCCGCTTCTGCCGCGGCGGTACGGATTTTGGACAGCGTGTCTTCGTCCATCGGGTCGGGCAGTTCAAAAGCGTATACGTACGGCGCAACGGCGGGTACGGGTTCTTGCACGAATCCTTGCAGTTTTTTTGCAATTAAGCGCGCGTCGTGTTCCGTGCCGTCGGTTACAAGCGTGTAGCGCAGGCCGCCGGTTTGCGGGTTCAGCCGGGAGATAACGTCCCAATTATTAATCATTTGCCCTCGATAATTTTTACGCCGCTGCTGGCGCCGATACGGGTGGCCCCGGCGGCTACCATTGCGTCAAAATCTTCGCGCGAGCGTACGCCGCCCGACGCTTTTACCTGCATGTGGGCGGGAACGTGGGCGCGCATAAGCGCGACGTCCGCCGCGGTGGCTCCTCCGCCGGTAAATCCGGTGGAGGTTTTTACAAAGTCGGCCCCGGATTGGGCGGCCAGTTCACAGGCTTTGATTTTTTCTTCTTCCGTCAGCTGGGACGTTTCGATAATTACTTTTAAAATATGTCCTTGGCACGCTTTGCGTACGGCGGAAATATCGTTTAAAACGGTTTCATAGTCGCCGCTTTTAAGGGCGCCGAGGTTGATGACCATGTCAATCTCGTCGGCGCCGTTTTTCAAAGCGTCCCGGGTTTCGTATTCTTTTACGGCTGTGGTGTTAGCCCCCAGCGGAAAACCGATGACCGTGCACACTTTTACGTCCGTTCCCGCCAGCAGTTCTTTGCCGTACGCCACCCAATAAGGGTTAATGCATACGCTGAAGAAACCGTATTTTTTGGCTTCTTCACAAATACGGCGGATGTCCTCTTTCGAAGAGACGGGTTTTAAAATGGTGTGGTCTATCAGTTTAGCCGGGTTCATGCGAAACTCCTGTTATTTGTTAAAGTTGATGATGCGAGCGAATTTGTCCGCGATTAAGGACTGCCCGCCTACGAGAGCGCCGTCCACATCGGGTTTTGCCATGATTTCGTCGACGTTGGAGTCTTTCACGCTTCCGCCGTAGAGAATGCGGGTGGCTTCGGCAAACGCCGGAGAGTAGGCTTTGGCCAGGTACGCGCGGATGGCGGCGTGTACTTCCTGCGCTTGTTCGGGCGTGGCGGTTTTGCCGGTGCCGATGGCCCACACGGGTTCATAAGCGATAATGATGCCTTTTAATTGTTCTTCGGTAAAATCTTTCAAGCCGTTTTTGAGTTGGTTTTCGATAACTTCTAAGGTTTTACCGGCTTCGCGTTCTTCCAAGGTTTCTCCTACGCAGAAGATTACTTTCATGCCGTGGCGCAGGGCGGCGGCAACTTTTTTGTTCAAAATTTCATCGGTATCACCGAAAACGCTTCTGCGTTCGCTGTGGCCGATAAGGGTCAGCGTGGCGCCGGCGTCTTTGGCTTGGACGGGAGAAACCGCGCTGGTAAAAGCGCCTTTGTCTTCCCAGTGGACATCTTGGGCGGATACTTGGATGTCGGAGCCTTTGGCCAGTTCAGCCACTTTGGCCAAAGAGGTGTAGGACGGTGCAACGATAATTTCAACGTTGTTTTTATTACCGGCTTTGGTTAAAGCGGTGATGAGTTCGGCCGATTCGGCCAAGGTGTTGTGCATTTTCCAGTTTCCGGCGATGATGGGAGTTCTGTTAGTCATGTGTAGATTCCTCTTAAAATATAAAATTACGGCATGCGCCCGTCCTATGGCGGGACTCTTCCTATTAAATACTATCATAAAGAAAGCAAATTGAAAAGCCCGGATTTGCATAAAAAACGCCCCGGCCGTTTAGGCGGGGCGCATATAAAAAGGTGGAGGGGTTACACGGCGGTTAGGCAAATGTTGTATTTGTCGGCCAAAGATATAACTTCTTCCAAGTCGAGCACCAGGGTTTTCTCCGCTTCGAACGCAAGTACGCCCAGGCCCGCTTTATGCAAGCTTTCCAGGGTGCCCTTGCCGATGACGGGCAGGTCGTAGCGGGCGTCCTGGTTGGGGCGCGCCACTTTTACTACGGCCACGGCCGATTTTTTTTCGGCCGATTCGCGGTAGAGTTCCCCAGCGCGCAAAATGCAGCGGTCGGTGCCCTCCATGCCTTCCACAGCGATGACGGCGTTCTGGCTCACCACGCAAGTGAGGCCAATGTCCATGGCCGCGATCTGTTTGGCCGTTTTATAACCGAATTCAATAACCTTGTTTTCTTCTTCCGTCGGTTTACGGGCGGTTAATACGCCGGTTTTGGGCATAAAGTCTTCCAAAAACAAGGCGGAATTGGTAAATTCGATACCGTCTTTTTTAAATTCGTCCATAACGCGCGAAAGAATGTTTTTGGTTTGCATGTTTTTTAACGAAGCCAAAAACTTTGCTCCGCGCAAATCCGGCATTAGGTTGGAAAAAATAGACGTATGTTGTACGCGCCCGGCCATCAGGATACGCGTTACTCCGTTTTCTTTAAAAAAGCGGATACACGCGCCCATTTGTCCCAACCGCAGGGATTGGAAGGTGTGGGCGCAGTTTTTATAATCTTCCGCTTTGGCGTTTCCTTTTGCACCGGCAACGTATACCTCGTACCCTTTGGCTTTTGCCTTTTGGGCGATGTATACGGGCATTTTCCCTTCGCCGGCGATAAGGCCGATTTTATTCGTCGTCATTTTCGTTTACTTTGCGTTTGGCAGAGGCTATGCCGCGTTTGGAGGCTTTGCAGAAATCAATCATATGCTGCACTTCGGCGCACGGTTTGGCGGCTTCCAACTCGGCGCAGGCTTCGTCCAAGCGCTTGCCGCTGCGGAACAGGAATTTGTAGGCGCGGCGGATTTCCATAATGGTTTCGCGCGAAAGGCCGGCGCGGCGCATACCCACGATATTAAGCCCCACCAGGCGGGCGCGCTCACCCTGGGCGATACAGTAGGGGGGAATGTCGAGCGGGAGCATGGCTCCGCCGGAGAGCATGGCCATCGTGCCTACGCGTACAAATTGGTGAATGCCCACCATGCCGGACATGACGACGCGGTCCTCCACAATTACGTGGCCGGCTACGCCCGTTGAATTGGCGATGATAATATTATTGCCCAGGTGGCAGTCGTGCGCCACGTGGGAGTTTGCCATCAGCAGGCAGTTGTTGCCGATAGAGGTGGGGGAATTCAAGTCCGTAGAGCGGTGAATGGTTACACACTCGCGGATTTTGTTGCCGTTGCCCATGGTTACGCGGGTGGGTTCGTCTTTGTAAGACAAATCCTGCGGTTTTACGCCGATAAACGCGCTGGCGATAATATCGTTGCCGTCGCCCATGGTGGTGTTTTCGATAACGCAGAACGGCCCGATATGGTTGTTTTTACCGATGACTACGTCCGCCCCGATAACGGTGTACGGGCCTACAACGGTGGAAGGGTCGATTTTGGCGGCCGGATCGATAATAGCGGTGGGATGGATGTTAGTCATGGGAAGATTCTCCTAAAATAAAATTAAGCGTCGCTTGCGTGCAGAGTTTGCCGTTGACGTAGGCCTCGGCATAAATTTTGG
>CAYUAA010000005.1:0-25701 GCA_964442585.1 uncultured Elusimicrobium sp. | reverse complement strand
ATATTAAATTAAATATTGCGTTTTCGCGCAAGGGACCTTTTTCGTATAATAAAACCATGACTTATACAATTTTGTTTATCGGCGTTTTACTTTTTTTAGGGCAGGTGTTTTCTTTTTTGTTTGAAAAAACGCGCCTGCCGGACGTGCTGCCGCTGATGGCGTTGGGGATGCTGCTGGGGCCCGTGTTGCACTTGGCGGGACCGGATGATTTCGGCGGCGCGGGGCAGATTTTTACCACGGTGGCGTTAATCGTGGTATTGTTTAAAAGCGGGGTGGACTTTCGCATTTTATCGCTTCGCGGTGCGGTGGGCCAGGGTCTTTTGCTTACCACCGTTTGTTTTGCCGTCATCACGCTGACGACGGCGTTTATCACTTGGCGCGCGTTGGATATCCCGCAGCTTTACGCGTTTATCATCGGCGCGATTGTGGCCGACAACTCTACTGCCGTCATTACGCCGATGCTGGCCAAATTGCAGGTTTCCAAAACCGCCAAAACCGTGTTGTTTTTAGAAGCCAATCTTACGGGCGTTTACTCCATCGTCTTGGCGCTTGCGTTGCTTAGCGCGGCGACGCAGGGCGGCCAGGTGTCAGCGGGGGAAATTTCGTGGCAAGTGGTAAAATCGTTTGGCGTAGGGATTGGATTTGCGTTGGCGGCAGGCGTTTTTTGGATGGGTATTTTAAACAAAGTGCGCCGTTTGGAAAACGCCGTTTCGCTGACGTTTGCATTTGTGCTGTTGGTGTATAGTGTAAGCGGGCTTATTGGCGCGGACGGGGCAATCGCCACTTTGGCGTTTGGCGTGGTGGCGGGTAATACGCGTTTGGTGCGGCGTCTGTGGCTGACTAAATTTAATTTAAGCCATCTCTTGTCTTTAAACCACGGGGAGAAAGCGTTTTTTGACGAAGTGGAATTTATCTTAAAGACGCTGTTCTTCGTCTATATGGGCATTTGTATGCGCATCGGCCGCGTGGATTTGTTGGCAATAGGGTTTGCGGTGGCGTTCTTTAAACTGGTATTCCGCGCGCCGGTGGTAAATTACTGCGTGTCCAAAAACGTCAGCCGGGGGGATTCTTCCGTAATATTGGCTCTGTGCCCCAACGGATTGGTCAGCGCGGTGCTGGCGGCGATTATCGCCTCGCACTTGCCGGAAGAAGGCGCCGTTATACAGGACGTTATCTATGCGGTTATTTTCTTTAGCGTATTGCTTTCGAATTTAATGTCTTTTAGAATTGAAAAAGGCGGTTTGAAATGGATAGGAAGAGCGATGTTTCACCGCCATAAAGAGGACGCGCCCGCTCCGGCGGCGCCAACCGTCCCTCCGTCCAATATTTAAAAAGGCCCGCCTTTGCAGACGGGCTTCTTTTACGGTTTGTAAATAAACGAGAGTAGGTTTTGGCGGATGTGGTCCCTCCTCCAGGAGAAGAAATTTTCTTTATCCCCGCAGGTGCAGTGGTAAGGCGCTTTTACGTCCGCCGCCGTTAGCCCGGCTAACTGGAGCTGTAAAATTATTTCCGCTTTTAAATCGACAAACATCTTGCCGTCTTTGTGCAGGACGTTTTGCGCAGAAAATTGACGGGCAGTATCTTCCTGTACTTCAAAGCAGCAGCTTTGAATATGCGGCCCCGCCCAGGCGTAAATCACGCCCTGCGCTCCGGCCTGTTTCATGGTTTCGGCCGTTTTATAGGGCAGCTGCGCCGCCACTCCGCGCCAGCCGCAGTGGGCCAGTGCAAAGACGGAGGCTGTTTCATCCCATAAAAACAACGGTACGCAGTCGGCCGTTTGGATGGCGCCGCCCCAACCTCCGCAGGAAAATACCCATGCGTCGGCTTCTTCTTCCGGCCGGGATTGGAGCGAGATCGCGTCCGCGTCCGAAGCGATGCGGATGATCCGGTCCGAATGGGTTTGGCGAAAATGTAAAATTTTATCCGGCGCAACGCCTAATTTTTCGAAAACGGCGTTTTGGTTTGTCAGGTCCCGCATGTCGCCCGCATGGCGCGATACGGTCCCGCCGATTAATCCTTCCGAAAGCATCCGGTTGTCCGCGTAAATGTTCATACGTTTAATTTTTTAAGGCGCACCGCGCCGATTTTATCGGCCAGCAAATACCCCGCCAAGCGTTTAAAGCGTTGGGGATCGTCGCTGGCGAAAACGGTCAGTTTGCCATTGCCCGTTTGGGCGGCTTGGCCGTTTTGGAGCAGATGGTTTTGTACGGATTCGGCCAATGTGTCGGCCGAATCCACCAGAGTTACTTTTTTGCCCAAAATCCGGGCGATTACCGGCTTTAAGACGGGGTAATGCGTGCAGCCTAAAATCACGGTATCGGCCCCGCTTTGGGCAACGGACGCCAAATACGTTTGGGCCGTCAGGCGCGCGGCGGGCGTTTGGGCCCAGTTTTCTTCCACCAGCGGCACGAAAAGCGGGCAGGCCTGCTGAAAGACGCGGACTTGTTTGCTGCGTTTTAAAACGGCTTTGGGGTACGCGCGGCTTTTGACGGTGGCTTCCGTTCCTAAAACGGCGATTTTTCCGTTTTGGGTGGTGAGTACGGCTTTGTCTGCTCCGGGTTCGATAACGCCCATTACGGGTACGGAAATTTGTTTGCGCAATTCGGTAAGCGCCAAGGCCGAAGCCGTATTGCACGCCACTACAATCAATTTGACGCCCTGTTGTTCCAAAAAGCGTGCGATGGCGAGCGAAAAACGCGTTACCGCGTCTTTGGATTTGCTTCCGTAAGGGACGTTGGCCGTATCGCCGAAATAGATTAGGTTTTCGTGGGGCAGACGCCGGCGCAGCGCGCTGAGAATGGTCAGGCCGCCCAGGCCGGAATCAAAAACCCCGATGGCTTGTTTGCTCATATCTTTATTATAGTATTTATGAGAAAGGGCGCAAACGGGCGGCGCGGAAAAGATTTCCCTCCCGCTCCCCTTTGTGCTAGAATATCTGTATGGTAAAAAAAGGATTATTGCTCTTTGCGGGCGTTTTGTTGTTGGCCGGGGCCGGCTTTGCCGCGCCGGCTGAAAGTTCCGCGCCGCTGTTGGTGGAGGGCAGTTTTTCCGCACAGACCAATACGCTTTCCAAAGCGCAGGTTTTCAACCAAAAAGCACGCGACGCCGAAGTATCCACTTTAAACGAAAAACTCCGCCGCGGCCAATACTCCGAAGTAAAACAGCGTATCAATCAGCTTACTTCCCATAATTTTTTAGATAACCGCTTCCACCTTATTTTGGCTCTTGCGTATGACGGCCTGAAAGATTACGACAACGTTATTTACGCCGCCGGGCAGGCGATTGCGGTGGCACCGCAAGATTCGCGCGCGTATTTACTGCGCGCGGGAGCTTATTTAAAACAGGGGCAGTACGAACGCTGCCAAATGGACTTGGATACGGCGTTAAAATTAAATCCCACTTCGCGCGTGGCGCAGCGTTTACAGTCGGACTTGGACTCTAAAATGTTTATCGTCAAACCTGACGCCAAAAAAGAAGAATCCGCGCAGAAAAAATCTTCGCCCACTTGGTTTATTTTGTACTTTGCCGCCGTGTTCGCGGCGATTCTGCTCTACGTCTATTGGCGTTACGAAGACGTGTTCCACCAACCCAAAAATGCTTTTTCCCGCCGTGAAGTGGAAGTAAAAGAACAGTACGATTTTATTCGCCAAATCGGCGAAGGCGGCATGGGTAAAGTGTACGAAGCGTACGACAAAGTGCTCAAACGCAAAGCCGCCATTAAACGCGTTCGACCGGAATTGGTGCGCAGCGCGTATGTGCGCGCGCAGTTTTTGTCCGAGGCTCGCATGGTGGCTCTTTTGCGCCATCCGTGCATTGTGGAAATTTATACGGTTATCGAGTCCGAAAACGCACTTTATTTGGTGTTTGAATACGTGGACGGCCAGACCCTGGAAACCCGCCTGGATATCGACGGCCGGCTGCCGTTTTCCAAAGCGAAACAAATTTTTGAATACGTTTGCCGCGGCCTGCATTACGCGCATTCGCAGGACATTATCCACTGCGATTTAAAACCCGGCAACATCATGATTTACGGCGACGACAAAGCCAAAGTAATGGACTTTGGCGTAGCCAGAAAATCCGTCGACCACGAAACCGGCGCGCGCACGGTGGCTGGTACGCCCGCTTATATGGCGCCCGAACAGCAAAAAGGTTTTATGCGCAAACAGTCGGATGTGTATTCGCTTGCGCTGTGCTTGTACGAGGCTCTTGTGGGCCAGGTGCCGTGGACGGTAAAAGGTTTTGATATCGCTAAAAAGAAGATTGTTCCCGCCTCCAAACTTGCGCCGCATATACCCGAAGCGGTGGACAGTCTGTTAGAAGACGCTTTGAAAGAAGACCCCAAAGAACGTATTCAATCCATCGACGAATTTTGGAGCCGTCTGGAAGCTATCGAGCCTATGGAAGAAGAGTTGGAAGAAACTCATTATTAATTTTTTGCCGTACTTAGAAAAGAGAAGAACCCGGCGTTCTTCTCTTTTTTTATGCCCGCTGCGTCCGGTAAAAAGCGGGTGGGAAGTGGCGCGGATATTTAGTAAAATTTTTATTTACGGATTTCAGAGAGAGGATATTATGCAGACGGTAACGGACGTGATTGTTCAGATAAATGCTTTTTTATGGGGCGTACCCATGCTTGCGCTGATTGCAGGGGCGGGGTTGTATTTTACGTGGAAGTTAAGATTTATCCAACGGCATTTATTCCGTTCCATTTCGTTGTCGGTCAAGCAGAGCAAGGCGGCGGGTTCCGTCAGCAGTTTTGGGGCGCTTGTACTGGCTCTTGCCGCTATGGTGGGCACGGGTAACATTGTAGGTGTTGCGGCGGCCGTTTCCACGGGCGGGCCGGGCGCGCTGTTTTGGATGATGCTCTCGGCCGTGTTTGCCATGGCCGTAAAATACGCCGAGGCCGTTCTGTCCGTTAAATACCGCGAAAAAACGCCCGCGGGCGAGTATGTGGGCGGCCCGATGTATGTGCTGAAAAACGGTTTAAACATGCCAAAATGGGCGGTGGTTTTTGCCGCGGCCACTGCACTTATGGGGTTTGGCGATGCGCTTATCCAGACCAATTCTTTGGCGGCGATATACGGCTCGGTCTTTCATATTCCGGCCGGATGGACGACGGGCGCGCTTGTTGTGCTGACGGCCGCGGTTATTTTAGGGGGCGTGAAAAAAATCGCCGCCGTTTGCAAGTGGCTTGTGCCGTTTATGGCGATTCTTTATATTTTATTGTGCTTGGCCGTTGTTATGCTAAATCTGCACAAGCTCCCTTGGGCGGTTCTGTGTATTTTTAAGAGCGCGTTTACGGGTACTGCCCTCTTGGGCGGCGCGGTGGGCGTGACGGTGAAAGAAGCGGTGCGCTACGGGGTGTCTCGCGGCGTTCTTTCCAACGAAGCGGGCAGCGGCAGCGGCGCGATTGCGGCCGCCGCAGCTCAAACCCCCAACCCGGTGCGCCAGGGGCTTGTATCCGCCACAACGGTGTTTTGGGATACGTTGGTGATTTGCTTTTTGTCCGGCGTGGCCGTAGTGGTGGCGGGAGACTGGCAAGGCGGCGTTTTGTTCGGGGCGGACTTGGCGCGGCATGCGTTTTCTTCTGTTCCGGGGGGACATATTTTTCTGTTGCTGTCGCTGACGCTGTTTGCATTTAGCACGCTGGTGGGTTGGAGCTATTATACCGCCGAAGCGGTGCGCTTTTTTGTGCGTGGACGAGTGGAAAAACCCGTCTATTTAGTGTGGCTGGCCGTTATGTGCGCGGGCGGGTTTTTAAGTCCCAAACTGGTGTGGGAATTGGCCGATACGGCCATTGCCGTTATGTGTGTGCCCAACCTGCTTGCATTGTGGCTGCTGCGCGGCGTAGTATTTGCCGAAACGAAAAAATATTTGCCGCAGGAATTGGCCGGAAAAAACTTTACAAGCCCGTCCACAGGTGGTATCATTTAAATATAACCGCAAAATATAAGGCGAAAATATGCTTAAAAAATACGTTATCGAGAATAAAAAACTGTTGGAAACCGACGCCGCTCAAGCGCAAGTGTACGTCTATACCAACCCTACGGCGGAAGAACAGCGTTTTTTGGTGGATTCGTATCAAATTGACGAGCATACCCTCGCCTCCTCCCTGGATCCGGATGAACTGCCGCGTTTGGAGTTTGAGCCCGAGCATATCGTCATGATTTACAAACGCCCCAAAAATTATTCCGGTAAAGACCAGTTGGAGTTTAAAGTGGCTTCCGTGGGGATGTTCCTGTTTGAAGACAAGCTTGTCGTCGTGTTGGCGGAAGATATCCCGTTGTTCGTGGGCAAACGCTTTTTAGCGGTTAACACTATTAAAGAAGTGTTTTTAAAATTGGTCTACAACTCTATTTCGCATTATGTGGAACACTTGCGCATTATTTATATGATTTCGGAAGAAATCGAAGACAAAATGACCGAATCCGTGGACAACACCTACCTGCTTAACCTGTTTAGTTTGGAAAAAAGCTTGGTGTATTACGCGGAGGCTATTACCTCCAACGGTTTTGTGTTTGAAAAAATGCGTAACTTGTCGGCGCGCATCGGTTTTGACGAAAAAGACGAAGAAATGCTGGACGATATCATCGTAGAAAATATCCAGTGTAAAACGCAGGCGGATATTTACTCCAACATTTTGGCGCAGTTGTTGGGAGCGCGTGCGTCTATCGTCAGTAATAATTTAAATTTACTTATTAAAAAATTGAACGTCATTACCATTTGGATGATGGTCCCGACTTTGGTGGTAAGTGCATACGGCATGAACGTGGCGTTACCTCTCTCGCAGCATCCGCATGCATTTTGGATGCTGATGGGAATTTGTTTAATTTTGATTTGGCTGGTAATGATGTTTTGGCGTCATAAAAATTGGTAAAACATCGTTTGAAAGAAAAATTTTTCAAGGCTTGGGAAATATCCTAAGCCTTGTTCTTTTTCTGACAGCAGAAAAAGAAGCGATAATACTGCCCGGCCGTACCCATAACTTCTTTCTTACTTTTTGTACCGACAAAAAGTAAGCAAAAAGCTCGCCGCCCGGGCTCCATAAAAAGCAGATTCAAACGGGGAGTTTTACAACTCGCCTTCGGCTCAAACAAATAAAACTCCAAATCCGTTTGAAACGCTTTTTATAGACGGAGCAAAGGGCGGCATGTAAATAAGAAAACACCTCTTTATTGGTTGTTCAGTAGTTAGCAACATATCTAAACAGTGTGGCTCAATCAATCGGAAGAGCGCGGACAATCTGGGAGGGGCGGCTCTCTCCCAGACAGGCGGATACCCCCTGGTGTTGTTCCCTTCTAAGCTAAAGCCACCGTCTATTGCTAAACCCTGGTTAAGGACGCTGCGCGCCGCCCAACTTTCCTGCCCCGGCAAGGTGTTTTTTCCGTTAGTTGGCAACCTGTCCGAAACAGTGTGGCTCAATGAGTCAGAAGAGTGCGGACAGATTGGGAGCCCAGGCTCTGGGCTTGACTCGTTTTTTTTTTTTTGATAAATTGGGAATTATTACTTCTTTATGAGGGGGGATATTTCCCATGTACAAAAGACGCGGTTTTACGTTAATAGAACTGTTAGTAGTGGTATTAATCATAGGTATATTGTCGGCGGTTGCTTTGCCGCAGTACCAAAAAGCCGTTAAAAAAACGCGTTTAATGCGTTGGGCCCCGTTGGTAAAAACAATGGCTAATGCGGAGGAAGTGTATTATCTGGAAAATGCTGTTTATACTTCCTCTTCCAATGAGTTGGATGTTTCTTGGCCGTCCGGCGTTGTGGTGGGGAATGCCGCGGATGACGGATATTTGCGTTTAGCGGATGGAACGGTGGTGGATTTGTTGGGCACTTTTGGGAAAATTTCTGATGGGATGGATGCTTATGTTTCTGCGCGGAGCCAAGATGGCGTGTATTATATTCAGTACTTGGAACATTCTCCTTATCCTGGAAAACGCGTGTGTAAGGGCGACGAAATGCTGTGCAAAAGTTTCGGCGGAGAATCTTTAAACGGCGGTTGGATCATTCCGTAAATATATTTATTTGACATAAAAAAACCCGCTCCTAACGAGCGGGTTTTTTTGTTGGATTAAATTTATTTTTCCACTTTAATACCGCGAAAAGCGCGGTATAATACTGCCAGCAGGCCGAAAACTACGTATAACGAAAATACGATGAAAATAACGTCCTGGGGAAAACGGATCAGCATGACTACCAAAAATACGATCAGCAACAGCGTCCATACGCTTAGTTTCTTTTCGCGTTTGGCTTTGAACGCCGCGTACGGAATGTTGGATACCATTAAAAGCGATAAAATCAGCATCGCAAACCATACGCAATTATACACATGCGGCAGGTATAAGGTCAGCAGGTGGATATTGTGCCCGCCCATATTGCCTTCCATAATGCTGTAGGAAATAGCGAACGAAGCTAAAATGGCCGCCGCCGCCGGGGTGGGCAAGCCGCAGAAGTATTTTTTGGAGCCTTCGCCTGCGTAAGCCATGGCGTTAAATTTGGCGAGGCGCAGCACGCCGAAGCAGGCGTATACACAAGCGATGGGTGCTCCCCAAACGGGCTGCGTGTGAAGCACAAAGAAGTACATCAGCAAGGCGGGCGCGGTGCAGAAAGAAACCGCATCGGCCAGCGAATCCATCTCTACGCCGAAGTTGCTTTCGCTGCCTAAAAGTCTTGCCACACGTCCGTCGAACATATCAAACACCATGGCAAACAAAATCAGCCAACCGGCTTGGGCGAAGTGCCCTTTGGAGGCGGATATAATCGCAAAAAAACCACAGGCCAAGTTACCCAACGTAAACAACGACGGCGCGGTAATCGCTCCGGTATGTTTGAGTTTGTTTACAACATTGTTTGCTTTTTTTTCGCCTTTCATACGTTAGCCTCTATTTCCACAGAGCGAGTACGGTAATGCCGCCTTGTACTTTTTGGCCTTCTTTTACCATAATGCGTACTTTGTCTTTTGGCATGTAAACGGCTACTTGCGAACCAAAGCGTACCAGGCCCAAGTGATCGCCGGCTTTAATTTCCTGCTGGGGTTTTACCCAGCATTCAATGCGCCGCGCAATTGCGCCCGTGATTTGTTCCACATGAGCGAAGCGTTCCGGGTCGCCGTCCTTAAAAAGCTGGATCAGGTTGCGTTCGTTTTTATCCGCCGCGGGGTTGTTAGCGAAAAGAAACGTGCCTTTGTGATAGAAAATATCACCGGTTTTGCCGGTGACCGTAGAACGTTGGACGTGAATATCAAATACGGAAAGGAAAATGCGCACAACGACGGAGTTCGGATCGTCTTCCGTTTTGACGGAAAGTACGGTGCCGCAGGCCGGGCAGGCGATTTCATCGTCGGCGAAGACGGTGTTTGTTTGCGGATCGCGGAAAAAATACGCGCAGAAACAAGCGGCCAGTAATATCAGGCCCCCGATAAAACGCCAGCCGAAGAATAACAGAATCGCGGCGACGACTGCGCCGATGGCAAAGAATTTAAGCCCCATGGGCAAAACGGTGGAAACCCAACCAAAACATTTAAAGAATGTACGGTTAATATCTTCTAACATACGGTGATGTACTGGCGGGGTAAATTGAATGGCAGGAAAAGTAAGAGTGGGCAGGGGGGGACTTGAACCCCCACGACCTTGCGGTCAACAGATTTTAAGTCTGTCGCGTCTGCCATTCCGCCACCAGCCCTCTTACTTTTATTTTAACAAAAAACGCGCAGTTTTGCACTATTTTTACAAACGGTTGTGTGCGGTTATTTTTCGGGCAGTTTTAAACCGGTGTAAAATTTGCGGCAAAATTGCGTTTTTACGCCGAGTTTTTTTAAATCTTCTTGCAGCAGGCGGTCGTCGGTCACGGCGATGACGCGCCGGCCGTTTTGGCTTAAATAGTCCGCTCTTTCGTAAATAATTTGGTCGGCTGTCGCTTCTTCGGAAAATGAAATGTGCACCCCTCCGCGGTAAAGCGGCCCCACGGGGCGGAACGCACCGTCGAAAATAACTTCGTATTCGTGCATGCAGTAGCGTTCGTGTTGGGAAATATCGGCCAGAAAATCCAAAAAATCGGCGGTGACGTCTTCCTCCGTGCGTGCGAATTCGTACAGGAAACTGCGTACCAAGTTCAGTCCGTCAATTAAATACACGGTGGGTTTGGTGCTTGTATATATGTTCATTTGCCTTTGCGCCTAAAAATTGTTATAAGAAAATGATACAATATAATGCTAATTTGAAAAAGCAGGTCTTTGACAATTTCCGTATTTTCGGGGGTGTAATAGATTCGACGGGTATCTGTTGCCGCCTGGGAGCAAGTGCCGGTTGGCCAGGCCGGCTAAAATAGGGCCACAAAAATAACTAACGACAATCAAGTCGCTTGGGCTAACGCTTAGTCCCACCGCGCCTTTGGCGTCTTCCATGCGCTGAAGGATTGCGGTTATTACATGGAATGCTGCAAAGCGGGCGCGGTTCGTCCGGCTTTGCCTAAGACCAACGAACCAAACCGCAAACGTGCCGCTTCGCGCTTAGTTTGCGGTTAATAAAGCGAAGCTAAACTTGTAGCGCCTGGGAGGAAAGGATGTTCGGACGGGGGTGCGAATCCCCCCACCTCCACTTTTTTGCTGTATAAAAAGTAGAGCATACGAAAGATTTGCCGATTATGAAGCATAAAATTTTATAGGCGGTTTAATGTTCTTGATAGGGCAGGTTGCGAAATCGAAAGTATCATTTGTACGGAAATTGGAAAAAATGGATTTACCTTATATACCAGGGAGAGAGTATGGCATCTGAAATCAAGTTCGGCACCGATGGTTGGAGAGGCGTAATCGCTTGGAATTTTACTTTTGAAAATGTCCGCCGTGTCGCGCAGGCGCTGGCCGACTATATTAATGAAAACGCTCCCAGCGATGAAAAAGGCAAAATGCCAAAAATCTTCGTTGGGTACGACCGCCGCTTTATGTCCGATTTGTTCGCGGCCGATATTGCCAGCATCTTCCGTTCCAACAAGCTCGACGTCACCCTTTCGGACCGGCCCGTTTCCACGCCTGTCGCCGCCTGCCTCAGCCTGAACAAATTTTGGATGAGCATTATGGTTACCGCCAGCCACAATCCGGCCAATTACAACGGGATTAAAATTAAATTGGCGGGCGGATCCGCTTCGGCGCGCGTCACCAAAGAAGTGGAAGAACTGTTGGACCAGAACTCGGTCCTGTTTTTGTACGGGCAGAAAGCCGAACAAAAAGACTGCTCGGACGTCTATTTTAAATACGTCGCTTCTCACGTCAATTTAAAGAAACTAAAAACTTTTAAAGGCAAAGTGGTAATGGACTATATGCACGGCGCGGCCGCGGGATATATGGAAAAATTCCTGCCGGAAAAGCAAGTCATCGCGCTGCGTGCGGAGCACGACCCTACTTTTGGCGGAGCTCAGCCTGAGCCGGTGGAAAAAAACTTGGCCGTTTTAAAGAAAACGGTGGTGGAGAAAAAGGCCGCTTTGGGTGTAGCGTTTGACGGCGACGGCGACCGCGTAGCCCTAGTGGACGAGAAAGGCGTTTATCTGACTCCGTGTATGATTGCCGCTGTGCTTTGCGATTATTTAATTAAAAACAAAAAACTCAAAGGTAAAATCGTACAGACTGTTTCCATGGGGTATTTGCTTAAACGTATTGCACGCCAATACGAAATGTTGTTTGAAGAAGTGGGAGTAGGTTTTAAACATGTAGCGGAACGTATGGCGTTGGAAGACGTGGCGTTTGGCGTGGAAGAATCCGGCGGATTCGCCTGGAAGGGCAACCTTCCCGATCGTGACGGCCTGACCGTGGCCTTGGCGTTTTTGGAAGTAATGGCTGCGACGGGCAAAAAAGCCAGCGAATTGTGCGCGCAGGTGGCGGAGGAATACGGCGCTTCGGTTTATTTGCGTAAAGATTTGCCGCTTACCAAACCGGCTGACAAAGCCGCGCTGACGGAAAAGCTTCGCAAGAAACTGCCCAAAAAAATCAACGGCCGCAAAGTGGCCGAGCTTTCCACCCTCGACGGCCTTAAAATTATTTTGGAAAATGATGAATGGCTTCTGTTGCGTCCGTCCGGCACGGAACCGCTTTTGCGCATCTATGCTGAAAGCGCAACGAAAAAAGACACGCTGGCCTTAATCGAATTTGGTGAGAAACTGACCGCGCCGTATTTAAAATAGGAATTTTATGATCAAAATTGCGCTTGTGGATGATTCGGTTATTTTGCGTGCGGCTATTCGTAACGTGCTCGAGTCGTCCGGCTTTGAGGTGGCGTTTGAGGCCGGAGGTTCGGCCGAGCTGCGCTCCCAAATGCAGCAAACCGGCGCGGATTTGATTTTGCTGGACGTCTTTTTTCCGGCGGAAAACGGGTTGGATATTTTGTCTGAAATCAAGCGCAAGTATCCGCGCGTAAAAATACTGATGGTAACCGGCCTGCGGCAGGACACTATTTTGGCCGAAGCCCAACGTTTGGGTGCGGACGGCGTACTTTATAAACCGTTTGATACGGACGAACTGTTGGCGGCGATCCGGCACGTATTTGGTATGTAGCCGGCTTAACTTTGCAAAAAGCCCCAGGCGAAACAAGGCCCGGGGCTTTTTTGTATAGATGTAAAACGGTTACAGCCTCATCCACTTAAATTCAAAAAATACTACGATCGAAAAAAACACCACCGGTCCCCAACCCGCTATAAACGGGTTGATGTAGCCGTTTTCCCCGATAGACGTAAACATGGAAATCAGCGCCCAGAATGTAAACGCAATCACAAGCGACATAATGATGTTTACAATCTTACTTTTTCGTCGTGTGCTGATGGCAAACGGCATGCCCAGCAGGCAGATGACCACGGTTACAAAAGGCGCGGCCAATTTGGACTGGCGCATGGTTTCGGCCGAGTACGAGGAAAGGCCTGTTCTTTTATGAAAACGGATGCGTTTGGTTAAATCCCGCACGCTCATTAAATTTTCTTTCACGCGGCCGATGGACATTTGACTGGGTTGGATTTCCATCTTCGCGGGGGCGGTGTCAAAGCGTTCTTCGCGGGTGTTGGTGGGGTTCGTAAAGGTACGGCGCAGGCCGTCCACAAGTACCCAAGAGTCTTTTTTTTCGTCCCACAGCATTTTTTCGGCGATGATTTGCTCGGTGATTTCCCACTGGTCGTTATAAGCGTCTATAGAAACCTTGCTCATGGCGTTTTTGCTTAAATCCACCACTTTTGCAAACAGCATTTGCGAGGGGGAAATTTTAATAATTACGTCTTGTTCCAAAAATTGGTTATAGTTGGGGCGCGGTTTTAAACGCGTGTAATAAATGTAGTTGGCTTTTACGTTAAGCGGCGGCACGATAAATTCCTGCACCACCAGTGTGATTCCCGCCACCAACAAAATGCAGACGATAATCGGTTTAAACAGTTGGCGGGGTGCAAAACCTCCCGCCACGCAAGCCGTCCATTCCCCGTTTGCGATCATTTCGGAAATTACGGAGATGGCTCCCAGCAAACAAGCCACGGGAATAATGGTGGTAATCCAATTTGGGAAGGTTGCCATAGAATAGGACAAAATATCCCAGATGGTGGCGATACCGTTGCCCAGGTTTTTCATTTTTTCAAACGTGTCGCCCAATACCACGAGCGTTGCGAATACGCCCAAAGAAAAGAAAAACGGCCCCCAGAATTTTTTGGCGATGTATTTATAAATAAGGTTTGCGCGCATTAGATGTTCATCCTCTTTTTCCAAAGCCAGTATGCCGCGCCCAAGCCTACAAAAACAGGCAGCCACGGACCGGGGTAAGCTATCCACGCGTACTTTTTCCCCAGCGACAGGCCCAGCGTCAGAAGCAAGTAAAAGCTAAAAATAATAATTACGCTGCACAGCATGCCCCATCCTTTGTTAGTGCGTTTTCCGAAGGAAAACCCAATCGGGCAGCTGACGAAAAGCAAAATAATGGGCGACAGCGCCAACACGTTGCGCATGCTGATGCCGGTGCGGTATTCGTTGATGGTGGCTTGGTCCAGCGGGTCTTTTTTTAAGCGGCGCAGAATACCGCTGGTGGTCAGCTCGCCTACGCGCTGGCGGCGTTTGTTTTCTTTGATGAGCGAAATGCTCATGGTATAGTCTTCAAAATTGGCGGCGATGATAGAAGAGGGGTCTTTTTCGTCTACGCGTTGCATTTGGCCTTCTTTAAGCTGCAGACCGATGGCGCTGTCGCTCAAAATAACCTTGCCGGAGCTGGCGTTTACCTTGGTGCTTAGAGAGCCGCTGTCGTTCTTTTTGATTAAATGGATTAGTTCGGCCGTATTGGAAAGCGGGTTGAGTTTCTCCAGGTACAGATCCCAGTCACCCAAATCAATAAATGTTTGAGGTTCCAGTGTAACTTTGGTAATTTTGCTGTAGGCTTCGTCGCGCCGGTTTAAAAACTGTTTGTAGCTGTGGGGCGTAATCCAGTTGCTCATCACGACTAAAATGGCGGCTAGAATCACCGCGCACGCCAAGAGAGGGCGGATGATTTCCTTAAACGAAAACCCAGCCGCGCGCAGGGCAATTAGTTCGCCTTGTTCGCTCATGTTGGTCAGCGTCAGCAGAATGGCGATTTGAAACGCCATCGGCGCGCTTAAACAAAATACGTCCGGCAAAATGTTTACCAGCGACGAAACAATCCACCCCAGCCCCGTGCCGTATGTCATAGCCATATCAAGCACTTTAATAAAGTGGTTCATAAAAATGACAAACGTCAAAATACCCACCACTCCCGCAAAGAAAGTGATCAGGCTTTTGGCTATATACCGGGTGAATATGCTTATATGCATGTACTTATTCTACTAAAATATAGGCGTTCTCGGGCGAAAAAATGCGGTGCGGCGGTTGGCGCGTGGGCCTTCCGGCTCCGGGGGAGTTGGGCCTTTTGGCCCTGGCGGCGCGCATTTGGACAAAGTATAATATCCCTATGCGGATTTTATTGGTTGTTTTATTTCTTTTGGGTGTTTTTTCGCCGCTGCAAGCGGCGCGGCCCGTACGGGGTGTGCCAACCGTACCGCTTTTGCGCCGCGCGGAGGCCGTTATTTTGCGAAAATTGGCTTCCTTGCGCAGAACTCCCGCTGTAAAAAATTCTCTTTTTGCGCGGCAAGTTCGTTTTTTAACTCCGGCTCGTCCGCTTCCGGTTATGGGAAAGTCGGCCGGATATAAAGAAGTGCTGTCCTCTTTGGCTTTGCCATTGGACGCGGAAGGTTTTGTGGTGGGCAGCGGTTTTGTCATCCGTTCCGGTTCCGGACGGTTGTATGCGGTAACTTCCTATCATGTAACGGGTTCAGCCGGCAAACCGGCCGGCGTACGTTTGTTTTTGCCGGATGGCCGCGCGGTGGATTATACGGGGCTTTCGGTGGCGGCCGGGGGGAGCTTTGGCATCAACGCGCCGGATGTATCGTTAATTGAGTTGCCTTCTGCGGTTGACCGGTTGGTGCGGCCGCTGGGGGTGGCGGCCCATCCCCCGCGCAAGGGGAGCAAGCTTTTTATGTGGGGCCGTCCGTATGACGCCGCGGGTATTGAGAGGGCCGGAGGATTGGCGGTGGAATCGTCCTTCGGTATGAAAATCGTTTTAAACCGTACGGAAGAAGTGAAGTATTTGGAGGGTATGTGCGGGGCCCCCGTATTGGACGAAGACGGTTTGGTAACGGGCATTTACGGCGGCCGCGGCGGCAAGAACGGCGCGCTGTTTGCCGTAGATGCGCGCAAGTCGCTTTCCTGGCTGTTGCAAAATTACGAAAGCGGGGTTTTTACGCCCTATACGTTTAAAGTGTTTGGCCAGCCCGCTTTGGAACTTGCCGAGGGAGAGAGCGTCACTTCCATTTCCCACCGGACGGGGGACGGATTAACGTTAAAAACAATCGACTTCCCTACCTTCCGGGATCCTCTGGACGCGCAGATATTGGAGAATTCTTTTGAAGATTTGCGCCCGGGGGATGTAATCAGCTTTGATGTGTGGCGTGGCCACGTTTTTTCGCGCTTTGTGTTTTTTAAAATCCCGTAAGTGTGGTGGCGGGTAAAATTTGAAGAAAAAGAGGATCCGAACGGGTCCTCTTTTTGATTGGTTCCAAAAGCTATATTTACCGTTATAGCGGGGGCAAATATTATAAAATGAAAGAATGAGGTATTTTACCCCCCTATGAAAATACTGCGCTCGGCCATTGCCCTGCTGCTGATCCTCCAGTTTGTTTTTGCGCCCCCTGCGGGAGCGCAAACGCTGCCGTACAGCCTGGTGGATAAGGAGCAGTATTCCATTTTTCAGGAAGAGCAGGCCGCCAAAAGGGAGGAAGAATTGGCCTTGGAAGACCCGCCGGACGATGCGGATCTGCTGCGCTATACAAACGAATTTTGGCGTCAGGCTGTTACGGCCGTAGAAGGTGCCTACCGCTTGGATAAAGAACCGGAACCCATTCCCGACCTTACTCTTTTAAACCCCACGCTGTCTCTTCCTCTTTACGGAACCAGTATTGCGCTTACGGGGCGTTACGTGTTGGGTTTTAAGCTGGCCGCCAAACGCTATAAAGAAGACCCGAACAACGATATTGAAGACCGCAACGAAAGTTCTATGGAAATGAATCAGGAACTTCAGCTTAAAATGCAGGGTAAAATTATGGACCGCGTGTTCGTGGATATCGATTACGACGATCAGCGCGAAGAAGAAAAAAACATCTCCGTCGCCTATCGCGGCAAACCCGGGGAACTGGTCCAACTGGCGGAATTCGGCGACTTGAACTTGTCTCTTCCGCAGACAGAATTTATCGCCTACCAGAAACAGCTGTTCGGCGCCAAAATGCATTTGCAGCACAAAAACGCCAATTTGTATTTAATTGGTTCGCAGACGAAGGGTTCCAGCAAGCAGAAGCAATTCGTGGGCAGCAGCGTGTCGGAAATCGTTTCGATTGCGGATACGTCTTATATTCGCCGTACGTATTATGATTTAACGTTCGGCGGTAATATCCGTCCGTCGGACAGTACGGACGCTTACGACGCCTGGCGCGCGTCTGTGGGGAACATTTCCCCCGGTACGGAAGAAATTTACCTGGACAAAAACACCACGTCTTCCGACTTTGTGCCCATTACCAAAGACGCTACCGATTTCCTGGGGTCTGACCGTTATTCCGCCCAGTGGCAGCTGCTCACCCGCGGCGTGGACTATACGGTGGATTATGCGCGCGGCATTATTACGTTTAAACGTTCCATTTCGGCCGAAAGCGTTATTGCGGTGGACTACCGCAATACTCGCGGCGAGTGGCTCAGTTCCGCCGGCGCGACCCCCAACACCATCAAGCTGATCAAAACGGAAAACGACAAAGCCTGGGGGACCAATCCGGACGAAAGCGCCAGCAAACTGGAAATTAAAACATTTTACAATATTGGTGCGCAGAAAATTACGCAGGACAATGGAAAAGGCAACTTTATTTTGCGTTTGCTGGACGCCAACGGCCAAGAAGTGGGCGCGTCGGCCGCCCCGCGCCAGGTGTACCCCAGCACCATCGAGGTGGACTTTAACACGGGTATTTTTGAACTGCAAAGCCGCATGACCGACGATTTGGGGCTGTATAACGTAACGCCCGTATCTTCGCGCAACCGTACGTTCCAAATTCAATACGAGTCTACGGTAAGGACGTATTTTATCGAGTCGGACATTGTCGTCCAGTCCGAAAGTGTCAAACTTAACGGCCGCGAACTGGTGCGCAACAACGATTATTACATCGACTATACCTCCGGTTTTATTACGTTTTATAAAGGCGACGAAATTACCGAAAATTCCGTGATAGATATTTCCTATGACACCGTTACGGGTTCCAGCTCCAACAACTCCGTTTTGGGGGGCAGACTGGACTATAAACTGTTTGATAAAATCGTTATGGGCGCTACCGTGCTGCAGGAAAGCAGCGACAAGCCCTCCACCGTCCCGCAAGTGGGTTCTTACTCCAAAGAGCTGATGGTTTACGGGGCTGATGTTAACGGTAAAGACATCAAATTGGCTGAGCCGCTGTCGGTGGATTTCAGCGCGGAAGTGGCTAAAAGCAAAAAGAACCAAAACCTGTTCGGCTACGCGATGGTGGACAGTATGAACGAAACCAACGAGCAAGTATCCGGATCGCGCGTGTTTAGGGACTGGATTATCGCATCCAACCCCGGCGGCAAACCTTCCTTTTTAAACGCCGTCCGCTGGGATACGCAAGATTTGCCGTCATTGGAAATTAACCCGCATTCCATCGCCAATTATAACGATAAACAACAGGTGCTGATTTTAAATTACGATTTTTCCCAAGGCATTGATTTTGACGGACGCGACGAAGTCTCTATCGTTTATCCGCTTAGCGCCAGCGGTATCGACTTGTCGGACAAAACGTCTTTCGAACTCACCATGTTAGGCGAAGAAGGCGGCCCTCAGGTAAATTTTACATTTGGTAACATTTCCGAATATTCCGACAGTTCCCAGGGTATGGACACCCAATGCGGCACGGGGGTGCCGAAAACGGAAGACATTTATTGCCGTAACAGCCTGGCCCCGAACGAAGACATCGGGTGGCTGTTTACCAACCCGGACGGCACGGAAGAACGTTACAATCCGTTTGTGCACAACGTCTATAATCCCGAATCCCAGCCTAACGGTCGTATCGACACGCAGGACTTGAACGGCAACGGCAAGTACGACGCTGAAGATATCCCGCAAAAAGGCAACTTTGGTTTTGCGGGTGCGCCGATTGACGGACTGACGGGGAACTTGGCCAATAATACCACCTGGCAGACGTATACCGCCCCGTTGCTCATTACGCCGGCGGAAAAAAGTCAGTGGACTGCGGTGCGCCATTTGCGCATTACGCTTAAAAAAGGCCAAAAAATGAGCGGGCAGATTAAAATCGCCAACGTGTCTTTGTCGGGCACGGCGTGGAATGTGTTGGACGGCGTATCGCCGGACGAATTTGCCGTATCCGGCATTAACAATGTGGACAATTCCAACTACGAACCTATTTTCGCCGATCGTTCCGGGGACGGCCGCACGGTGTTTAATTACCTGTATGGTTCCGTGGATAATTTTAAAAAAGCCAACGATTCCGCCAATGCGCTCGACCAGGCTTTGAACTTAAAATTTGATACCCGCTCCCAGCCGGAAGTGGACGATTCTCGGGCTGAGGTCAATCCCGCCGGAGAATTGTACGCTAACCGCAACTTTAGAAGCATGGACTTTTCCCAACACCGCGAACTGCGCTTTTTGCTGCACAGCGTTGAGAGCAACGCGGGGACGGAATTTTTCTTGAAGGTAGGTACGGAAACCAATTTCGACAAAGTAATCGTTCCGGCGGATTTTGAGGGCTGGCGGCTTATTTCGTTAAAGATGGTGGACTCCGACGGGGACGGTATTGCCGATACGCTGCAAAACGTATCCAATCCTTCTTATAACGTCCGCGTCGCCAGTCACCGCGCACCGGGGGGGATTTTAAACTTCCGCGAGGTCAGCTTGATTCTGGCCGGTGTGCAAAAACCCAAAGGCGGCAGCGGAAGTACGGGTGAAATGTGGCTTAATGTTATCCACTTGGCTGACGCCATTACATTGGAAGGCGAGGCCTACAAAGGCGATGTGGTGGTGAAGTGGGACGGTTGGGGCAGTGCGGGCGCGAAGTATAAGTATCAGGACAGTAATTTCGAAACACCTCTTACCGTAGCCAAAAACCAGGAAGTGACGGAAGAAGAATATTTTTTAAAAGTGGATCGCATTAAAGAGTTCCCCATGCAGGCCAATTTAACGCGCAGCACCGTCGTCACCCCTCTGGTGACCGACAGTACCGACTTTAACACCGTCAGCCTGCTTGATAAAGGCAAAGTGCAGCGGCAAACTGCCGTGGTGCGCGGGGATTTTATCAAAGAAAATCTGCCAAAAATAGGCTTGGAATACACGCTCGATCAGGTGGATTACGACGTAATGAAACGTAAAGACGACGCCCGCACCTACGGCGCGACGTTAACGCATTCCGCGGGATCGTTTAAGAATATTTCCGCCGGGTACCATATCACCGATTCGTCGGTCGATTACGACCGCGTGCGGCATTTGGAGTCTGAAAACTACTATAATACGGACGAAAACACCCAAAAAATGAACGTTAAATTAACGTATCAGCCCAACAACAGTTTTAGCTTAACGCCCAACTACAGCCTCAGCAAAAGTAAAGAAGACCGTCTGCACTATCAAACATCCGCGGCCGACTCGCTGCATTATCCTAAGGCGCTGTCGCAAAATACGGGTTTTAACAGTACTTGGAAAATCGCCAAGTGGTTGGCGCCTTCGCTGAGCTATAACATCAGTACGGTGGAAAACAATAATCTCACCGCCAAAACGATTACGGCTTCCGGCGCGCGCGTGGACGTAGGTGTGGGCGACGTTAAAACCGTCAACCGCAACGCCGACGGCGGCGTAACGCTGACACTTAACGGGAACGAACTGTTTCCCAAAAGCAAGCTGTTGAACACGTTGGTGGTTTCGTCCAGTTACCGTATACAGGACGCGGATTCCTGGTCGGATGTGGACAGCGGCTTTGATTCCCGCAAAGAGTTGTGGGTGCGCCGTTCATTAAAAGACGTGGGTGATTACGGTTACCGCAAAAGTTTGATTCTGCGCGATACGTTTTCTTCCACGCAACGCTGGAATCCGCTTTCGCGTTACTCCTTAAACGGCGCGGCGGCTCCGCTTAAAACGATTTCGATTATCAACAACTTTTCCAAAACGCTCCAAACCAACGAGCAAACCGGCACTGAATACGATTCCACCAGCACTACGCTGCCGGATTTGACGTTTTCTATTTCCGATTTGGAAAAATTCTTTTACGGGGAACGGTGGCTCAGCGCGTCGAACTTAAAGTTGCGTTATTCACAGGTGGAACAGACCAATATCGGTTCGGATGAACAATATACCACCCAGTACGGCGGCGATTTGCGCTTTATGCTTTTTAATTACTTCGATACCGTGCTCAATTATACCCGCAAAAATTCTGATAAGACCGATCTTCGCGCCCACACCAGCCTGGAATCCGTGCGCGACAACGACTTGTCGGCACAGACGTCTTTTTACATTGGTTCCATGCGTCTGACTCCTAAAATTACCTATAACTCGCACGAACGCTGGCTGGTGAATGGAAAAATCAGCGAAAGCTCCACAGAAACAATTCCCAGCCTCAACCTGCGGTGGGACTTTAACCTCCCGCACGGCATTAAACTGCCGTTTATTAATAAAGTGTACAATACGGCCAACCGCGTAATTTGGAACACCAATTTCAGCTACAAAAACAAACGTTCCCCGGTGGAAGTAAAAGACAACTACCGCATGTATGACGTAAGCTCGTCGCTTGATTACGAATTTTCGCAGAACTTGCGTTTTACGGTGTCGGGCGGTCTGACGATTTTGGATCATGCCTACGTCGCCACGGAAGATTACACCGCCTACAACGTGGCGGCGAACGTCACCGTCCAGTTTTAGGAGGAATATGCCCCTCGCCGCGTTGCAAAATTTAGCTAAATGGTTTCTTCATTTTTGGTTTCCTCGTACGTGTTTTTCCTGCGGACGGGATTTGCCTTGGTGGGAAACGGGCGCGTTATGCGCGCCGTGTTATGGCGGGCTGAAACGTCCGGGGCCGCATATTTGCCGTCGGTGCGGGGTGGTGCTAAAGGCGGGCGGTGCGCATTGCTGCCACTGCCGCGGCGTGAAAGCTAAAGCCTATAAGTGCGAGTGTATTCGCTCCGCATTTATGTTTAACGCGGCTTCCCGCGGGCTTGTGCATGCGCTTAAATACGGTGGGGCTGATTATCTGGCGTGTGAGATGGGGCGGCTGATGGCCGAACGGTTTCGCTTGTATCCGGAACTTTCAGCGGCGGAAATTATTATGCCGGTGCCGCTTTATCCCAAACGCCGCCGTACGCGCGGATATAACCAAAGCGCGTTGCTGGCGCAAGGGCTTGCGCGGGGGACGGGGCTTGCCTGCGATGATGTTTCTCTTGTGCGCAAACGCGATACGGTCAGCCAAACTACGCTGGGGCGCCAAGGTCGGTTGACAAACATGACGGGGGCGTTTCTTTGCAAAAATCCGTCGGCGGTAAAAGGGAAGGTCGTTTTGCTGGTGGACGATGTCGCCACCACCGGGGCCACATTAGAAGGCAGCGCCGCCGCGTTGAAAGCGGCGGGCGCGAAAAAAGTGTTTGCGTATACGTTTGCGCGGGAATAAATTAAATTTTACCGTTGGCTTTTAGACTGTAGTGCGAACCTTTGCCCACGATGATGTGGTCGTGCACCGAAATGCCGAAAAGTTCTGCCGCGCGGATTACCTCGCGCGTGAGGGTGATATCGTCCTGCGAGGGGGAGGCGTCGCCTGACGGGTGATTGTGAACCAGGATAATGGCCGACGCCTTGGCCAAGAGGGCGCACTCCACAATCTTGCGCGGCGTAACGGCTACGCGGTCAATCAGGCCCGAGGCGATAATTTCCGTATTAATAATCGTATTGCGTACGGACAAATAAATAATTTCCAAACATTCTTCTTTTTTCCCTGATAAAGAGGCCTGACAATACTCAATTACATTTTTTGGCGTACGGATAGCCACGCGTTCTTTTACTTCGTCGAACATATATTTTTTGAAGATGCCCCGTATCAGTTTTAAAAACAAGGCGGTGCTGTGGCCTACGCCTTCCACCAGCTGGAGTTCTTCGGGTGTGGCGTCCAGTATGGCCGCTAGCGAATGAAAGCGTTTTAAAAGAGCCCAAGCAATCGGTTTTGTATCCCGGCGCGCAACGGCGTACGTCAGCAGCAGTTCCAATACTTCATGATCCAAAAACGAATCCAGTCCGCTCAAAGCAAATTTTTCCCGGATGCGTTCACGATGGCCGATATAAGAGGGGTTTTTTGTGTTTGGCATAGTATAATTCTACTTTCTTATTATACCGTTTTTAATGGTACAATAGGTATAATCAAAACGCTGTAAAACAAAGGGGGAAGCATGAAAAATGTTGTCGTAATCGGGAGCGGACCCGCAGGATATCCGGCGGCGTTAAAAGCCGCGTCTCTGGGGGCCAAAGTCATTTTAATCGAAAAAAATAAATTAGGCGGCGTATGCCTTAATTGCGGGTGTATACCGTCTAAATCTTTATTGGATGCCGCGCACCGTTTTCAAACCGCGCGCGGCGTAAGCGCGCTGTGCGCGGACGGAACCGTTCCTTTCTCTGCCGCGCCAGATTGGCAAAAAATTCAGGCGCGCGCCCAGGCCGCCACACGCAAACTGACGCAGGGGATTGGCTTCCTTCTTAAAAAAGCGGGCGTGGAAGTGGTGCAGGGCACAGCTTCGTTTAAAGACGCACATACGGTAACTGTAAAAACCGCCGAAGGCGAGCGGGAGTTGCCGTTTGACGGCGCGATTTTAGCCGCCGGGTCGGAAGCGTTTTTGCCCGCTCCTTTTGCCGCGCTTAAAGGCCAAGTGTACGATAATTCCACTATTTTTGACATGCCTTCCCTGCCGCAAAGCATGGTGATTGTGGGCGGCGGTGTAATCGGTTGCGAATTTGCCGATTTGTTAAGCGCGTTGGGCGTGGAAGTTTCGGTGGTGGAAATGCAGCCGCGTCTGTTGCCGTTGGAGGACGAAAGCGCCGCGCGCGCGTTATTCCAGGCGCTTATCAAGCGCGGGGTAAAATTTTACTTGGGCCAGAGCGCTCAGTCCGCCGAAAAAACGGAGGACGGCTTTCAAATCACTCTTTCGGACGGTCAAGTTTTGCGTACGCAAGCCGTGTTGGCCGCTATCGGGCGCAGTGTGGATCTAAGTGCGCTTAATATGCAAAATATCGGTGTGGAATGGACGCGCAAAGGCGTCAGTGTCAACCCGCGGACGCTGCAATTAAAAGATAACGTTTACGCCGCCGGCGACGTAAACGGCCTTTGTCTGTTGGCTCACGCCGCTGCGCGCCAAGGCGAGGTGGCCGCTTCCAATTTGTGCGGCGAGCCCGCTGCGTACGACAACGACGCCGTGCCGCGCGCCGTCTACACCACGCCGGAAATCGCTTCGGCTGGGCTGACTAAAGCGCAGGCGGAAGCGAAAGGGATTTCCGTCAAAGCGCACAAAGCGTTTTTGCTCGCCAACGGCCGCGCCGTGGCGCAGGATCAAACAGACGGATTTTTTGAAGTCTACAGCGATGCTTCTTCCGGCTTGGTGCTGGGGGGAACCCTGGTGGGGGCGTGTGCGTCCGAATTGGTGCACGTGCTGTGCCTGGCGATAGCCGCCAAGATGACGGTTGCCCAGTTAAAAGAAGTTATTTTTGCACACCCTACGTTTGCCGAATCAATTGGCGAGGCGCTTAACAGATGACGTCGTTTTGTGTTGTACTCGTCCGCCCGCGCGACCCCAATAACATTGGGGCCGCGGCGCGCGCCATGGGGAATTTCGGCTTGTCTGATTTACGTGTAGTGGATCCGTATCCGCCCGTTTGGCGCGAAGCCGTCAGCGCGGTGGGCGTAAGTGATATTTTGCAAAACGCCCGGAAAACGGATACATTGGACGAAGCTTTGGCCGATACTCATTTTTCCCTGGCTTCCACGGCTTTAAAAAACCGCCGCGCGGAGCAGGAAGTTGTTACTCTGCCGCATTTGAACCGGCGGCTTGAATCCGCGCCGCAAGGACTGACGGCTTTGGTGTTTGGCAACGAAAAAAGCGGTTTGTCGGGTGAAGATATCGCCCGGTGTGACGCTATTTTAAATATCCCTACGTCATCCAAACAGCCGTCCATTAATTTGGCGCAGGCGGTTATTTTAACGTGTTACGAGCTTTCCCGCCGGACGGATTTTATGCCGCTTCGCACTGCGGCGGGACCGGAAGAGTTCGCCACGGATGCGCAGAAAGAAATTTTCATCGCCGCCGCTGAAGAGTTGTGCCAAAAAACCGCCTTGCGCGCCGATTTGATGCCGGCTCAGCGCAAAGCGTTTTTACGCCATGCGCTGGCGCGGCAGAGGCTGAGCCAAGAACAGTTGTTTTTTCTTAAAAAACTGGCTGAAAAAATTAACGCGCTTTTGCCGTAAATCGGCCAGTCAAAGGGCTGATATTTTGTTAAAATATAAATATACGCAAAGGGGGGCGCATGGACTATAACATTCTCGTCATCAATCCGGGTTCCACCTCGGATGATATTGGCTACTACCGGGGCGAAAAGCCCGTCTTCGAAGTGACTGTGCGCTATTCCCTGACCGATTTAGAACCCTACGAAGGCAAAAATGTTACCGAACAGCTGCCGCTACGCCGTAAACTGATTTTAGATTATCTGCTCGATCATAAAGTGCCTCTTAAAGAAATAGATGCGGTTATCGGCCGCGGCGGTTTTATCCGTTCCGTGGAAGGCGGCGTGTACGCCGTCAACGACCAGATGGTGCACGATTTGGAAACCGGCCGTTACGGCGGTATTCATCCCAGCAACTTGGGGGGGATTTTGGCGCGCGAAATCGCACAATACGCCGGTTGTCCCAGCTTTATCGCAAACCCTGTGGTAATCGACGAACTCCAACCGCTTGCGCGTTATTCGGGCATGCCGGACAATCCCCGCATTTCCATTTTTCATGCTTTAAGCCAAAAACGCGTAGCTCGCTTGATTGCCGATAAGTTGGGCAAGCCGTACGAAGAATTAAACTGCATCGTCTGTCATGGCGGCGGCGGGATTACCGTCG
>CAYUAA010000004.1:0-27531 GCA_964442585.1 uncultured Elusimicrobium sp. | reverse complement strand
GCGAAATTATCGATTTGACCGACGTCATCATGGTCGCCCGCGGTGACCTGGGTGTGGAAACCAGCCCCGAACTCGTGCCGGTACTGCAGAAAAAAATCGTTTCCGGCTGCCGCAAAGCGGGCAAACCGGTTATCGTGGCCACGCAGATGCTCGAATCCATGATTCACAACATTATGCCCACCCGCGCTGAAGCGTCCGACGTCGCCACCGCCGTTTACGACGGTGTGGATGCGGTCATGCTGTCCGCCGAAACCGCTCAGGGCGATCATCCGTATGAAGCCGTTGCCACGATGCGCCGCATCATTGAAACTGTGGAAAAAGACCACCGCTACCGCAAAGGGCTTTCCTTGTTGGAACGCAAAAACGATTCCACCAAAGAAGGCGCCATTACCACCGCGGCCGGCGTGGTAGCCACCAATATGGATACGGCTAACGTAATCGTTACGTTCACCGATTCCGGTTCTACCACCTTGCGCGCTTCCCAGCAACGCGCCGGCGGCCTGCCGATTTTGGGCTTGACCCCCAACATCACCACCGCGCGCCAGCTGACCGTTGTTTGGGGTGTAACGCCGATTGTTATCGACAATTTGAAAAACTTTGAAGATATGACGGCCGAAACCAAAAAAGCGGTTATCGCGCAAAACCTCGCCAAAGAAGGCGACAATGTGGTAGTCACCGCCGGTATTCCTTACGGCAAAGCCGGCACCACCAACATGCTTTACGTGCTTTCCATCTAACTTTAACGGAAAGCCGCAATTCAAAAAACCGTCCCTGTTTTATCCGGGGGCGGTTTTTTTGTGTGAAAATGTCCGTAAGCGGGGGAAAGTGTTCTTTTGCTCCGGCTCGGACGTATTCTTTCAAAAGCGCGCCGGATATGGAGAGGCTGATAAGGGTGGGGTTTATTGTTCCGCTACTTCCCTATAAAACAACAGCGGCAAGAGAACTTAATAACTTGAGTCGGGGTCTTGCATGTTAAAGGGGTTGTCTAATTAAACAAGTTTTTTGGTCACTGTAAAGAGGGGAGCCCTGTTTCTGTCCGCCAGAGGGTTGTGGGATAAGGTGGCTAATAAATTGTTGGGATTTGGACAAGTAAGATGCCATGTTTTGGGTGACAAAAAACCCCGCGTTTTTAGACGCGGGGTTTTATTATAAAACTGCGGTTATTTTTTTTGGATACCGGCAGATTCTTTTTTCCACGTGGTGGAAATACAAATCATAGCGATTACGCAGGCAAACACGCAGGAAACGTATACACCTTTCCAGCCATAGTTGACGCTGATAAAAGCCGCGCCTTTGCTGGAGAGCATCGCGCCGAAGTAACCAAACATACCCGTAAAACCGCACGCGGCGGAAACGGATTCCTGCACCGTTACGCGGGAGGCTTGTACGCCGCCGGCCAAGTTTTGAGGGCCGTCTACAAAGAAGCCGATAAAGGCCGCAAAAACAGCCGTTAACATAAACGCGTTGACGGAGGCGAACTGATAGAAACCCCAGCAGCTGGCGGCCAAAATGACCAAATAAATCAGGTTCATCTGCGTGCAGCGTCCCTGGAAGAATTTATCGGCCAAGTAACCGGCAACGATACCGCCCGGCATACCCAACAGCGGCATGGCGGAGGCGGCGGAGGCGGCGGAAGTTTGCGTAAAACCGCGGTCCTGCACCAGGAAGGTGGTTGCCCAGTCAAGCGTGGCAAAGCGGACGTAGTAAATAAATACGTACGAAATGGCCAAGGCCCACAGGAAGGGGTTGGTGAGTACGTATTTTTTTACAATTTCCCATTGGGACATGTCGCTTTTTTCTTTGGTTACGGGCATTACGTCGTTTCTGTGGACTTCGATAGGCGGTAAACCCACGGTGGTGGGTTTATCGGTCATGTAGTAAAGCATAAATACGCTGTAAGCGATACCGATACAAGCCGGCACGATGAAGGACATCTGCCATCCGCATTTCATCCACGCCAACAGCGAGATCAACTGCGCAACAAAGAAAGCGCCGAACGTGTGGGAAGAAGACCACAGCGTCCATTTGGTGGCTCTTTCAGAGGGGGAGAACCAATAGACGAGGCCTTTGGCTACCGGAGGGAAACCCATAGACTGGGCCGCACCGTTCAAACCCCATAACAGGGCCGCCAAAAACGTAGCGGAGAACGGCAATACCGCCGCCATCTGCGGAATAAACGCAAACAGAATGTTGATAATAGAGGAGGTAATAAGCCCCACCGACATGACGGAGCGGATGTTGCATTTGTCCGCCACGATGCCGCTGACAAATTTACCGACGCCGTACGTCAAATAAATAGCAAAGCCGATGGTACCCAGCTGTTCTATCGTAAACAGGTTGTTTTCGATTAAGGTAGGTTTAATAATATCCAGGTTTTTGCGGGTAAAATAGAACAAGGCATACCCAAAATACATGGAAAAGAACATTTTAATACGCCACGAACGGTATAACTTTTTAATTTCCTGTTCTTCCGTCAGCGGGGCGGCGTCCGGCAACGGTTTGAACCAATTTGCAATTTTTGCGAACATACATTCTCCTATTCAGAATAAAACAGGAACTCTTCTTCCTCCTTTCCGGCGCCGGCTCCCCGCCTAAGCGCTCACTCGTTAGAAAGGGGGGAAGAATAATCCCCGTTTTTTATTTAATACGACGACACTACAATTATAACAAAATTCCGCGGGTTTATCATGCTAAATTTTTCTTCGGAAAACGGAACCCAAAATCCATAAAAATTCCCCGGCCGTTTTAGGGCCGGGGAAGTAAAACTTGCTTAGTCGGCGTAGCCGGCCAGTACGTCACGCAGTTCCTGAATGTCTTTGCGGCTGGTGGCTCCGGCATTGTGTTCCAAAATGCCGGACATGCTGTCCGCTCTTTTTAATCCTTGGATGATTTTATTCAGTTTTTCCTGCTGTTTCAGCACGCGCGCGGAATCGGCCGGGTTAAGCTTTTTATATTCGGTAAACAGGTCGTTTACGCGCGTCTGGTACGAGATAAACTGGCGGTACGTATCCACCCCTACCGTACCTTGCATAATTTGGCCCGCCAACTGGTCCAGTTCCGTCACCAACTGGCTAGCGTCTTCGTACATGGCGTATCCTTCAGGCAGTTTATACATTCCTTCCGGTACGTAGGTGATATCGGCGCGCAGAATATTCAACGCTTCGCCGTCTTCGCACAAGGCTTGCGCCAGAGAGTTGAACTCGCGCTGAAGCATGATAGACGGATCGCTGTTTTCCAATAACGCTTTGTATTTTTTCAGTACCGTTTGCAAGTGGGCGAAATCAGCCTGCAAGGCGGTAGACATTTCTTTGGCTCCGTCCGCTTTTTCCAGCGCTAAGGAGGCCGCAAAGCGGTTGTGGGTACGGATTAACGTTTGCAAATGTTTGGTCAGTTTCCGTTCGGAGTTGATGCCGTAGTTAAGCAACTGGGATTCCAAACCGGAAAGTTCTTTGCGCACTTTTACCAACTGGCGGTCTTTCGTTTCCAACGAGAAACCCAAGTCTTTCGGCGCAACCTGGCCGGAAGCAATCGTTTCGGACGTGATTTTCTTTTTGCCAAACAGCGAGAAGAAATCTTTGGTCAGGCCCCAGTTCTTCCAGGAAAGCACGCCCGCCACACCGGCCGCATAACCCAATACCAATCTGTTAAGGGTTTGCATAGTGCTGCTGTCTCCCATGAAGGAACCGATATGGTCCAAGAATCCTTTGGCCCATTGGGGGCCCAAGTCGGCGAATAAGTATCCGGCTCCGGCGGCTACGGCAATACCGGCCAAGCCGTGTCCGTTAAAGTAAGAATAGTCGCGCGTGGCTTTACCGGCCCAGGATTTTTCAATGTCGCCCAAAAGTTCCAAGCGTTTTTCTTTCGTGGGTTCGGCAAATACCAACTGATCCATTTCGTCCCAGTTTTCTTTGGCGGCGGCTTGCTGCGCGGGCGTCATATTTTCAAAGTCCAGGACGGCTTGTTTGCGTTTGCTCAGTTCCGCAGATACCAAGTTTTGCAGGCGAGCCGCATCCAATTGGCCGGGGACGGCAGTTGCCACATAGTGGGTGATGCCCAACGCGCCTAAGGCTACCAGTCCGGCAATACCCGCATAAGGGGTTAAGGCCAGCCCCGCACCGGAAAGCGCCAAGAGCGGCAAAGACATACCCGTCAGTTGGTTATCCGTCATTTTGTTGGCCGATACCTGTTTGGAAGCAAATCTTCTCATCATGGCGGTGGATAACATGAATCCGCCTACCAAGAACTGCCCGGCGGAAGAACCGAACAATTCCGTAGAAGTCTGTCCCAACATCATCAAGCTGGCCGCATAGCTGGCGTATACCATTTTTACGCGGGAAGCGATGCTTCTGACTTCGCCTTTGGAGCGGAACAAATCTTTGTACAGTTTCGAGAATTGCTGCGATAACTCTTTCTGACGGAGGGTTTCGGCTTCTTTCGCGGCAATTTCTTCGGCGCGCTGTGCAGGCGTTAAAGCGGCTACGCGTTCTTGCTCTTGCAGGGCTTTGGCTTTTGCCTGTTCCTGCATCGCTTTAAATTCCCGGTACACAGGGGTATTGTACAACAGGGCGGTGGAAAGGCCTACCAGAGAAAGCGCGGCCGGCACTACAATGCTCCAGTTGACGCCGGCGATGGCGCCCAAAGTGGCCGTACCGGTCACCAAGCCCAAGCGGGACCATTGTTTCGTTTCGGCGAAGCCCAAGTGGGCGGAGGTGCGGGCCACCGGATCTTTAAAGTAGTTTAAAAATACGTTCATCTGCGTGCCCAGCAAGCTGCCGGCAAATACGGCGGTAACCATCGGCAGGGCCATTAAGGCCAGCGGAATGGATTTTAAGGCTTCTTCAGACTGGAAGCCCGTCATTCCCAAACCGCCCCAAGCTTCGGGCAGGAAAGAGTAGCCCAACCCGGCGATAGACGCGCCGAACAAAATTTGCAGCGTTCTGATAGAGCCGAGTTTTGTCATCAGTCCGGCTGCGGCGCCGCCGGCCCAGGGGGACATATAACCAACGCCGCCCACCAGGTTGCCCAGCATGTTGGAAAGACCTTCCAGCCCTTTTAACGTGGCTTTAAACGGCCCCGTCAGTGCGCCGGCGGAATCCAAACCAATATAGCTGCCCAAGATTTTTAAGAAAGGCTTCATGGAATCGGGCGCGTTTAAAATAAGTTCCAGGTTTAAATCCGGGTTATGTTCCAGCAAGTTGGCCATGGCCAGCAAGTCGGACGTGCTGTAAGGCGTGTTTACTTCCACTTGCTTGGAACCGTTTTTCTGGATTTCTTCCAGTAATTTTTTAGATTTTGCGTTCGCTTCCACAATGGCGCGGTTGCCGTTGGGCATGATGAATTTCCACTGGCCCATTTCGTCCAACGCAAGCACGAAACCTTTCGGAATCATCATACCGGGCTGGCCCGCCAAATGGAGGGAAGAAAGCATGCGGCCATACATGTTAGCCTGTTCCTGCGACAAAATACCCACGGGCGAGCTGCTTAATTGGCCTTTGGTGTTGCGGTAGTAGAACGGAATCCCGTTTTTAAAATACATCATGCCGTTCTTTTCGACGGCTTCCCCGCGTGAGGCGTCAGCCCAATTGGCGGGGCGGAAAGTGCTTAAAATTTCTTCTTTATCGACCGTGGGAACGGGCGGAACCACGCCGGAGAAGTTGGTGTGGAGCACGGGCGCGTTGTCGTACGCGGCTTTGGCGCGGGCGGCCCAGTCGTCGCGGTTGACCATTTTTTCCAGGTCCGCCAGCAAAGAGGCCTGTTTCTTGGCGTTGGTGATTTTGGAAACCCCTTCGGAAATAATCCCGCTGTCGTACAAGTTAAGCAAGGTTTGGCCCAGGGTGTCCAAATCGTTGTTTTTGTATAAAGTATCCAGTCTTTTGCGCGCATTGGCGGGTAAGGTTTCGATGATTTCTTTCAGCGCACCTTGTTCGTATAAGCGCACAAACGCTTGTTCTTTCCATTTAATTTCGGCCGGGCTTTCGATAATTTGTTTCAAAAGCGTCGGCAGCGGGTACTGCTGGGAAAGCACGCGGCGAGCATTGGAGTTGGCCGATCTTACTTTTAACGGCTTGGTAAAGCTGGAAAAGAACTTGTCTACTTTCTGCGCAAAAGTGCTTTGCGCGCCTTGCGCTACATTGGCGGCGGCTTGTTCTACCACGTTTCCGGCGGTCGCGTTGGCGGCATTTACGGTGGGGATTGCCGTAGCATCCAATGCCAGGCCTTCGGCGGAAGGAGTCTCAATTTTTAAGCCTTCTGTAATTGTCGGCCGGGTTGTTGCTTCCGGGTTTTTGCCCGGTTTGGGCATAATGACTTTTTCTTTAGCTCCTTCACGCAAAGAGAGCCATTCTTCCGTGGCTTGGACGGAGGTTTGTAAATGATGAAGGTTTAACGGGTTCCAATCCTGCAAGGCCTCTTTGGCTTTGGGAGAAATGGAGGGAACTTTTCCGGCGGCGGCTTCGGGGAGTGCCACTTCCGGCGCGTAAACTTTTACATATTGGGTAATACCCTGCCATTGGGCGGGCAGCTGGTTGTTGACGGTGCGGAGAAGAGCTAATTCCTGCAGCGTGCTAAACGCTTCCAGGCTGATGAGCGCGCGGGCGGCGATTACGTCCGTATAAACGGCAAATTCCGCGGGAGCGGCTTTGCTAAGGGCCAAGATAAGTTCCGCATCGTTGATGGTGCCGTAAATGCCCAAATTGCTGATGACGGCCATGTTGCGGCCCCAAGCGTTGGGGGTGTCTTTCGGGTGTTCCAGCGCGGTTCTGCCCGCGGTGCGGAAGTGTTCCAACGCGGCGAAGCGGTCTTCGAGTTCTACATCAAATCCGCGTGTGATGTTTAAGTGGGAAAACGCGTTTAAGAAAAGTTGGTCGCGGTGTTGGAAGTTAGCGGTTTGAAAAGAGCGGACCGTTTCCAACGCTTGTGCATTCGTCAGTTTGACGGATGCCAAATCTTTCAGTTCGTTAGGGTTAAATTTGGCGGCGTGGGCAACTTTATCCGAAATGGTAGCTCCTCTTACCGGTGCGGTTCCCAGCGCGCCTGAGGCGATATAGCGCACGGGTACATAAACGGAGAGGGGATAAGCGGTTTTAACAATACGCTGAAGATTTTTTAACGTTTGGGCCGTTGTTTTTTCGGCGGCGCGGATCGTAGTCTTGATCCCGGATTTAACTGGTACGTTTGCCAAAGCTGGCGTAATGCTGGTAAAAATCAGCGAGAAGCTAAGCAGAAGAGATAACGCTTTTTTCATAATAATTCACCGTTAAATAAATAAAGTTGCCTGACTACACTGCTACATAGTGTCAGTCTAACAGAAAAATGAACGACTGACAAGGGCCAAAAGACCTAAAAAATTTTAGGCCCTTTGACCCTTGCCCATTCGGTTTGAAACGTATGCGGACGCTTCCTCTTTTATTGTATCACAAAAAACGGTTTTTGTATATAGAAAAACTCCCCGTTTTGGGGCGGGGAGTCGCGTTTTTGGGGAAGGGTTACCAATCGGCGTCTTTACCCAGGTGGGAAACGGGTAGCGCCGGGCCGAACGCAAATGTGCGCGGTAGTTCGTGCACCGTCAGTTTTTGGGCCAGATAAGTGCGGATGTTTCCCAAGTGTTCCGGCGTAAAACCTTCGTTTAACACGATAAACGCTTTTAAGCGGTTTCCTTCTTCTGGGCGCATCAAACGTACGCGGCATTCTTTCACGGCCGGGTGCTGGCCCAGTACGTGTTCCACGCGTTTGGGGTACACGTTGATGCCCGCCACCTGCACACAGGCGTCGGTGCGTTTGAGCGGGATTAAAAATCGTTCGCTTTTCAGTTCCACCTGGTCCGGCAATTGGAGCCATTCCTGCGAGCCGTCGCGGCGGATTTGAAGCGGCAGATCCGCCCCGGCCGTTTTCCAAAACGGCAAGAGCTCAAACGCGTCTCCGGGGCTGTGGCGGTGGGCGATGGCGCCTGTTTCGCTGGCGCCGTAAATTTCGGTAAATCCGGCCGTGCCTGCGTCGAGCAGGCCTTGAATGATTTCATCTTTGCATGGTGCGGTGGAAGACAGTGCATAAACTCCTTGCGGAAATTTATTTCCACAGCGCAGCCAGTAATTCCAAAACAGCGGAAATCCGGCCACCAAGTCACCCGGCCGCAGGAGCGTTTCCCACGGTTGGGTGGGCAGCGCGGCCAGCGTGACGACGGGCGCGTTTAGCGCGTGCGGCAGGGCTACCGTAAACGTAAAGCCGTATAAATGGCTGGCGGGTACCAGCGATACGATACGTTGTACTTCGGGAAATAAAAATTTTACGCCGTACGCTTCCTGTCGGATCATATCGTTGGAATGGAAGCATTTTTTGGGTGTACCCGTGCTGCCGGAGGTTAAAAACGTTACGCCTCCCGTTTTTAAATAGGAGGCAAAGGCGTAATCCGTCATCAGATCTAAGGAAGAAAAGGGGCGGTTTTCAAAGCCGAAAACGTCCGCGGCTTTGACAAATACGTTGTGTAGTAAATCCTGCGGCATACGGATGAAAACGTCTTCCAGGCCTTCGGATTCAAATACGGCCAACGCGTCCACTTTGTGCCGCGCGAGTTCAGTGCGCAGTAAATCACCCAGCATGCGTTTGATGTCATTTCTATTTAACATAAGGGAAAGCCTCCAATATCATTTCCGCACCGCCGAAAACGTCTTTTAGTATAAATGGGTCTCCTTTTTGCAGTTGTGCGGCGGTTTCGAGCGCGCACGCGGCGGCGGAGGGGGTTATATTGCACGGCGCGGCGGGCGCGTCCGTGCGGGAAAAATAAAAACGGCTGACGCCAAAAAGTGTTTTTTCCGTGGGTTGGTTGGACAGTACAAACGCGGCTGCCGCGCGGACGAACGGTCCTTGCGCTCCGCGTAAAACGGGCGCGAAAAGACCGGGATTTTTCGGCGCGAGCACGGCGGCGGAGGGGTTGACGTCTTCGGCCACGGCTACGATGGCGTCTTGGCACATACCGCGTTTTAACAATTCGCGCGCGGTTAAAAGGGCGCCGGCAAAAGAGAAATCGAACTGGCCCGTGGTGACGCACGGACCGTTTAGATGCAAAAATACCGACAGCGTCAGCCCCGTGGAATTGTGTACGGAACCCGCAAACGCGGTGGGGGAAGAAAGCTCGTCCCCGTCGTCAATAATGCCGTCCATAAATTTGCACGTGCTTTCCAGGGATCCGGCCCCCACGGCCACGCTTAGACCCGTGTTTTTGGGGGAATGGATATCAACGCCCGCCTGTTCAAAGGCGCGGCACGCGCATAAAAGCGCGTTTTTTGCGATTCCTTCCATGCGGCGCAGACGGCGCGCTTCAAAATACGGAGCGAAATCGTCCGCGTCCGCCGTTCCCGTAACGGCGGAAAAACCATTGATATAAAAATCAGCCTTCATAATCCTCCGCTCCTAATACGACTGCCGCGTTACAGCCGCCAAACGCCAGCGAGTCGGAAACCGCCGCCCGTTTGACAATCGGAGTTTTTTCTTGCAGTGGGGAGAATCCGACTGTTTCGTCCAATTGGTTAAAACCGAATGTCGGCGGAATCAAGCGGTTGTTTAAAGCCTGCAGCGTCAGTACGGCTTCCACTGCGCCCGCCGCGCCCAGCGTATGTCCGGTAACTCCTTTAGAGCCCCAAACGGGAACGTCTTTTAAAAGGGATTGAAAAGCCTCCGCCTCAGCCGCATCGTTGGCCTGGCTGGCGGTGCCGTGGGCGTTGACGAATGCCAAATTTTCGGCGGTCAGGCCGGCGTCTTTTAACGCAAAGGCAAGAGCTTTTTTAAGACCTTTGGCTTGCGGGTCCGGTGCGGTGGGGTGATAGGCGTCGCAGGCGTTTGCGTATCCTAACACATAGCCTTTGGGTCGGACGGAAAACTCGCGCGTGGTCTCTGTGTTCATGAGCAAAAGCGCTCCTGCGCCTTCGCCGATGTTAATGCCGTTTCGGTCTTTGGAAAAGGGGCGGCAGCGGTCTTTGGAGGCAATCATCAGGCGGATAAATCCGTCGTAAGGAATTAAGTTGATTTCGTCCGTTCCTCCGCAGAGCACCGCATCGCATAGGCCCGATAGAATCCAGCTGCGCGCCAAACCGACGGCGTCCGTGCCGCTGGCGCAGGCGGTAACCACCGTTTGGAAGGGGCCGTTAAATCCGTAATGGCGGCTGACGGCCAAAGCGGTGGAGGATGCAAAATAGTGCGCCAGTTCTTGCGGGTCTTGCGGGCGGGGAGAACCGGCGCGGGTGTTTTTATAAAGGTCAAAACAGTGAAAAGACGCGTCGACCGATGTTCCCACAATCACGCCTACGCGTTTTTTTGCAGCCAGTTCGGCCGGAAATACGCCCGCATGGAAAAACGCCTCGTCTGCGGCGGTTAAAAAATAGTGCAGGCTTACACTCTCGTCATGCGGTCGCCCGCGGACGATTTCGTCATCGGCCAAAAATACGGGGTAGGTGGCGGCATACGCGCTGTCTACGCGTCCGGCTGGCAAAGCAAAGCGGGCGCGCCCGGTAAGCGCGCCTTGAAAACAGGTTTCGGCCGAAGTCCCGCAGGCGCACAAGCACCCAAACCCGGCGACGGGCGTTTTAGTCATTATTTTTTACGGTTTTTGTCGATATAAGCGGCGAGAGTGCCCAAATCTTTAAAAATTTCGCGGCCCTGCTGCATGTTTTCGATGGTGATGCCGTACTTTTTTTGGATGAGCATAATCAGTTCTACGGCGTCGAGGCTGTCGAGTCCCAGGCCTTGTTCGCCAAAAATAGCGTCGGACGCGCCGAATTTGGACAAATCGGCCCCGCCCAAGTCAATGCCGGAGGAAATTAGTTGTTTGATTTCGTCGATGGTTTGCTGCATGGGGAATCCTCCCAAAGGTCAAAATAGTTAAAAAACTGATATGGATATTTTATACAAAATTCTTCCAGCGCGTCCACGAATTGTTGTGCGAAGGCGGCGTAAACGTTTTTTGCGGGACCTAAATCGGGCACCGAAAACGTTTTGGCCGTCCACGAGGAAAATCTTCCAGCTCCCGTGCGCGGAAAAAATACCACGGCCACCGGCGCGCCCGAGGCGGCCGCCAAACGGTAAAAGCTGTACGGTACGCGGATTTGTCCGCCTAAAAAATCGGCTGTTACGCTGTTTTTCGGGTCCCCGAATACACGGTCGGCCATGGCGCAGACGGCTTCGCCTTTTTCCAGGGCGGCCATCATTTCTACTATGCCGCCCAGCGGGCCGGCCGGATTAATAAACGTAAAAGCGGCTTTTTTACCGGCGTGTTCGGCTACGGTTTTTTCGTTATCTTTTGGGTTTTTGTAATAAAGTACGTGAATGGGTACGGGGATAAAATCAATCAAATTTACCGCCAAATGCCATGCGCCGCAGTGCCCCGTCAGCAGGATGAGGCCTTTTCCTCGGGCGCATAAATCGCGGCAAAGGCGGCGTTCTGCTTCGGTGGATTGTACGTTTACGCGTCCCAGCAAGCCCAGCGCGGCGCGGTCTACCAGCGTGCGCCCGAACGACAAATTCAGCAAATACGTATGTTTGAAAAATTGACGTTTGTTTTGCGGCTTAAAACGCCGCAGAATATACGCGCGGGATTTTTGGCTGACGGAACCGGACAACGAATAGAAAAAGACGATTATGTATAAAAACGCGTATGCCAGCCGCCGCCCGCCGATACAAATCAGCGCGTACATAAAACGGTGTTTCAGACGTGAGCCGACGCTGCGGCCTGTGGTTTCTTTAGCTTCGTTCACGCAAACTCCTGTGCAAAATAAGCCCAATTATCCATACAACGGCAAATGTTGCGGCGGCCAGCATCGGCGCCACGAACAAGGATCCTAATACCCACTCCCACACGCGGCTTAAAAATTGGCGGCCCAGCGTGGTGAAGTTAAACTCCGTCAAAAAACGCCCGTAACGTAAAAAGTAACCCGCTTCAATGCACAGCGCGGGCACGAACGGACCGATGCATAATTTTTCAAACGAAATGCTTAAAATTTTATTTAAATCCCACCAGCCCGCTCCAAAAAACAGCATTATTTGGCGGATTCCCGGCAGGGCGATGGACCCGCAAAAAATACCCCACGCGGCGGAAAGCGCGTTTTTGGTGATACTGCCCGGCTGTTTTAAATTTTCCACCATAACTTCCCAATAGCCGCGCTTGATTTGCCGGCCCGTTTTCTTATCGGCCGTATATTGGCGGTGCGGAATGGGCAGCATGGCGCGCACGGTTAAATGCGTGTTTAACAGACTAAGGCGGAAATTGTCTTTAAATGCGCCAAAGTGGGATACTCGGTCCTGCGGGTAGACGACAGATACCTCCGTTTCCGTTACGCCAAATCCACCCCACAAAGCTTTTACGGCTGCTTCCACTTCAAACGAGTAGCGTTTGCACAAAAAGCGCTGGCAGAGCAGCATTTCTACGGGATAACAGCGAAAGCCGCTTTGAATGTCGGACACTTTTTTGCCCGTTTGCAAATGCACCCAAAAACCGCCGAATTTGCGGCCAAAACGCGAGGAAAACGGCACTTTTTCGGGGTCGAAACGTCGCGCACCGATAATCAGTGCGCGGGGGTATTCTTGGGCCGCCTGCATCAGAAGCGGCAAATCCTGCGCGCAGTGCTGGCCGTCGGCGTCGATAGTGATAATGTGGGTAAAGCCTTTTTCTTTGGCGTAGCGGGCCGCGTCCAAAATAACGGCGCCTTTGCCGCGGTTTTTTTCAAAGCGGATCAGCGCCACTGGCAGCCCCGCCAACAGGTGGGCCGGATTTTTGTCACTTCCGTCGTCAAAAACCGCAATGTCCGGCGTTATACGCAGGCAATCTTCCGCCACGCTTCGAAGCGTGCGTGCGTGATTGTAGTGCGGGATGACGGTAAGAAATTTCATTTAATTTTGCCTTCTTTCCAGTTTTTTAAAAACTCGTGCGTGAATGCGGGCCACTCGAACAATAGGTTTTTATCTTTTTCGTTTACCATTAATTGTACGCTGTAGCCGCGGGCCATGACACGGCCGTTTGCGTCCAAAAACGTAAAATCGTAATTTAGGCGGGCGGCGTCCGAGTAGAACAGGCGCGCTTTAATTTCGTAGCGTTTGCCATAGGTAAGCGGGGCCAAATAATCCACGTGAAACTGCCGTAGGGGAATAACGATGCCGTGGTTATAAAAATCCTGGTAGCCAATCCCCAACGCATCGCCCAGTGCTACGCGAGCGTCTTCAATAAAGCCGGCGTAATGACCGTGCCACATAATGCCCATCGGGTCCACTTCGTTAAACCGTACGGTGCGGTAGAAGGATTTTTCCAGCGGGGCGGGTGCGCCTTCGGGCGAAGTGAAATACGTTATTTTTTTCATGCGCGTTCCTTTACTTTTACAATGATTTGGCTGAATTTTTGTCCGTTTTCGGCATCCGTCAGTTCGCAGAGCGTTTTTCCGTCCTGGCGCGGGAGAAGCATGATTTGCACGCGCGCCCCCGGCAAAACGGGCCGCATAAACTTGGCGCGCGCTACGGTGACGATTTCCAGCGTTTTCCCGGCTTGACGGCTTAAAGCGTCGGCGCACAGACCCGTCTGGCAGACGGCCGGGAGCAGCGGGTTTCCCGGAAAATGTCCCTCAAAGGCGGGAAAATCCGGCGGGATAATATATATAAATTGGTTTTCTTGGGCCTTTAAAAAGCAATTTTTTAAAGCGGTTTCTAAAGACATGCGGGTTCTCCTTGCACAATGGTTTCAAATCGGGCGTGCGCGTGGCGGTCCGTGAACGACACGTTTTTGACGGGGCACGGCGTAAGCAGGTTTTTCTGGGCGAAGCGTATAAATGCTCCGGCGGCCGCGGAGGGGAGTTTTTCGAGTTTATAATATACTTGGGCTTCTTTTTCGTCGGCGGAAAAATCAAGCAGTTTCATCCCCATTTCGGAAAGCACTACCACTCGGGCGGCGTTGCCGTCGTACTCGGTTACGGCTGTAAAATAGAGCCCCCATGGGCTTACTTCTCCCGACAGACGCACGGTGCGGGCCGGATTCAGCACGGCGGCGGGTACGGGTTTGTAAACCAAACCCGAACTGCATGCCCCCAATAAGCAGACAAGTAAAAATATTAACGGGCGCATGAGTTATTCTCCAACAGCGCGGGCAAAATAAGCTGCGCGGCCAGTATGGCCCCGCAAATGCCTAAAAACGAAGAAAGCCCCATAATAAACAACACCCCGTGGTTTGCCAGTGCCAGTACGCCAAATCCGGCCAGGGTGGACAGAGCGGCCGTCCATAAAGCGGCGGGGGGATACAGCCGTTGTTCTTGACCGTCCGCGCGGAATTTCATTACTTGAAAAATACCGTAGTCGATGCCGAGTCCCGTCAAAAGCGGTAAAAATACGAGTACAAACAAGTTTACTTTTACACCAAAAGCCCAAAAACAGCCAAATGTAAAACAGCCCGCCAATATTACGGGTACGAAACAGAGGGCCGTTTCTTTTATGTTTCTAAATACGGCAAATACGGCCGCCAAATTAAATAAAAGTGCGAGCAATACTATTTTGACGGCTTCGCCGCGTACGGAGGCCAACAGTTCTTTTTTTAGTCCCGCGCCGGACACAAATACCGCTCCCGCCCGTTGAGCGGCCAGTGCGTTTGGGGGCGTGTTGGGTACGATGTTTACCACGGCAAAGGAGCCGTCTTTTAGAGCGGCTACGGGATTATAGATTTGTGTGAAATCAAAGACGTCCTCCTGCGGAGTTCTTAACTGTTTCCAAAACGGGGCGAAGGCGGCGGCGTTAAGGCCGTTTTGGACGGCTTCTTCTTCTATCAGCAACCGCGCGTATTGCGTCCGCGGGGCGTCCCAAAACGCTTGCCAACGGGCCGTGTTTTGAGCATGGGTGCGGTTGGACGGGATAATCCCGCTTACCGCCAGCGGTGCGGGGAAGAATGTGGAGGCTGTTTCGTTGTTTTCCAAGGCTTGCTGAATCGTTTGGCCTTTTACAAACACGAGGGCGTTGTCTTCGGCTGTGCGGGCAAAGGCCGCGTTAAAAACGGCTTTTTGCGTTTTAAACTCGGCGGATGTGGAGTTCAAGTCTTCCACATCGCCCGAAAATTGCGTATGTGTAACGCCCCAACCGCCAAAAATAAGCAGTATCACAACCGCCGCCCATGCGCTTGGGCGCGGCAAAGCGGGCGCGGAGAACGTCTTCTGAAGTATGTTTTGCCCGGGAGACGTTTGCCAAAACGGGGGAAATATAAACAGCGCCAGCAGGAGCGCGGCTGTTAGCCCGGCAACGCTGAATACGGCAATTTGTTTAAATAATTCCACAGACGAGCAAAACAGCGCGGCAAAGCAGAGGGCGGAAGTCATAAAATTGCATAAGAGATGCTTTTTAAGCCGATGGCGCGTTTCTTGCGCGGGATTCCCCGCCCGCAGTGCAAAAAACAAATAAATGGAATAATCGGCCGATAGGCCCGCCACCACGCTGCCAAACCCCAGCGTAATGCCGGAAATACCGCCGAATACCGCATACGTTATCAGGGCGGCGGGGGGTAAAATAAGAAGCGGAACCAGATAAATCAAAAGCGCGCTTTTGCGCCGCAGAAACACCGCAAACACCGCTGCCAAAGCCAACAGCGCGAGCGCGGTAATGCGCCATAGATCGGCGCGGATAACGGCCACGTTTTCCACCGTGTAGCGCAGACCTCCCAAGTAAAATGCTTGTATGCGGGAGCCCAATGCCTGTGCCAGCGCGTTAAAGCGTTCGTTAAAGCGCGCCGCGCCGTGAAAGGAGTTTTCGGCGGAAAAATCGTACAGGCCGATGAGCGTTTTACCGTCCGGGGAGGCTAAAAAACCTCCTTTAAAATCGAGCCCCGTGCCCGCGCCCAAGGCGGCCAATTTGTGCGTCATAATTCCCGTCAGCCCCAGCGGGTCGGCCGAGAGAAGGGGCTTTAGCAGAATTCCTTCCATAGAGAGTAAGTTTTCGTAATTTTCGCGCATTTTGCGGGAAACGTATTCGGGCGACAGGGTCATTTGCACCGCTCCTTCGTCTTGCGCGCTAAAACGGCCGGGCAACGCGTAAAACAATTCCAGCGCAAAATCGGCCCCCGGGGCAAACGGCGGCCGGATGAGATTTTCCGCTTCCAGATTTTCGCGCAGGGTTTGCGCGGCCGTTTGAGCTTCTTCGGGTGTGGCCGCGCGGACGACGGCAAAGATTTTTTTGTTTAGCGGGGAATGTTCAAACAGTTCCACTTTTTCCCGCACGGCGGCGGGAATCATGGCGTGAATACTTTCATCCGGTTGCAGACGCGTTAAAACGGCCCCGCACGCGGCGGCCAAAGCCAACACCGCGCACAGGCATAACGTTTTATGCCGGACAAAAAAGTTTTCGTTCACAGAAAAGCGTCCTTGGGCAGAGGGCCGTTTACCGTTGTATCGTAAAAACGCAAAAGCGTATAATCGCCGCCTGGTTCATCCATGCGGATTTCGGCGAGGGCTTGCGGATTGTCTTTCGAGAACCAGACTGTAATTTTGTCGAGCAGGCTGTTTTTGTCGTTTTTGGGGGTGAGGGTTACGCCTCCGTCAAAATAAGCGATATCGTACGTTTCGCCCAGGGTTTTTAAATCGAAAGTCAGCCATACGAGCATCTGCGCCGCCGTGTTGCGCGCCATAACGCCTTTGACCGTTTTTTTAACGCCTTTTTCCAGACGGAACGTTTTGTCTCCGTCCATTAGAAATCCGTTTTGGAAAGGTTCTGTGTATTCCCAGCGCAGTTGCGCGCCTTTTTTGGAAAACATAAATTTGCCTTTGCTTTCCACCGGCTCGGCAAGCAGGGTTAAATGTTTTTCCTGCGTAAAATTGCTCTGCAGGGTTTCCACCGCGCCGAAGCGATTCATAATTTCCCGTGCGTATATTGGGACGTTGTCGGCAGTGTTTTGCGAAGGTTCTTCCTGTGCCCACGCCAGGGGGCCGCACAGGCAAAGTAAAACGGTTAAGAGTTTTTTCATAATGCTCCTGTTGGGGGATTTTTGCCTTCCCACATGAAAATATAAACGGTTCCGGCGGCGGCTTTTTGCGTCCCGCGGAAAACTTCGCCTTCCACGATGCGCGTACCCATAAAGTCGTCTTTTTTGGTTACGCGGGTGATAAGTTCATCTCCTTGGCGCACAGGTAAGAAAATATCAAAATCCCGCACCGAGGCCATGTATCCGCCGCCGTCGGTGGACAGCCCGGCCGCGCGCCGCCGTTGGGCTTCGCACGCGGCGAAACTTTGCGCCACGATTTCGATTAACGCTTCGGGGGCGAGCGTACCGTCTTCCCGCAAAAACAAGTGCTCCGGACCGATTACGCTTTTTACGCGGGCGTCCGGCTCGGTGGCGGACAGTATTTCATCCACCAATAACATTGGCTTTTTATGCGGAACGAGCGTATCAACGGGGGAAAAAGAAGTGTTCATATTAGTTCTTTTGCGCAAAACGGGTGATGTTTACGTCCAAATTACGCACCCATTGGTTATATTTGGGGTGAATTTTATGTTTTTTGGGACGATAGTTGAGGTTGGCGCTGTCCGCGTATTCGATAGCGTACGCGTTTTGGGTATAGGGTATTTTTACTTCCGCCATGTGGCTGCGCAATAGCAGCCGGGCTGTTACGACTCCGGGCTCGTCCTCGCTCATAATCCAGCGTTTTCCGGCGCAGCCTTGCATAATGGCTTGGTGCATGGTTTTTCCTTCTGCCAAAACTACCGTATGGCTGGGGATATCCTGTACACGCTGTAAACTTCTGCATCCCGAAAAAAGCGTTACAAAGGCAAGCAAAAGTAAAATTTTTTTCATTTTACGTCCTCCTGTAAAGATTGAATGATGCGGTTTTTTGTTTCGCGCGCCATTTCCAAGTGGGCCAGCTCGCCGGGAAAGTCTTTCGGATCAATGGCGGGGAGCGATTTTAAAACGATTTTGGCCGGGCGAAGCTGAATGCTTCCGGCGGGGAGCATTTCCCCAGTGCCGCCGATAGCTACGGGAATGACGGGCGCGCCCGTTTTTTCGGCCAGGTAAAACGCGCCGCTTTTAAAACGGGCGTTGGGGTTTTTGCGCGAGCCTTGCGGAAACAGCACGATGTCGCAGCCGTTATTGAGGGCTTCTTGGCATTTGGCAAGCATTTCTTCGGGCGGGGTTTTTTCGGCGTCTAAATACCCGGCTCCGGTCATTACAAAGCGGAAAAACGGCAGGTTAAACACCCACCCCTTGGTGATGTAGACCACATTGTCAAATCCCAGCGCGGCCACGCAGTATAAGTCCAAAGACGAAGCGTGGTTGGCGGCCACGATGGCGGGGGTGTGGGGGCGTGGATAAATTTCCGTTTTCCAACCGCTTGAGCACATACGCATGCAAAACAAAATCCCGCGCGACTGCCAATATACGAATTTACGCACGTTACGGCCGTTTTTGCCCGGCCACAGCCATAGAAAAGGGCCGGCGGCCAGGCCGGAAACAAAAAGCCATAATATGGCCGAGGAACCAATTATGGCGGTGTTAAAAAAAGTGCGCAGTGCGTACATGGGGTTATTTGCCCGCTTCGTGTTCGCGCGCGAGTTTTTCGATAAAATCGTACAAATCGTTTAAGGTGACGATGGAACGGATATCATAGCCTTGGCGCAGCGTCATGCCGAATTTTTGTTCCAGCACCACCACCATATCCACGGCGTCCAAGCTGTCGAGCCCCACGTCGTTTTGCAGATGTGCGGTGGGGACGAGCTGTTCGTCCGTCAGTTCAAACTCTTTTTTAAGGGCGTCGTTCGTCAGTTTAATAATTTCTTCTCTCGTAATCACAGGGATCTCCTTAAAACCAAAGAGCAGTTGTTTCCGCCGATGGCGAAGCTGTTCTTTAAAATCACGTTTACCGGGTGTTTTTCGGGTTTGGTGACGTAGGCCAACGCCGCACAGCGTTCGTCCGGCGCGAGTAAGTTTTGCGTAGGCAAAACCGTTTGGCGTTTAAGCATTTCCAGGCATGCGACGGTTTCCAAACTGCCGCTTGCGCCCATAGCGTGCCCTAAATGCCCTTTTAAACTGTTAATGCGCGCGCCGGGGCCCAATACGGCCGCCGCGGCGTGCGTTTCGGCGATGTCGCCCACCACGGTTCCCGTAGCGTGGGCGTTTAATAAATCTACTTGGGCCGGAAGTATGCGGGCGTTTTCCAGTGCGGCCGTCATGCAGGCCCGCAGCGTTTCAGCCGACGGATAGGCCATGTTTTCCGTTTCCGTATTGGAGGCGAAACCTGCAATCTCCGCCAAAATTTCCGCTCCGCGCGCTTTGGCGTTTGCTTCGCTCTCTACAAATAAAAGCCCACAGCCTTCACTGCAAACAAGCCCGGTCCTTGCGGAGTCAAACGGGCGGCAGGACTTGTTGGGTTGGTCGTTAAAATTGTAAGAAGTGGCTTGCATAATGTCAAAACACGCGCTGAACATGGGGTGGTATTCTTCCGTCCCGCCGCAAAGCGCTTGTTTGACAAAGCCCGTTTTTACCGCCATATACGCCAGGCCGATGTTCATCAGTCCCGTCGCGCAAGCGTCCGACGTTCCCACGCACGGTCCGTTTATTTTTAACGCTTGGGAAACCGTTGCCAGCGGGGAATGGTTCATAATTTGTAAAAAGTCGGATGTTTTGACCAGTTCCAAATGGCCTTCGTGGCAGTGCTTGCTGATTTCCAGCCATACGGAAATGCTGTTAAGTGTGGACCCCATAAAAAAGCCCAGCCCCGCGGGCGCAGTTTCGTACCCGGCGGACTGCAACGCTTCTTTGGCGGCCGCATAGGCGTATTTGGCCATACGGCTCATGGAGCGGCGGTCCCTCCGCGGGATATACGAAAAGTCCATCTCCGGCACGGTGGCGGCCACTTTAGTTTTTACCATCGGCAACGCTTCGAGCTCCGGCACGGTGTGCATGCAGCCGTGGCCTTCAAACAGTCCGTTGATAAGCGCGGCTACGCCCGCGCCGTAAGGCGAAACGGCCCCGGCCCCGGTGATGACGACTTTTGTATTGTTTTTTTGCATTTCCATAGAATACGAATATTATACTATTTTTAGCGGGTTTCCCTCTTGGGTTTTACATGCAAACACCGCCGTTTACCTGGAAGGCCTGCCCGGTGATGTAGGAAGCTTTGTCCGAGCATAAAAAAGATACCAGATCCGCTACTTCCTGCGTACGGCCCAGACGGCGCAGCGGGATTAAAGGCAAAATTTTATCTATGGGCAGGCCGTCGAGCATTTCGGTTTCGATAAATCCCGGCGAAACGGCGTTTACCAAAATATTGCGTTTGGCCACTTCCAACGCCAAACTGCGCGTGGCTCCCACAATACCCGCCTTGGCGGCGGAATAGTTGGTTTGGCCCGGAACGGGCGCGTGCGCGGCGGCGGAGGCGATATTAACAATACGCCCGCGTTTGGCGTGAATCATCGCCGCCAACACCGTTTTGGTTACATTGTGAAATCCGCCCAAGACGGTGGAAATCACTTTCGTCCATTCGTCGTCCTGCATCCAAATAAGTAAATTGTCTTTGCGTACGCCGGCGTTATTAACAAGCGCATAAGGTGTTTGTTTTTCAAGCAAAGGGTTTAAGGCTGAGCGGACGGCGGCGGGGTCAGCCACGTCGAAAGGCAACAGCGTACAGGCCGCGCCCAGGGCTTCAATTTCGGTTTTCGCCAGTTGGGCGGCTTGATGATTGGAATGATAGTTCAGCCAAATGTCAAAACCGTCTTTGGCGAGTTGTTTGGCTACGGCCAGGCCGATTCCGCGGCTGGCGCCCGTAACCAGGGCAATTTGGCGGGAGGAGGTGTCGTTCATTTGAAAACTCTCTCTAAAAAAAATAAAATTTATAGGAATATGATAACTAAAAACAACGCAAAACTCAACACTCCTTACCGCCGCCCGCGCAAAGAAGCGCGCACCATGGCGGACGTGGCGTTCGACGCGCAGAAAATCGCTTTTGCGCCGATTAGCTTTCAAGCCGCTTTGGCCCTGCGCGATTTAGGTATTTTGGACTTTTTAAATAACACTCCGGCCCAGGATAAAACCGTTGCCAATAGATTGAAATTATCCCTGTACGCGGTACAGACTCTGTTGGAAAACGGCTTGGCATTAGACTTGGTTGCGCAGGATGACAAGGGGGTTTACAGCCTGACCAAAACGGGTTGGTTTTTACTGTGCGACCCGATGACCCGCGCCAATATGGATTTTGTAAACGATATTTGCTACCTGGGCATGCACACGCTAAAAGATTCGTTAAAAAAGGGCCGGCCCACCGGGTTAAAAGTATTTGGCAAGTGGAAGACTGTGTATGAAGGCCTTTCCAAGCTGCCCGCCAAAAACCGCAAAAGCTGGTTTGCGTTTGATCATTTTTATTCCGATATTGCATTTCCGGAAATTTTGCCGCTGGTGTTTGAATTGTCTCCCAAGAAGATTATGGACATTGGCGCCAATACGGGCAAATGGGCCAAAAAGTGCCTGGAGTACGATTCTTCCGTGCACATGACGCTTGTCGACTTGCCCGGCCAATTGAACGTAGCCAAAAAGAACCTTAAAAAATACGGTTCCCGTGCGGAATTTTACGCCGCCAACGTGCTGGATTCCAAAACCGTACTGCCCAAAGGGGCTGACGCCGTATTAATGAGCCAGTTTTTGGATTGCTTTTCCGAAGAGCAAATCGTTTCCATTCTTAAAAAAGTAAAAGCCGCCGCGGGCAAGAATACCCGCATCTATATTTTGGAGCCTCTGTGGGACCGCCAAGAATACGAAGCGGCTTCTTTTTGCCTAAACCATACGTCTTTGTATTTTACCAACATTGCCAACGGAAACAGTAAAATGTACAGCTCCGCGCAAATGGAAGCGTGCGTAAAAAAAGCCGGTTTAAAGGTGGGAAAAATGTTCGACGGAGTAGGCCGCTTTGCCTACACGTTAATACGCTGCGTAAAATAGTATGAAATTAAAAGCCCCGCATCTTTCCAAAAAATGGATGATTTTTTCCGTCACCGCCAACGGGACGTTTATGTCCACCCTGTCGGCGGGGATTGTAAATATCGCCTTGCCTACTATGTCGGGCGAGTTTGGGGTGTCGCTTGAAAATATTCAGCTGGTTGTCAGTATGTATTTGTTGGTGCTGACGTGTTTCTTGCCCGTATTTGGCAAACTGTCTGATTTATACAGCCGCAAGTGGATGTATTTGGGCGGGTTTATCGTATTTGGCGTGGGCGCGCTTTTGGGCGCGCTGTCGGGCGGGCTGGGGATAATGCTTTTTGCCCGCGCCGTGCAGGGCCTTGGCTCTTCTGCCATGATGGCCACTTCGCAGGCGCTGATTGCGCAGGTATTTCACGGTGCGTCGCGCGGCAAAGCCTTTGGCGCAATCGGCGCGGTGGTGGCCAGCGGTACGCTGGCGGGGCCGGCCGTGGGGGGCGTGCTGATTCAAACTTGGGGCTGGCCGTCCGTTTTTTGGGTATGTATTCCCGTTTGTATTTTGGGCGTGTGGCGCGGAATTTATTTAATTCCGCGGTTTAGGGCTGTCAGACAAATGAAGATGGACTATTTAGGCGCGTCGTTATATACCGTTACCAGTTTTGCTTTCTTATACGCGCTGAACACGGCTTCGGCCAACGGGTGGACTTCGCCTAAAATTTTGGGCGGATTTGCGCTTTCCGTCATATTTTTTATCCTGTTTATCCGGAGGGAGAAAACCTCCAAAAACCCGTTTATCGGTTTGTCTATTTTTAAAATTCCGGCCATTTCTTACGGCTGCGCGGTGGCCGTTTTGGGGTTTACTTCGCTGTTTACCAACTCCGTTTTACTGCCGTTTTATTTAACCGACATTATGGGTATGGATCCCATTAAAATCGGTATGCTGATTTTGCCGTTTCCCGTTACGTTGGCGGTGGCGTCGGCTGTGTCGGGCGCGTTGTGCGCCCGGTGGCCAGCGCGCATTATTACTACGGCCGGATTTGTGTTTTTGCTCATTTCCACGCTGATGTTTGCTTTTATAGGGGATAATCCCAGTATTTCCTATATTATCCTGGCACAGCTTATTATGGGTGCGGGCAGCGGTACGTTTCAGGTTCCCAACAACAATACGGTTATCAGCGCCGCGCCGAAGGAAAAACTTGGCGTGGTAGCCAGCGTAAACGCGCTTGCGCGCAATGTCGGGATGATTATGGGTATTGCGCTGTCGGTTGCGGTGTTTGCTCTTCTTCAGCAGCATTTTTTGACGTTGGGGCTTTCCGCCAAGGACGCGTTTATCGGCGGATATAAATGGGCTCTTCTCTTTGGCGCGTTTTGCGCGGTGGCGGGGGGAATCTTATCCGCCAAGCGGGATTAAGCCCGGGGCCTAGGTTCATCTGGGTCTTTTTTCCCTAAAAATAGGACTTTTTTTGACTGGTATTTACGAGTACTTCTTTTTATAATAAGGATGTACCCTTTTTTATTTTTACAGGAGTGGCCTATGTACACATGGTTATGCCGTATTTTGTCCATTGTGTTTTTGTTTCAGACGATTGCCCCGCAAATACTGCAGGCGCGGGATACGTACCAGATGGTGCAGGAAAAAGTCCGGGACGGAAGAGACGATGCCTACATGAGAAAAGTGAGCGAAATCGACCAAGAATTTTTGGATTGGCGCCGGGTATGGCTAAAAGAGGGCGATTTTGACTTAAACGATCCCGAAGACCGCGAAATTTTTGATTTGTTGGAAACCCAGCAGTTGCAACGCGTGAAAATGTTAAAAATTTTATGGTTTGACCGTATCTTTTTTGACGGACGCCACTCCAAATTGTGGGAAAACTACCATTCAGCTTCTTTCACCTATAACAAAAAAGGTCTGCCTTCGGAAAAATCCGTATGTAAACTTTATAATACGATTAAAGACTTGCACGTCCAGTCCGCCTGGATGGACAAGGTGGAGACGGAGTTTCACAAAAAAGAGTTGTCAAAGGCGTATACGGATGAAATGCGCGGGTTGCCGGGCGCGAAAGAACGGCAGGCGGCGCACTTATTGCCTAATTTTACCAATTTTTTTATCACAAGCGATCGTTTGGCCCGCAGTATAGAAAGCGGATCTATGGGGTTGGAGGATTTTATTGAGTATATTGACCCATGGAAGCCGGAAGACGTAAATCTGTCGGATATGATTGCGGCGGCGGAAATCTGGGGTAATACGTTGGATGGTTTGGCCTCCGCTCCGCCACCGATTGAAGCTGAAGAAGGGGAAGAAGGCTTTGTTTGGAATCAAGAAGTTTTCAACCAAGAGTTGGATGAACTGTTGTTAAAATTACAGCTGCGCGTTGCGTACCGTTTAAGCCACCTGAAGGCCCTTTCTTATAAATCGGACGAATTAAGCATTAAAGCGGCGGGTACGCTGCATATTTTACTGCTTAAAATCAGAAATTTTTATAAGGCGCAAAACCGCCCCAATCCGCTGGAGTCCAAAGTTTATCCCTGCGGATTGAATTACTCGGTTTCTGGTCCTTACAGTGAGGCGGACGTGTCCAGCCTCTTCTATAAACAGGTGCAAGCTTTCAGTCGTACCGGGTATGATGATCAGTCCCTCGAGTATGCCCAATTTGTAATGCTGTTGGACTATGCCGTCGCGTACGGCGTTACCCAAGGCAATATGGGGAATATCGAATCTTATGTAAAAATTTTAAACGCGTCTTTAAAGAAAAAGAAATATAAACAACGTCTTTCCGGCGCGCTGGAACATCTGTTTTTGTTTTGGTACGAGAATATCCGTTATAACAACAATATCGTTGGGCAGAATATCAACGATACTTTGCTTATGTTTCACCAATTTACGGATAAAGAACAATATGCGCTGCCAACGCGTATTTTTGCGCTGGAAGTGCTCTCCCGTCTGGCGTATAACCAAAACGGGGAAGATCTGCGGCAGTATATGAAGGAAAAACAAATACAGCTGGGTATGAAGCAAACTTTTTATAATTACCGCATTACCGATGAATGGCGAGACCGTTGGGGGCAGTTGGTAGCCGATATTTATTGTCCGTTGGTGTCGGAAAACCGCTACTATATGGAAGATTATGGCTTAAATTCTGAACAAATGAAACTGCTGGCTGAAAAATTAAGCTTTATTTATGCGTGGTTTGTGCGTCAACCCCCGGCGGATCCCAACGCGCACAACTTGTGGTCAGGCACGTATACTACCAATCAGTGCACCGTTGTAGTGGGGAAAAATTCCGTCAACGGGCTCAAAAAGAAAAAAGAAATGGATAACATGATCTTCCGTTTCTTTGCAGAGGCCCTCTTTTGGGTATACGGCGGCGAAGTTTTGGCTTTTGTGGGAACTGCGTTTCGCGTAACGCGCGGCGCGGCCATAGCTGCTCCTAAAGCGGTTAAGGCTTTTGCCCTTGCCAAAAGGGGCCGGAGAGGAATGGCTTTTGCCGTTGAAGTGCAAAAAGGGATGCGCATGGCCAATTTGTCCAAAAACTTAACCCGGAACGGCGTAAGAATAAACGCTGTGAGAAGTACCGCAAAACCGGGACAGGAATTAGTTGTAAAAGGCGCGTCGCAAGAAACTTTCTCTTCTGCAAAAATGGCGACTGAAACCGTTAACATGTCTAAAAAACATACTTTGCGCAACCAATACTCTAAATGGAGTCCGCGCTATTGGATGGGAAAAGAGCCGGGCCGCGTATTGGAATACCAAGTTACCCAGCAAACTCCGGGGTTTGGGGCGAATGTGGGCGTTCTGTCCGGCGCCAAATTGCCCAACGGAATTCGTTCGTATCAGGATTGGCGAGTCTTCCGCAGCAATTTGTTGGACGTGTCTACCGGCGGCCGTATGACGTTCAATACGTATTCTTTTGCCGAGCAACAGCTGCTTCGCTCGGAAGCCTATTTGACGCATTCTGTGGGCAAAATGGGTAAATCAGGCGCGTTTGACGTATGGGTTCCTCATCCGGACGGTCGATACTACAGCTTGCGCAGTTTATCTTCCGAAAACGAAATTAAACCGCTTCTTACCCAATATATGACGAATCCGGCGGAGGGTTTGTTAATTACTTCTCGTGTGGTAAATAGGGCGCCCGTTTTAAACAGTTTGGAGGGGCTCCCGGGGGTACGCGTATCGCTGCCGGAGTTGATGTCCGGCGCGTGGCACAGCCGGGTGGCGTCCGAAATCTACCAACCGTTGGACTGGGGGGGAACCGTAAGTAATTTATTGATGCCCCGCTTTGTCCCCAAACATGTCGGGTTGTTTGAAGCTCCCGTTCGCATGCAGTCGGCTGCATTCCACAGCGCCAGTTTGACACATGGCATGCTGCAATCGTCTAAATTTTTCCTGGGGGTGGATATATGGGACCGCATGCTGAAGCCTTCGTTTAATAAATGGAGGGATTCCACCGCCCAAAAAGAGTTAGACAAGATTTTGGCACACTATTCTGACGTATTCGATCCGAAGCTTCTGCAGGAAGACGCACAATACGCGCAGGAAGTGTTGGACGCTGTCAAAGAACAAGGTTTTGATACTACGCCGGTAAATCCTATATATGAGGAAATTGCCTGGCTGGCCAATCCTTTGACGGAACATGAAGGCGTCAGCGTCTCATTTCCGCTGTTGTCCGCCTGGCATTATTCGTCCAAACTGCCATTTGCCTTCTGGAATTCGCCTTTTCAATCTCCTTTGCTTGAACAGCGGGTAAAAATGCAGGCCACTGAACTGCAAATAAACCGCTTGGTGCGTAAATATCAGCAAACTCAAGATCGTCAGTTGGTGGACTCTTTTATTCAAGAATCGTTGGCGGCGAACCGGAAAAAACGCGAGAGTTGGATGGAGCAATTTACTTTATTCAAACAATTCTTGCCCGGTGATTGGACCAAAGACGAGGCTGATTTTTTACAAACGTTTGATTCTTTTGAAAAGGAAGTGCGCGCAACTTCTGGCATTGAAAACATTGGGAAAAGAGTCGAACATTTGAATCGTATAAACAAAAAATACGATGGGTTGCTGAATGGCAAAATAGAAAAACTGAACATAAAAATTAAGCAACTCAACGCCCGTCAATTGGAAGAGTCAATCCGGGAGCTTCTTTCCGACCTGCAAAGAAGGAAAGAAAACTATCAGGAAGATCTCGAACAGTCTTTGTACGAGACGGATCTTTCTTTTCCTGTTGAAACATGTACTCCGTGGGTGGAACGGTATCACCAGCTGGCCGATAAATATATACGCCGGTTGGAAGCCTTGCGTCGTGGGGGAGAATTCAACGAAGAGAAAAAAACACAAATTGTCGAAGCGTGGATATCTTTTTTGGAAGAAGAAGAGCAACTTGCTAAAGAAGTGGACGTGTGGCGAACCCTTGTTGCCACTCAAAGGGAGTTGCAACCGGATGAATCTTCGGATATTTCCACCCAGCCGTAAGCAAACTGTTTTAACAAAAAACCCGCTTTTTGGAGCGGGTTTTTTTAGTTAGGCGGCGCAAAAAACCCGGAGGGCGCAACGCCCGTCCGGGGTTTTGCTCTTTATGGGCAAAAGTTAGTTGATTTCTTTAATTTCCACGTCGAAGGTTAATTCTTTTCCGGCAAGGGGG
>CAYUAA010000003.1:0-34351 GCA_964442585.1 uncultured Elusimicrobium sp. | reverse complement strand
TTTCTCTTAAAGCCATTGCCGCCAACAAAATGCGCGCCGCGCTGACGAGTTTGGGCATCGTCATCGGCGTAGCGGCGGTCATTACAATGTTGGCCGTGGGCTCCGGCACGCAGAAAAGTATGGCCGAACGGTTTTCTCGCTTTGGCACGAACATTTTGTATTTGCGCCAACCGTGGAATTTGGACGAGAGCATTTCCTCTCCCAAAGATGTAACCATGGACGACGTGCGCGCCATCCGTAAACTGCCCGGCGTAACTTCGGCCGCGCCGTACATCAGCTCCGGTTTTGACGTAAAATACGGTTTTACCTCCACATCTCTTTCCGTACTGGCCACCGATACGGATATTTTTAAAACGTATGACTGGGAACTGGAATCCGGCCGCCACTTTACCGAAAAAGAAGTGGACGAATATGGGCAGGTGATGGTTATCGGTGCGACGGCCGCCCAAACCATTTTTAACGATATGGATCCGCTGGACCGCGTGGTGATTTTGGACGATATCCCCTTTAAAGTGGTGGGTGTAATGAAAAAATCCGGCCAGGGCGGCATGGGGTTTGATATGGACGAAGGGGCCCTAATTCCCTATACCACCGGTAAAGTAAAAATGAACGCCGGCTGGAACAGTTCGGACCGCCGTGCGTTAGACCGTGTAATCATCCGCGTGGCCGATTTTAATACAATTGAAGATACCAAAAAAGACATTCAAAACACCGTGCGCAATACGCACCGCATCCACCCCCTGGCCAAGGACGACTTTCAGCTAGACGACTTTGCCTCGTTTGTGGAAGAAGCCAAAAGCGCCAGCAAAACCATGGGGCTGCTGCTTGGGGTGATTGGGGCGGTGTCTTTGATTGTAGGCGGTATTGGGGTAATGAATATTATGCTCGTATCCGTTACCGAGCGTACGCGCGAAATCGGCATTCGTATGGCTATCGGCGCGACCAGCGCGGATATCCGCCTGCAGTTTTTGGCCGAGGCGGTTACGCTTTCGTGCATTGGGGGTTTAATCGGCGTGGTGGTAGGCGTGGGGATTACGCTTATCGTGGCGTCCAATTCTACCTCTATCCCGGCGGAACTGAGTGTATGGTCTATTTTGCTTTCGGTTGGTTTTTCCGCCGCGACGGGCGTTTTCTTCGGCTATTATCCGGCTTATAAGGCTTCTAAATTAACGCCGATTGATGCGCTACGTTACGAGTAAGAGTTGTATTTGAACATAGCATTAGATAAAAAGAAACCCCGGGCTTTGCGGCCCGGGGTATTTTATTAAGAGCGTTTTCTTCTTTGTTTCGGGTGATACAATGATTTTTTAACGAAAGAAACCATTTTTTTGAGTACCGAGGTTGTAACCGTTCCTATATTTTCCACCCGTTTAAACAGCATGGCGGAAAGCAACGCCAGGCCGGAAGGAATGCCGATCATCGCCGCGGCGGTGGCCGTGGTGGCGGACAGAATTCCCGCGTCAATCATCGTTTGCGCCAATTGGGTTAACATCATCGGTCCGAAAGCGCACGAAAGCGCGCTCGCCACAATCAACGAAGTTACGCGGTCCTGCGTTTTGGGGTTTTTTGCGGTGCGCGCAAAGCCAAGCGTGAAGCCGGTGGAAATACCCGTTTCGGCCAAAAACAGCGCGGCAGTCAGTGCGTAGACGTTGTTCAGCGCGCCCAGGGAAGCAAGTCCCCCGCCCGCCGCCATTAAGGTGGCGATGCTCATGTTATGTTTAGGGAACCATTGTAAAAATTTCCCGGCCAGATAACGGCCCAGCAGGAACGGCGCGGCAAACTGCGCCAACCCAAAAAGGTATTGAGAGGACTGATCCTGCGTCATGGAAGGAAGTAAGAAAAGAAAGCCGCTGTTGATGGCTGTTTCCACCGCGTTCATAATAAACAGCCCGCTCAAAAACGAGCCGACGCCCTTTTCCTCTTTAAACAGCCGGATATATTCGTTATTTTTAATGGCGTTGGCGAGGCCTTTTTGGGCGGCAGTCTGAACCCGCGGGGCTTCCGTAAGCGGTCTTGTATTGGGGATTTTAGCCAAATTCACTCCCAACGCGGCTGCGCCAACCAACGGAAGCGGCAGGGCGAAAGCCAAGCTCCAGTCCATCCCCAGCAGTTTGGTGGCGATGAACGGGAACGCAAATGAGGATGCCATCCCCAGCGCGCGGCTGAATTCCGTATACGCGCTGCGTTTTTGGCGAACGAGTTCGTTGGCATTTTTGCTTAAATCCGTCATCATCGGGCCCACGGAGTTATGTACCAGCACGCCCCCTAAACTGGCAACCGTAATGCAGGCGAGGGCTTTATAAAAGTGCAGCAAAGTGTTCGCTTCCGGTACGAAGGCTCCGTTCAGTCCGCACAGCGTTACACCCGCCAACAAACCTCCGCCCATCAGCGCAAGGCCTAAATTCATAGAGTGTTTTCTTCCCAGCATTTTTTTCGTCCAGTTGGAGAAGAAGGCTCCCAGCGAATACGGCAAATACGTCGCCACCGCCACTAAAATGTTTTCTTCAAGCGACAAACCAAAGCTGCTGCCGAAGTTGGCGATAACGGGTGTGGCCACCTCCAATCCCATTACATAGGAAGCCATGTAAATTCCGGCGCGTTGGAACGCGGCGCGCGGCCCGTCCGTCGGTATGGCTTCTGCGGCTGGTTTTAAGATGTTTTTGCGGCTGAATAAGCTTTTAAATTTAGCAAGCGCCTGTTTGGCGGACTTCCATATCAGCGGGAACGGAATTCCCCCGTACAGTTCTCCTGAACGAGCGGCGGCGTGTGGAGTGTTTTTTGCAAAAAATTGCAAGGTGGCGTTTGACTCGGCGCGCGCGGCGGTTTGCCGTTCCCCCGCGGCGTTTGCGGCTGCAGCAGGGGCCGCGGTTTGCGGCAGTGCGGGGATTTGCTGCGCGGAAAGGGTTAAGTTTTCGGGCGTTTGGAGCGTATTTGGCAAAAGCGTGAGCGTTCCCTGCGGCCGGACGGCGGATTTTACCTCGGCGTGCATGGGGCGGCGCGCCAAGTTTACCCAAAGCGTCGTGGCGTTTTTGGACGGGTCTTGCGCCAAGCGGCAGGCGGAGCCGAATTCCCGTAAATCCGCAAGCGGCGCGGGGGCTTGGCCCTCGGCGGCGGGAATGCTTACCGGCAGGTTTTGTTCCCGGGCGAAATCGGCCACGCCGTTTTGCAGGTTGGGATAAACGCCGTTATATTGGGCGAAGAAGTTCGTCAGCGGTCCGTATTGTTCATGCACTAACAGGGCGCGCGTCCATACGGCGGCGGCCTGTGCGGCGTGCGGCGTATCTTTGGCGGCGTTGTAGAAGTCTTCCAGGAGGGAAAGGTCTTCGGGGGTGCCGAAAATGCCCAGGGCGGCGGCGTCCGCCAACGTATCATAAAAAGCGTCTTCTGTTAATTGGGGCAGGCGTTTTTGCAAATCCGCGCGCCAAAAGGCGGCTGCTTGGGCAAGCTCTTCTTCGGCCGCGTTGGGCGCGGCGGCGGCAAAATGACGGCGTAACAGTTCGGCGCGTTCCGCTGCCACGGGGTGCTCCAGGATGGCTTGGGGCAAAAAGGCGGTGCGCCCTTGTAAAGCGCGCGCTTTAAGTTCTTTAAACTTGGGCGTTTTTCCAAGCAGGGCTTGGCGGGTGGCGCGTTCCACTTGCGCGGCCAGCGCGGCTGGGGCGGCGGGATGTTGGGCCGCATTCAGCGCAGCCGGCAGTCTTCGTGCGCTTTGCAGTGATTTTTGGGTCGTTTTAACTCCCTGGATGAATTTGCGGGGCATTTGCGCGTAGGCCGCCGAAAAGTTTCCCCACACCAGGCTAAAAATAAGAAATAAGGCTGTTAATTTTTTCATGTACGTTCCTATAGTAGTTATCCATAAAAAAACCCGCTTCTTTATCATGGAAGCGGGTTTTTTGAAAAAATAAAAAATAAATTATTTTACACAAACTTCCCCGCTTTTTTTACGCATAATAATGGACGTTTCCATACGTTTAACGGATAGCACGGAAATATTATTAATCATAAAAAAGCGGTGGAACATGTTTTTCATTCTTTATAAAGTATATCAATTTTTACGGATGGATGCAAAAAATCTAATTATTTTTTGCATCTGTATAGATAAATTTTAACAAATTACAGTAATAAAGTAAAATAAATGCAATAAAAAAATAAAGTTTCGGGTTATAAGAATATGGATCCTAAATTACAGACGTTTACGGACGATGAATTAGTGGAAGCGTTCCTTCAAGGGGACGAAACCGCTTTTGAAATGTTGGTTTTGCGTTATAAGAACTCGTTATATCAATATATTATGTCGATGACGCAAGACGAAGGCGCGGCGGCGGACTTGTTCCAGGAAACCTTTATTTCATTTTTTAAGCAAGCGGATAAGTACGAAGCGCGCGGAAAGTTTAAATCATGGTTGTTTTTGACGGCGAGGAACCGGACGTTAAATTTTTTTAGAGACAGAGACAAGTTTTCCTCGCTTGACGAGCCAATGCAGGAAGATGGACTAATCCTGCACGAGACGCTGGCGGACGAATCCCTCGGCCCGCTGGAAGCGTTAAGCGGCTTCGAAACACAGGAGGCAATCCGCCGAGCGGCGTTGTCCTTGCCTGAGCGGCAGCGGGAAATAATTTATTTGCGCCCATATTTTTCTTTTAAAGAAATCGCGCAAATGCTGGGGCGTCCGTTGGGCAGTGTATTGGCCGATTGCCACCGGGCCGTAAAAAAAATGCAACTTTGCTTGGCGCGGGAAAATGCGCCAGAGGAATCGTTATGATTGGATGTGAAGAAGTGTTATTGTATGCGCAGGGCGAACTGAACGGAGAGGAGAAGACGCGTTTTGAAGAACATTTGTCTTCCTGCCCCGGATGCCAAAAGGAACTGGCGTTTTTAAAACGCATGGACGAAGCGTTGGTTCCCCCCTCTGCGCCGCAAAGCGTAGTGGACGGAGTGTTTGCCAAAACGACGCGCAAAAAAACGTTTTTTGCCGGGCTTCACTGGAAACCGGCCCTAGCGGCCACCGCCATGTTGGGGTTAGGATTATGCATGTTCCTGGCGGGGCTGCAACCGGACAAAGCCGCTTTTGACGCACGGGAAGTGATTGCGTACATGAGCGAAAATTTGGACGCTGAATATCTTTCTTTCGCGGAGGATTTGTCCGCGTGGGAAGAAGAATTCTGATTTTTGGAGGATGGAACCATGAGAAAAGTATTGTTAGCCGTATTGGCGGGAGCCCTGTGCTTGCCCGCGTTTGCCAAAGACGTAAAATGCGACGGGGATAAATGCCCCATGAAAAAACACCGCGCGGAAATGAGCGAACATCGCAAAGGCAAAGACGCCCGCTCGGACGCTTTTAAAAAGGCCCGCAAAGAACAAAAGGCCAAAATGAAAGCGACGGAAGACAAAATGGAAAAGTTGGTGAAAGAATACAACAAAATGAAAGACGGCAAGAAAAAAGACGCAAAAAAAGCCGAAATCGCCGCTTTGGTGTCTTCCATCCGCGATGAACAAATTAAATTTAAAGAAGAGCAGCTTGTTAAATTTAACGAACGTTTGGAACAGATGAAAAAAGGGCTTGAGGAACAAAAATCCGACGAAGCAAAAAAAGCCTGGGTGGAAGAAAAGACCGAAGCCGTAATCGCCGATGAAGGCGACTTGGACGTCCTGTTCGAAAAACCCGCGCTGCCGGGCGCCCCTCGCGCCGATAAAGGCCCGCGCATGGAACGCATCCGCGGCGGTCATGCCCGCGGCGAACACGCCCCGATGCCGGTGCCGGCTCCTAAAGCGGAAGTTAAATAAAAGTTCTTTTATAAACAAAACCGCCTCTTTAATATAGAGGCGGTTTTTCTTTTTATATGGGCTGTATTATTTGCCTAAAAGTTCTTTCCAGGCGTTTTTTTCGTCATTAATTTGTTTTTTTGCGGCGTCAGCTTTTTGTTGCAGTTGTTCTTTGGCTACGTCCGCGGCGGTTTTTTTGCCCGAGGCCACGTCGGCGGCCGTTTTGGCGTTTTGGTAGGCTTGTTTGGCGTCAATTAATTTTTGGCGCGTTTCGGCCGATTTTTGCAAAGCTTCTTCCAACGTCATCGTTTGGTTGGCGGCGGTGGCGGTGGTGGAACCCGTAGAAGCGCACCCGGCGGCCAGTACGGCGGCTAATACGGCGAGCGGTAAAAGTTTTTTCATGGGATTACTCCTGTGTAAAAATAATTTCCATTATATTTTATAAAATTTTTGGACGGTTTCTGCTTTAAATCAAAACTTTGTACAATTAAAAAAAGCCGTATTAAGGAGATTTTTATATGCATATTGCAGCCGTATTGGCGGGTGTTTTGGTTGGGTGCGGATTTACGTATTTATGGATGTCGGCGCGTTTAAAAAGCGTGCAGGGAGAGGCGGCCCGTCTGGCGGAGTTGGAGCCGGAAACGGCGCGCCTGCGCTCGGAAAACGGAGTTTTGGCGGTGGACAAAGCGCGCTTGGAAGAAGAAACGCGCTCGTTGCTGCGCGAAAAAGAGCTGATTGAAAAGAATTTTAAGGAATTGTCTTCCACCTATCAGGCCCAATTTAGCGAATTGGCGGGAAAAATTTTGGAAGATAAAACCAAAGGTCTGGAGGCCAAAAATTCCGAGGCGTTACGCCCGCTTACGCTGCATTTGGAAAATTTCATCAAAAAAGTGGCGGAAATGGAGCGCCAAAACACCGCGGTACAGGCCCGGTTGGAAAAAGGCCTGACGGACGTAATTAAATCGACCGAAAAAATCGACCAAAGCGCAGTGCACTTGACCAACGCTATTAAAGGCGAAGCCATCGTGCGTGGCAGCTGGGGCGAAGAAACCCTCAAGCGCATTTTGGATGCGGCCGGCATGAAAGAAGGGCTCGACTACTACCAGCAAGTGTCCGATGAAGGCAAACGCGTGGACGTACAAATCGCGCTCCCTTCGGACCGGTGGATTGTGGTGGATTCTAAAACCATTTTCAACCACTATGTGCAATATTTTAACGCACACGACCCCAAGGAAAAAGCCGCCGCGCTAGCTGAGCACGTAAAAGACGTTAAAAAAACGATTAAAGATTTAAGTTCCAAAAAATACTATAAAAAATTTTTAACGGACGGAGATAAAGTCCAGCCGGACTATACTCTTATGTTCGTATACCCCGAAAGTGCGCTTTTGGCCGCCACGGAAGCCGACCCGGATATTTTAAACGAAGCGTGGAAGAACAACATCGCGCTGGTGTCGGCCACGTCGCTGATGAGTACGCTGAAAATGGTGTCCAAACTGTGGGACATCGACAAACAGCACGAATATATGGAAGATTTAAAAGACGATATTTTAAAATTAATGGAAAAATTCAACGATTTTTTGGTTAATTTCGCCAAGGCCGAAAACGCGGTGGCCAACGCGGCCGACGCGGTAAAAGTGGCGCGCGGGCATATCGATGGCAATAAAGGCGCATTTTTGCCAGTAGCCCAGCGCATTGTGGATATTTACGAAGTTCCCCTTACCAAAGACAACGCCCGCCTGCTAAAACGCGTGGGATATTCCTACACCGGGCTTAAATCCAAAGCTCCCAAAGCCGCCAAAGAAGACAAACTTCTCCCGCCGGAAGGCGATTTGTTTGCGTAAGCGGGGCTTGATTTTTTTCCGCGCCGGGCGTAAAATGATAATATGCGTATACGGGGCGTCCGCCCACAAATTGCGCTTGCAGTTGGTTTTTTAATTTTGATACAGTACATATATCCGTATGGAAAGGAGAGAGTATGCAAAATAAAAAGGGTTTTACCTTGATTGAATTGTTGGTAGTGGTGCTGATTATCGGCATTTTGTCTGCAGTGGCGTTGCCGCAGTATACCCGCGCCGTGGAAAAAGCGCGCGTGGCGGAAGTGGAAACCATTATGGCGGATTTGCGCCGCGGTTATAAACTGTATACGGTGGCCAATCCTCCCAAAAAAGCGGCTGCTGGCAGCGCGTTGCAGTATTCGATAAATATGCCTTCTTTGGAAGAAATTATGAAAGCGGGCGGTTTTTCTTATCCGTTAACGAACGGCAAAATTGTAACCAAAAACTTTACGGTTAACGCGCCCGATAACCTGAGGATGGCTTATGGCGGTTGCAGCGGGGAGTTTTCCGCCACCCGTCAAGACGGAAGCTATTCCGTATATTTTTCCTCGTCCGAACCGGTGACTAAATGCTGCCAGGGCGCCACGGACAAAGGAAAGGAAACCTGCAAAGGCTTGGGAAGCGGCTGGAGTACCAGCAGTGGGGGCACGGTTGAAGTTGGAAGAGTGGACGATATAGCCCCGGCTATCAGACCCTAACACGCCGTATTGGTTTTATAACCCAAACACCCGGAGGAAAATCCTCCGGGTGTGTTTTTATGGTTTGCTTTAAAACGGGTGTTTTGGGAGATAGATAAACAGCTAGCCGCGGGTAAAAAAGCGGTTGTGTCCGTCATCGTCATCGTTGTAATCGTGTCCGTCCGGGTTTGTCCAGGCCCAAAAATGCGCGGCGGTTAAATAAACGCCCAGCGCGCCGAAAAATGCGCTCAGCCCGTAAAATGCATGGCGTATATGCCATTCGTACCCTTCCGTGCCCAACCATTTGTGCATGTAATCCCAATCCGGCAGTGTTTCCGGCCCGGCGTTTAACAGCGAGATGACCGGGTCGAGCCGGCACCCGGCATAATGCCCCACGCTATAGAAGGCAATCGCCAGGAGAAGCAGGCATACATCTGCCTGAATTTCTCTCCCCCTGCGTAAAAACGTAAAATAGGCCAATGCCGGCACCCCCACTTCCATCAGCGTTCCGCCCCAAATCGTCCAAAAAAAGTTTCCGCCGGAAATTAAGCGGAAGATAGGGTGCCCCGCTTCGTGTATGCCGATAGTCAGCAGCCACATTACGCCCGCCAACGGGCTGTGGCGCGGCCCAATGTACCATTGATATAAAAAATACGTCCCGACCAGGATAAATAAAATGCCTTTCCAACCGTATTTCCAAAACAATGGTCCGCGGCGGTAAGGGTCGATAAAATTCCAAAAACGGTTCCATAAATCAGGCATATTCGTTTCCTTTTTCGATTAAAAATAAATACTCTTTGTTTCCGCCTTCCTGGGTCCAGCGGCGGGTGCTGGTCAGCTGCGCCATGATGTTTTTTTTATAGTCGGTTTCCCGGGCACAAAGCAAGGTTCCGTGCGTTTGGAGGGTATGCAGCAAGTCTTCGCGCGGGATTCGGCCTGCGGAACTGTAAGAAAATAGGATATAGCGCGCGCGGGTTTCTTTTAGCAGGCGGTCTACGGCGGCTAAAGCTTCGAATGAGCCGTCCGGAGTGCGGCGGAAGGATTCAAACGGGTTTGCTTGGGCTTTGTCGCGAGAGTCTTCCCTGCGGGCGGCCGCGCCGAACAAGGGCGGTCGGTCGTTTTTTATGACGGTGGTCCAAAAATGGTAATAGGCGTTGTAGCGCACGCGGCTGGAGGGCATTTTGCCGTTGCCCGAGCCATAGGGCGGGTCGAAATACGCCAAATCCCAGCGGCGGTTTTTTATAGCGTCAAAAATATCCCCGCTTAGTACGGCGTTTGCCGGATTATACGGCGGCCGAAGCGGCATTTTTAGCGTTAAATCCCCCGCCGAGCGCACCGACCAACGGGATAAATAAGAAGTAAAATGCCCGATAGTGCTGTCCACCTTGTCCAACGCGAGGATAAGGCTGGTCAGCAGGACGCATGTATCCGGCCAGGCTAACCCCAACCGGTCGATTTCTTCGCGCACGGAGTCAAGCTTTTGCATATTTTTCAAACGGAAGGGTTTTTTGACGTCTAAGTCGGTTCCCCCGTAATGCGCGGCGAACCAACCGTTTTTACCGGGAAGTGCGTTTAAATGGGCGATAATTTTTTGGTAAAACGCGTCTGGCCGCCGCGCCTTTAGGTAGCACTGGGCAAAAACTTCACTCCAGGCTGAAACGTCGTTTGCGGTTACCAGGTAGCCTTGCCGCGCCGCCGCCTGCGCGACGCGTGTGGTTCCCGTAAATCCGTCCAGCACCGTCCGCACGCCCGGCAGGGCGCGCATTTGTTCCAGAATAAGCGGCAACAATTTTAATTTGGAGCCTGCATATTTAATGCCTTCGGTAACGGGGATGTCTGCGTACATATATTTATTTTACTTGAAAATGGGAAGAGGCAGCTATTTTTTTTACGTTGTGGAACGCACCGCCGGACTTGTATAATATTAAAAAATGATCATGGGGGCGGTTTTATGCGGCAGGGTAAGATGTTCTTTTTCGTGCTTGCGAGCTGTGTGTTGTTTGCAAACGGTTGGGCGCAAGGACTTTCGTCGGCAAGGCACGAGCAGCGTTTTGCTTCGCGCAGAGCGGTGGAAAATCATCCTTTTTCAAAATTCGGGCAAGAATACGTAAACCTAAAAAACGATGTTTCGCGACGGTGGGGTGTATCGTGGGGATTGGACGTTTCGTACGTCGCCCAACGCGCCGCCCCGGGAGGAAAGCAAACCTCCGTATTGGGAATTTATTACCCGTACATAAATTGGATTGTGTTTAAAGATCGCGCCGCCGGATCGGGCGAGATTAATTTCAACTATAATAAAATGCACTATTGGGGCGCGTCCGCTGCCGCGCTTGTAAACCGGGCGGGGCTTGCGGTTGCGTTTAACGATTCGCCCGTAAACGAAGCTGTTTTTTCCCAATTATCGTATACGCATACGCTGCCGGGCCGCTTACAGTGGTTGAGCGTTACAGCGGGGCAGTTTCCCCTTTCCAACTTTGACGGAACCAACTTTTTGGATAATCAGCAAACGGCTCTTATGAATATGGCCCTGGCGCAGAATGCGTCGGCGGTTTATCCCAGCGCGTCTTTGGGCGCGTATGCGCAGGCTCAAAACAGTGTATTTACTGTGGCGGCGGGATATCAGGACGCATCGAACCTGTCTGGGGAGTATATCCGCATAAAAGACGCGTTTGGCGGCCGTTATACGGCGTTTGCGTCCTTGGCCTGGACCCCGTCTTTTGCTTGGGGATCGGGGCAGTACGGCTTGCTTTATTATTATCAGCCGTCCGTTGCCGCCCAGCCGGAAAATGTAAACGCCTGGTCGTTTAACGCCCAGCAGAATATGGGGGATCGCTGGGTTGTTTTTGCCCGCGCAAACGGTTCTGCGGGCGGCGCGGCGGCGGTTAAAAATTCTTACGCGGCCGGTGCGGCGTGGTTGGACCCGCTGGGGCGCAACCCGCAGGACGCGCTTATTCTGGGTGCGGCTTATAACCGCTTGAGCCGTAAGGGTCTTAATAATCCCGCTTTTATGCGTGTTTCGGAAGCTGTGGCGGAACTTGCGTGGGTAATCGGGTTTGGCAAATTTGTTACGGTATCGCCGGATTTTCAGTTCTATCCAAAAGCGGGGTTACGTTCTGGCCGTGGCGCAGGTGTGGCGGTTGGTATCCGTACGACACTGATGCTTTAATTCGGCGAAACAATAAATTTATACATAAAGAAAAACAACCGCTTAACTTTTGCTTTGCGGTTGTTTTTATTACGGGTGCCGGCTTGATTTTCTTTCTTTGTCTTCTATACTCTTAGTATGAATAAAATCCATGGATTTACGTTAATTGAGCTGTTGGTAACGGTTCTTATTATTGGGATTTTAACGGCCGCGGCAGTACCTTTGTATACGCGGGCGGTTGAACGAAGCCGGGCGGCGGGTGTTTTGCCTATATTGCGGGCATTTCATAACGCGCTGGACGTGCAGATACTGAATGGAATTGACGAAGATATCGATTTTTTGGGCATGACGGGCGGAAACGGCGGTATTTTGCCCGTAGAGATAAAATGCTCTACACCGTCGGCCGAGCAGTGGTGTTATGATCGTGATTTTAAGTATCACATTTGGTGTACGAATGTTGGATGTTTTACGGCAGCGGTGCGTTTACGGCAAAAGCCCGATTACAGTGACTACCGTCTCTTTTCCCGCAAACCGTTCGTAGCCGAGTGGGACGACCATCCGGTGGGAGAGTGGCGTCATTTCTGCGCGTTTCATACCGCCAAAGGCCGCGCTCTTTGCCAATCTCTTGAGCCGCAGGGCTGGATTACAGAGGACGAATCCTACGTCTTTGATTAAAGCTGCGGCGGAGTTTTTTTGGCGTTTTCAAACCGTTGGAATTCCTGTACAATTCCCCCCGTCATTACGGCCGTTACCACGGCAAACAAAATAAGCCCCATAGCAACCGTTATGCCCGTAATAATTTTGCCGGGCAGGGTGACGGCAATCAAATCCCCGTAGCCAAGAGTGGTAAACGTTTGCATGGACCACCACATGGCGTCGAGCATGTTTTTAAACGCTTCCGGTTGGGCCGGGTGCTCTACGCGGAAGATCATAAACGAGCTCCAAATCCACAGCATCATTAAAAACGCGCCGCAGATGGCCAGTTCGTTCTTTTTTTCAGCCACAACATTGTTTACCATTTCAATGGCGTTGGTATAGCGCATCAGCATGAAAATGCGGAACACGCGCAGCGCGCGCACCAAGCCCGCGCCCAAAATAAAAAACGGCGAGATGGCGAGCAAGTCTATTACCATCAGCGGCGTAAGCATATACCGAATGCGGCCTGAAATGGGTTTGGCAAAGCGCGGATCTTCCGTACAGGTCAGCACGCGCAGCACGTATTCTATGGCGAATACGATGCTCATTCCTAAATCGACATGGTAGGCGATGCGCTTTAACTGGGGGCTTACATCCCCCACGCTTTCGATTACGTCCACGGGTACGCTAAGCAAAATAAGCGTAATGATAATGGCGTTAATCGTCCAGGTGACTTTACTGGGATAGTTAAACTGCAGAATATCGTACAAGTATCTTTTTACGCGGTGCGCGTCTTGCACCGCTTTGGTTTCTATAGACATGTTGTTCCCCCCGCAAGTTAGCGTATAGTATAGTTTAGAATGTTTGCCCTCCGTTCGGCCAGTTATTTTTAGGGTTAGAAATTGTAAAATAGGATTATGCAACATATAAAACAAGCGGCGGATCTTATTAAAAACGCGCGCTATGGCGTAGCGTTTACCGGGGCGGGCGTAAGCGTGGAAAGCGGCATCGCACCTTTTACGGGCGCTGGCGGACTGTGGAACCAGTACGACCCAAAGTTTATTGAAATTAATTTTTTCCAAATGCATCCGGCCGAGTCCTGGCGGGAAATGAAAAAAATCTTTTTTACGGATATGGAGGAATCCTCCCCAAATAAAGCGCACGAAGTGCTGGCCAAGTTGGAGCAAAAAGGGTTTATAAAAGGCGTAATTACACAAAACATAGACGGCCTTCACCAAAAAGCCGGCAGTAAAAACGTGCAGGAGTTTCACGGCACGATTCATACTCTTTCCTGCACCGGCTGCGGCAAAAAGTACGCGCTGGACGATATCGATTTATCGGAAGAGCCTCCCTGTTGTATTTGCGGCGGCGTGCTGAAGCCGGATTTTGTGTTTTACGGGGAAGGAATCCCGTATATGCCGTACCAAAAATCGGCGGAAATGGCCCAAAAGGCGGACGTTATGCTAATTGTGGGTACGGCGGGCCAAGTAATGCCGGCATGTTCCTTGCCTCTTTCGGCTAAGGAGCACGGGGCTAAAATTATTGAGGTAAACCCCCAGCCTTCCGCATTTACCCAAACGGTGACGGATTTGTATTTCCCGTATAAAGCGGGTGAGTTTTTTGCTGCGCTTGAAGAAGAGTTAAACCTATAGTTTTTTGTTAATAAAAAATCCGGGGTAATTTTAAAACCCCGGATTTTTTAACGGAAAATTTATGCTTGCGGCGGTGGGCCGAAGCGGTTTTCTCCCTTTGTTCCGGGCAGTAACATTAAAATGAACAACGCCAGTATACCCAGTGATGGAATGAGCAGGAGCAGCTGCCACCAGCCGCTTTTATTGCTGTCGTGCAGCCGGCGGGCCCCGACGGCCATCATCATCAGCGGAAGCCCGAATACCGATAACAGCATGCAAATAAACGTTCCAATCCAACCGCAGCCTTGTTGGGCGCCCATATCGCTGTAAAGTATAGTGCAAGAGGTAATAGTGGCAGCCATAATAATAAAACTGGCGGCGGCCAGGACTACGGCTATACACAGGATATACAGCCAAAACTCCTGCCGTCCGGCGCGGCCTTTAAAATCGAAAGATCGCTTAAATGGTTGGGTAAAAAATTCAAATCCTTTCATAAACATTACCTTTAATTTAGTTGGGCCGCCTGGTTTTTTACCGTTTCTTCCGTGGCGCGCATGGCGGCGAGGGTTTTATCCAAAAGGGCGTCCAATTCCCACCCCAGCATGTCGGCCCCTTGTTTGATGACTTCGCGCGAACAGCCGGCGGCAAATTTTTTGTCTTTAAATTTCTTTTTGAGGCTGGAAAGTTCCATGTCCGCGGTGCTTTTGGAAGGACGCATGCGCGCGGCGGCCTGGATAAGGCCGGTAAGTTCGTCCACGGCAAAGAGCACTTTTTCCATTTCGTGTTCGGGTTTGACATCGCATACCAGACCGTACCCGTGCGAGCAAACGGCGTGCACCAGTTCGGGCGTGGCGTTGATTTCGGCCAGCAGTTCGGGCGCTTTTTTGCAGTGTTCCGTGGGGAATTTTTCAAAATCCACATCGTGTAACAAACCGCACAAGGCCCAAAAATCGGCCTGGTCCGTGTGACCCAATTCTACGGCGAAATGGCGCATGACGGCTTCCAGCGTCAGTGCATGCAAAAGGTGAAAAGGTTCTTGGTTATATTTTTTTAACAGGGTAAAGGCTTGGGAGCGGTCCATATATAAAATCCTCTAAAATTATAAAAAAATACCGCTCCCGGGTTGCGGGAGCGGCAATATATAGTAGAAACTATTTGTTGAAGCGGTTGGCGCCTTCCGTGCTGGGCAAGCAGAAGAAAACGAGCAACACAATGCCGCCGATGAAGTTGATAACGGGCAGCAGTAAAAGCAACCACCAAGCGCTGCGGTCGGTATCGTGCAAGCGGCGGGCGGCAATGGCCAAGGTGGGCAACAGCAAGCCCAGGCTTAAAAGAGCAGAAAGAATTTTGGAAACCGTTTCGCCCAAGAAAGCGCCAATAATGCTTACCACTACGGACAAGATGACATAGAACAACACATACATCCAGTACTGCGTTCTGGTGGCGCGGCCTTCAAAATTGACATATTGATTTTTAATTACGTCGATGAAATACGTTTTTACAGCGTTCATAATTCCTCCGAATGTAAGTTACTGCTTATAATAATATAAAATACCAAATTCCCGGTGCGGCTGACAAGCCGTTTTGGTCCTATCCGGCGGCCTGGGTCTGCAGGGTTTGGGCTTGCCGGATTTCGGCTTCGCTTAGTCCCAAAAGCTCGCCCGTCAGAAGATTGATTTGGGCTTGCAGAGCGGAAACGTCCGTGCCGGGGGTGGCGGATTTAAGGCGGTAAATTTCTTGCGAGAGGCTTTCTAACTGTTGTTTTGCCGCCGCAGGCGCGTCGGGCAGCGGGATGTTTTCAAGCGGTTGGGCGTATAATTCAAGCAAATTTCCTTTGCGTTTTCCTTTGTAAAAAAGCCAGGCGTAATACGGCGCGGAATTTAACAGCGCAAGTAAATACCATAAACTAAATCCCGGCTTGGGGGCGGATATAAAGTATACGTCCGAACTGGCGTACCACGGGCCTGGCGTATAGGCAAACGTATTGGCGCGTGCGCGCTGCGGGGCGGCCAGTTTGGGCGCGGAGAAATCCATTTTCCGGCGAACGGAACCGAACCAGTAGACTCCGTTTTTAAGCTGTTTGTCTATGCCGTTGTTATTTTGTTTGCGCGCCAGCAAAACGGATTTAAAACGGGCCAAGTGGGCCGTTAAACGCGGGTATTGGGCAAAATCCGTCTCCCGGTCATTGGGGTAGAAAAAATCAATCAGCCAGTACGCGGGTTTGATGCGGGCGATATAAGAGGAAATATCCGAATTTTTAAAAAATGGTTTCAGTTTGGTCTGTTCGGCTTTTCCCGGTTGCAGGAGTTCTTTTTCTTCAGCCGACAAAACGAACACTCCGGTTCCCTTTTTTACGCCGGGCAGACGGTGGCGGGCCAAGTGGGCGGCGGAAATTTTGTCGCACCCCGTCATCAGACCGTTGGAAATGTTTGCCGCGTCTTTCAACCGCAGGGGCGCGGCGGCCATTTTGCTCAGCAAGGATACCGTTACCCCCTCCGCCGGCTGCGTAATATTTAAAAAATAATCTGGGTGCGAGTATAAATCGGCTTGCTCCACCCACATATTGCCTACCCGGCAGCGGACGGATTTATCTTCCGTTTTTTGAAAAACGCTTATTAAATTATGCTGGCCCGGCGCGCGGGAAAACAGGCGTTGGGCGCGAAAGTCAATCAGCCGCAGAAATGCCGTTTGCTCTTTCAGGCGCCGGCGCAAACTGGCGGCCGAGGCGGCCTGGGCAAAATAGGCCGTGGTTAAAAATCCTCCCGCTCCGCCTGGTTTTAACAGTTCTAGCGCCAAGTGGAAAAACAAATATAGCAAATCCCCTTTGGGGGATACGTATGGCCGCCAACGCGGACTGCGGCGCAGTCGTTCAAAAACTGTTTTATGATTCTTTTGCCCGATATAAGGCGGATTGCAGAGGAGTAGGTCGAACCCGCCCGTTTTAAATACGTTCGGGAAGCGTACTTTCCAAATACTGGTTTCGTTCCCCTCCAGCGCATCAGCGGCAAGTGTATTTGAAAAAAGCGTTTCGGGCGGTTTTTCATTTGTAAGCGCGTAAAATGTAAGGGCGGCGCGCAGGCGCAGAATTTTAAGGGCGTAGGCATCCAAATCTCCTGCGTACAGGCGCGTGGCGCAGGATTGCAAAACGGCGGACTTTTCCGTTTGGACGGTTGTTTTCGTAAGTCGGGCGGCCGTTTCCAACCACAGTGGAATTAAAAGTCCCCCCGCTCCGGCGGCCGGATCGCAGGCGGTAAAAGCAGTTAACGCCGTGCAGCCGTGCGTTTCCGTCCATCCGTCAAGCGTTTCGGCAGCCAACTGACGGGCGGCGTTCCAGGGTGTATAAAAAACGCCTTGAGCGCGAGCGTGGGGCGTAGTGTGCTCACTTAGCAGGGCTAAAATTTCGGGCGTAAAAGCGTTTGGAGTCCCTTCCATTTCGGCAGATGCGGCGGCTAGCAGATTTTCCACTTGCAGGCGTATGGGATCCGGTACGGGCTGTTCCGGCGGAAGAAAAGAGTGTAGGGCTTCTGTTGCTTGGGCGAAAGTGCGTCTTGTTACGCGCGCCGCCCACGTAAGTGCAAACAAACGCGTAAGAAACGCGCGTTCGGTTTCAGCGGACAGATTTCCGGCGGCCAAAATCCGGCGCGTTTTTCGCAGAAGCGTTACGTTCATGGCAGGTATTGTAAGAAGAATTTGGCCCGTGCCAACCGGCTTTGCAGGAACTCTTCCTGTGCCGTCAGACGGTAATAATGGACGTATCCTTCCGGCGAGAGCGTTTTGCCGGCCAGCAGTTCTTGCCGTTTGGCTTGAATGCGGGCGATTTTGCCGGGCAGTTCGTTTACGGTTTGTTGGGAGGTAAGCAGGTTGATGGCTTGAGCCTCCTCTTCGTTAAAATAGATGTTTGCGTGATAGACGGAGTGTTTCAGCACCTGTTCGTACGGCAGGCCAAATGCTTCGGCGACGGCGTAAGGCTGATACAGTTCGGTTTGGCGCGCGATTTCGGCCTTTAAGGCCACTAATTCGGGCATGGCGGATTTTGCGTTTGCTTGTAGCAATCCCAAATCAAAGTGTAATTTGCCCAGGCGTTGGGCATCCGTTAGCGCAGCGGCGTTGTCAGGCAGGAAATCCAGCGCGATTTTTTTGTGTACGCGCACGATAATCGTTTTACGCGGCGTTTGGGCGCGCGCTAGCACTTGGCACAGCGTGGCAAAATAGCGTTGGCGCAATTTAAGATAGTAATACTCAGCGTAATTTTGAGTAGTGATAACTTGTGGATTTTGGCTTAAAAGTTCCGCCATGCGCAGCGTCGTTTGGCGCCAGGTGTTTTGGGCAAAGGATTGTTGCTCCGTCAGCGATAGGGCGGGAAATTGCTCCACTTCTCTGCGGGTTAAGACGAACGCGGCCGGTTGGGACGGGTCTTTTAGCAGCCGGGCGAGTTCTTCCTGATGAAAAACGGAATTATGGATTTGCCCGGCGATTTGGCCGCGGCTGAAATCTTCCACTTCTGCCAGCGTGTTTCGGAGGAGTTCTTGGTGGCGTGCGAAAGCGAGGGAATTTATTTCCCCCTCCGCGGCGTTTGCGGCCAGGAGGGCGTCTCGGTCCGAGAAAAAGGTGAGTTTACCGGTTACCGCCGCGGGATTTGCGGGGTGGACGGTAAAGATTTCTTTTTCCATTCTGCTAAACGTGTTGGAATGGGATAAGCGGTGTTTGAGCCAGTTGGGAACGGTGGTTTTGACGGCGTAGCCGGTGGAGATGCCGCTTAGCGGCGTGCTGAGTTTTGCACCGCTTAACCGCGCGGCGGAAAAAGAGGTTTCGGTAAGCGTTTTCCAGGATTGGGCCGTGCCGCGGAACCAGGGCGAAACCAACTGTGCGCGGGCGGAGGCCAGCGGCGCAAACGCGAAAGCCAAACAGCAGGTCAAGCGGAAAAGTTTGTTCATATAAGTCCCCAGCGCAGAAACGCTTTTTTTTATTATAGAAGAAATATCTTATTTTGTATATAGGCCAAAAGGCCCAAACGCGGGGTGCGTTTGGGCCTATAATCAAAATAAGGTTAATTTTTTTATTTTTTTTGCGGTAACCAGTGCCTGAAACAAACGTTTGTTTTGGGTGCGCTGATAGCCGGAGGATAATTTATATTTAAGCAGAGTTCCCAGAAGGGAATAGTTCAAACCGAGTATTTTTTGAATGATGTATTTGCACAGTTGGGTATCTTGTTGATACACGGTGTGTAACAAGTCGTAGTTACCGGTTTTTTCGCATAAATCCAATAATCCCTCAAATAACAGCGCGGAGTGGACGGTAAAGTCCAGCAGAAACTGTTTTTCCGCTTTCTCAAAGAAGCGCAAATGCTTGATAAATGTTTTTTTGTACCATTCTGGGGTTCTGAAAGATTGGTACCACAAGCCCGAAGTCTGCCGTCGGTAAACCGACATAACGTCCTCTAGAAAACCAACTTTTCCGTTTTGTGCGTGCAACAAATGCATATACCAGTCCAGAGGCAGAATATCCTGCGGTATAACCGGCTTTGTTTTTGACAAACACCAGCGGTAGACGGTGGCCGCAGTAGGGATAAAGTTATCCTTTTGCAGTAATTGGTTAAAAGTGTATTTATCGGCGTGCTTGTTTACTCCCATTACCGAAGACGGATATTCTCCCCCCTCCCACACCACGCGGGCCGGATGAAAGCAGAGCGTATAATCCGGATTTTGCTCCAAAAAATCCACCTGTTTCTGCAGTTTATAAGGATCCGTCCAATAATCATCCCCTTCGCACAACGCCACGTAAGGGGTATTCATTCGGGCGGCCAATTCAACAAAATTTTTTCCGGCGCCTTGGTTTTTTTCATGCAAGAAAATTTTGATTTGCTCTGGAAAACGCTGGGCGTATTGCTTTAAAATAGCGGGAGTTCCATCGGAAGAAGCATCGTCGGAAATATAAATTTGAAAAGGAAAGAGAGTCTTCTGTTGCAGGAACGAATCCAATGTTTGTTTGATATAGTTTTGATGATTATAAGTAATGCAAAAAACGGTTAACAGTGGTTTCATTTGGATTCTCTTTAAATTCGGCTGGCCAGTGTCTTTATATTTTGGGCGCGTTTTTTTAAAAATTTACACGGAATGCCGCAGGAAATACTCCAAGCAGGCAAACTTTCAGTAATAAACGAAAATGCACCGCTTACTGCGCCTTCCGCTAAGGTTACGGCGGGCATAACAATGGAATTTGCACCCAGTTGGGTATAATTTTGCAACGTGATTTTACCTTTCTTCAGGCAGGTTAAATGTTCCGGCACCAATGGCGAAATCATCGCCTCCCCGGAGAAATCGTCCGATGCTGAAAATAATAGACACCGCGGTGAGATGCCGCAAAAATCGCTGATTTCAATCCCCTGCGAAGCATAAAGCGCGCTGTAAGCGGAAATGTGTACATAGTTGCCTATCGTAATTTGGCCGGATAAAATGCAGAAATCGTCTATTCTTACGTTGCTGCCCAAAGATATCTGCTCCGGCGAATAAATAGAAGCTCGGCGGGATACAAGTACGCGGGAGCCGTAGGATTTAAACCCTATGGCGGCCAATTCTTCTGTTGAATAAAAACTTGTCATGTTCACTTTTTTAAGTCCTTGTTAACAGGGGCGGGCTATCTGTATTAAAGCGCTGTTTTGATAATGTGGGTTACCTCTTTAACCTGTTTGTCTTTTAGTTCAGGATACAGCGGCAGGCATGCAATACGGGAAGAAATATCTTCCGATATTGGGCACGCCGTTTTTTGCGCCAAATACGGAAGTGTATTTAAGGACGGATAAAAATACCGCCGCGCAAAAATATTTTGTTTACTTAAAGCATTAAATACTCGTAGCAGTTGCGCTTCGTTTTGAAATACCACGGGATAGTAGGCGTAATTATATTGCAGGTCTTTTTGCGGGGCCGGATGGCGGACGGCTCCGGCCAGTTCTTGGTCATATAACTCGCAGATATGCTTTCGCGCGGCAATAATTTCCGGCAGGTGCGGCAGTACGGCCAGCCCCATGGCGGCGTGAAATTCGGACTGTTTTCCGTTAATGCCTAATTGAATATGTTCGTCTTTATTATGACCGAAGCGTTTGGCCAAATCCAATTTTTTATTAACGGTTTCGTCTTTTACGATGCATGCTCCGCCTTCTACCGTATGAAATAATTTGGTGGCGTGAAAAGAAAGAGTAGAAATATCGCCATAATCTGCCAGCGCGCGGCCTTTGTAGACAGAACCGAACGCGTGGGCCGCATCGTAAATTATTTTTAGGTTATGTTTATCGGCAATTTGTTGGATTTTATCCACATCACATGCGTAACCGAATACGTGTACCGGCATAATGGCTTTGGTATTAGGCGTAACAGCGGCTTCAATTTTATCCGTATCTATTGTAAAATTATTGGGTTCGATATCCACAAATACGGGTTTGCAACGTTGCCATAAAATGCTGGAAAGCGTGGCCACGTAAGAAAACGGAGTGGTAATAACTTCGCCACCTTGTATATCCAGTGCTTCCAATGCCAGTTGCAGCGCAATCGTGCCGTTGGTCACGTACTGGAAGTATTTGACGTTTAAAAAGCGGGTAAGTTTATCTTCCAACTCCTGCAACAGCGGGCCTTGGTTTGTAAGTTGGTGATTTTGGTAAATGCGCGCCAGCTGGTGTGCGTACTCAGCCTGCGGCGGTAAAAAAGGTTTGGTAACAAAAATGGATTCATTTGGCATGATTTATTGTTCCTGTGAATTATCAATGTAGCCACAGATAGCACCATTTTTATCCCACGTAATATTTTCTTTTATCTTTTTAGCGGGATTTCCTGCCCAAATACAATGAGCTGTCGTCGCTTTTTTCGCATATACAGAATGACACCCTAAAATAGAATCTTCTGGTAATGTTGAGTTTTTGAGAACGGTGCTATGCATTCCTAACCAACAATGTTCTCCTCCTTTAATCCCAGTTATATGATTAACTATTTTGTGGGAAGTTTTCTCAAAAATAGGATGTGCGTCTGTGTTATATAAAGTTACTCCGTATGAAATCATACAATTTCTTCCAATACTACAAACAGTATGGCTGTTGTAGGTAATATATTGCATACTTTCAATACTTGTATTTTCTCCTATACATAAAGAAGAATCGGTAATTTCTCCGAAGTGAGGGTGTTGTTGCCCCAAAACAATATGTAAATGTCCACTTAAAACTAATCCTTCTTTTATTTCTATTTTGTTGTAATTTCCACAGATGTCAATGGTTATTTTACCGTTTCCCTTAATCGCAGGAATAGAAACAGTATTATTGGTTCCTTTTATGTTAAGTTTTATTTGTGAATAGTCATTTGCATAAACTTGTATATTATTTTTGGATAATATATAACAAGAAGGTTTCCCTTTTTTGCGAAGTTTATTAAACCATATTTTAATATTTTTTTTAATAGACATACTTTTAACGGTTTTTTCCTAAATACCACTCCACGGTTTTTACGATGCCCGTGTCAAAGTTTTCCTGCGCTTTCCACCCCAGTTCCTTTTCCAACTTGGCGGCGTCAATGGCGTAACGGCGGTCGTGCCCGGCGCGGTCTTTTACAAACGTAACAAGTTCTTTATACGATTTCCCGTTAGCCGCAGGGCATTTTTGGTCTAAAATCGTACAAATGGCGTCTACAATCTGTAAATTATTACGTTCGTTGCGTCCGCCTATATTGTATGTTTCCCCCGCTTGCCCTTTCTGCCATACAAGTGCAATACCTTTGCAGTGGTCCAGTACGTACAGCCAATCGCGCACGTTTTTGCCATCACCGTAAATGGGTATCGGCTGGCCGGATAACGCTTTGCGGATAATGGTTGGAATCAGTTTTTCATCATGCTGTTTGGGGCCGTAATTATTGGAGCAGTTGCTAGTGGTTACGTTCAGCCCGTACGTGTGGTGATAGGCGCGCACGATAAAATCACTTGAGGCTTTGCTGGCCGAATAAGGCGAGTTAGGCGCGTAAGGCGTAGCTTCGGTAAACAGGCCCGTTTCTCCCAAGGTGCCGTAAACCTCGTCAGTTGAAATATGGTGGAAGCGGCAATTTTCGTACCCGGGTTTTACTTGGCCGGGGGCCGTCATCCAATGTTTGCGTGCGGCTTCTAATAAAGTAAAAGTTCCTTCTATGTTGGTTTTAATAAAAGGCAGCGGGCCGGTGATGGAATTGTCCACGTGCGATTCGGCCGCAAAGTGGAATACGCCGCGGATGTCATACTTGGCAAACAGCTCGTTCACCAGGGAAGCGTCGCAGATGTCGCCCTGCACAAAGGTGTAGCGCGGGTTGTTTTCGCACTCTTTTAAATTAGCCAAATTGCCCGCATAGGTAAGCTTATCGAGGTTAATTGCGTTATATTGCGGGAACGCTTCCAAAAAATAGGGTACAAAGTTGGAGCCGATAAATCCGGCCCCGCCGGTAATTAAGACAGTTTTGTTAGACATAGTTTAAAAAAATCCGTTTTTAATGTCTTGCGGAATGCCCAATAAATACTGGCCATATTCCGTATTTTTCATAGCGTTGCCGCGAATAATTAAATCCCGCTCATCCAGCCAGCCATTGCGGAAAGCAATCGCTTCTAAGCAGGCAATTTTGAGTCCCTGCCGGCTTTCCAACGCTTCAATAAACATAGACGCTTTAATCAAGTCGGCGTGCGTACCCGTGTCCAGCCATGCCATACCACGGCCCATCAGCTCCACGGTTAATTCTCCCCGCTCTAAATACCACTGGTTGACGGAAGTAATTTCCAGCTCGCCACGGGCGGACGGCTTGATGTTTTTTGCCACGTTTACCACACGGTTATCATAAAAATAAAGTCCCGTTACGGCCCAGTTGGATTTGGGGTTTACGGGTTTTTCTTCTATTGATACGGCGCGGCGGTTTTTATCCACTTCCACAACGCCAAACTGGGTGGGGTTTTTTACCGGATAGGCAAAAATGCGCGCTTCGTGCTTGATTTTCGCGGCGGCAGTAACCAGTGCGGTTAAATCGCGCCCGTAGAAGATGTTGTCGCCCAAAATCAGGCAGACACTGTCCGAACCGATAAAATCCTCCCCTAAAATAAACGCTTGGGCGAGGCCTTCAGGGCGGGGTTGTTCAACATAAGAAAGGCGCAGACCGTATTGGGCACCATCGCCAAAGAGTTTTTTGTAAAGCGGTAAATCAGCCGGAGTAGAAATGATTAAAATATCTCGTATTCCGGCCAGCATCAGTACGGACATGGGGTAGAAGATCATCGGTTTATCATAAACCGGAATGAGTTGTTTGGATAAAGCAAACGTCGCCGGATACAGGCGGCTGCCTGTTCCTCCGGCCAAAATAATACCCTTCATATTTCTTCCGCCAAGAGTGAATATACTTCTATCATACAAAATTTTATGCGGAAAGATTTACCCGTTTTTCGGATAGTTTTACTATAATAGTACTCAGAACCGTTTGGAACTCCGCAGAGGAAAGAAAAAATGCTTGAAAATATAAAAAAATTAGTAGATTTACATGATATTATTTCGTTTGATATTTTTGATACGCTGTTAATCCGCCCGTATCTGCGCCCAGAAGATTTGTTTTTACACTTGGAAAAATTATCCAAAACACCATCTTTTGCCAAGCACCGCCGCGAGGCTGAAACGCGCGCGCGGAAAAACCATTCCCATCTAGAAGACATTACCTTTGATGAAATTTACGAAGAACTTTCCGCCGCGGACGCCGCTTTAAAAGAAGACGAACTGGGGTTGGAGCGCCAGACCTTGCAGCCCAATCCGGACATGTTGGATGTGTTTACCTACGCCCGCCAAAAAGGTAAGCGGATTTTGGTTATTTCGGACATGTATCTGCCTGCGGAATTTTTAGAAAGCGTCCTAAAGGAAAAAGGCTTTGACGGGTTTGAAAAACTCTACGTTTCCAATGCTTCGCGCAAGTTAAAAGGCACGGGCTCTTTGTACCGTTACGTGGTGGAAGATTTAAGAATTTCCCCCGCCAGCGTATTGCATATCGGCGACAACGAAAAGTCGGACGTGCGCCGTGCGCGGGAAGCGGGGTTGGATGCGGTGCGCTATAAGCCTCTGCGCGAGCAATTTTTTGACGCAGTCCCGCGCGAGCGCAAGTTTTGGAAGACTTACCCCTCTTTTGACGCATCCGTCACGCTGGGACTGTTGGCTCTTGCGTGGCAAAAATTCCGTACGGAAGAACAACCCTACTTTTTCCGTTTAGGGTATGAAACTGGCGGCCCGACGGGCTACGGCTTTGCCCGCTGGATTGAGCGTCGCGCATTGGAAAACGGTACTCGCAATGTGCTTTTTGCCGCGCGCGACGGTTACACGCTGCACCGCATATTTGAAACGTTCCAAAATCCGGAATTAAAATCCGCGTATATTTATGCGTTGCGCTTTTTAAACCGCATTTGCCGGCTGGATTATCATAAAGGGTCACAGGACCAGACGCAGGCCGTGATTAATCATTTTAAGGCCAAATACCCCGAAGTGGCCGCCGTTGCACCCAAAGAGCCGGTATCTGCCAAAGAAGGGCATGCGTTTATTCAAAAGTATATATCCGTCATCCGGCCGCTGGCTGAGGCGGAGTTTGATAATTATAAAAAGTATGTTTTGCGGCATATTGTGCACGGGGGCGGCGTGGGAATTGTGGACAGTATTACGTTTTCTTTTTCCGCACAGAAATTGATTGAGGCGGTAGTCGGCAAAGAACGGGTTACGGGGTATTACTGGTCGGTCATTCCAACGACGGCGGCCGAATCTTACCGTTACGAGCATTTTCTTCCGCAGACGGACCGCATAGAGGACAGTAAAGTTTTTACCCACCGGTGGGACTTTATGGAATTTCTGTTTACTTCGCCGGAACCCCCTGTTAAAAACATTACTCCCGAAGGCCGCGCCATTTATGCGGACAAAATCCCGCAGGAAGAACAAAACCGGATTGCGGCGTACCGGATTTTGGCGGACGGGATGACGGCTTTTGCTCAGGACGCGGGACGTATTTTTGGCGGACGCAACCTGTTTTTAACGGCTGGTTTTTTGGTGGAGCGTTTAAACTGGTTCTTTACGCATCCTACAAGCGAGGATAAACGGAACATGGCGTCTATTTTCCACGCCAGCGACACGAACCATAAAGAATATGTGCCTTTGCTCTGCTACCGCCCCTCCGCTTTGCAGGCGTGGGGCAACTTGAAGCAATATATCCGCTTTGCGCGGCGTAGTTATTGGAAGACGCCCTTTCAGTTTTTGCTTACGCATGTGTGTTCTCCGGTGGCAATTCGTAAAAAAGGGTGGAAATCGGTGGATTTGATTTTCTTCCCCCGCCTACGCAGGAGATATTTCCGTTTAGGGTTGCATGCAGGGCGCGTATTTTGGTGTATTTCGTGGGGCCGTCGCGCTGATTAATGTAAGTTTTCTGAAATAAAAAGTCCGCCTGGTGGCGGACTTTTTATTTAAATTAGCGGTTGTTTTTCAGTGCCTTGGCAACGGCTTCAAACACTGATTTTGGCGGTATGGCCGCCAAACATTGTTTTTCGGGTGGGTAGCCCAGCAGGCATTTTGTCATCCAGTATTTATTGATATTCATGCAGCCGCCGCAGATGGGCGAGGAAATGTTGACGTTGCGTGCGTAGGCCAAATAGTCCGCCTTGGACGGCCCAAACATCACCACGCATTTTGCGCGCGTTAAGTTGGCCAGGTGCACCATGCCGCTCTCTCCGTCTACATGTAAAAGGGCGTTATCCAGGATATAAGGCAGGTCCCCCACGGTGGTTTTTCCCACCAGGCTGATATCGGCAAAGTCAAACACGCGGCTTTTGGCTCCGCCCAACTGTACTACTTGAATGTCCGGGAACGTTTGTTTGAATAACCTCACAAATTCCCGCCAATTTTCTTGCAGCCAACACCGGGTGGGGTGCCCCAGGGACGTATCGGTGTTGCTGTTAATTCCATCGTGAATGGTGATATATTTTTTATCCGCAAGTCCCAATTTTTCAAGCGTTTGGCGGGCGGTTTTTTCCGAAAGTTTTATTTCCGCGCGATCGTTCTGTCCCACTTCAAGGCCCGTAAACCAGCCTAAATTTTGCACGCGGGAGCCTCCGTGAGCGATGGCAATTTCGGCCAGCGCGCCGTCCAAATACGGCGTATAGCGGGCGAAATCTTTAAAACAGCTCTGGATATCCAGCCCGCGATCCAGTGCGGGCAGAAAGTGTGGGGCCAGACGGGTAAGGCGTTCTCTGTCGTAATAATCAAACATCAGCAAATGACAGCCGGAAATGACAAGATCGTAATCTTTAAGGCGGTAGCGGGAATCTTGGTAGCGGTCAATTAGGCCGTCCGAAAAAATCATATCGGTTACGGTCTTGCTGTCAAAACAAAATGAAATTTCCGCATGAGGAAGTGTTGCGCGCAGTTTTTTGATGAAAATACGCGTCATGGCTACGTCCCCAATTCCCCCTTTAATGTGTATAAGTACGCGCAGAGTATTTGTTTTAGGCTCCCGGTGCGGATAGAAAAAACGTTTCGCTGCCGTTTTAAAGTTTTTGCGCGCTTGTGTAAACGCTATAGCCCAACGCACGGGTGTGCTATCATGCGCAGCGGCGCGGACGATTTCCCCCGCGCGCAGACCGGCCAATTTAAAAGAATTGATGTTTTTTATCATCGGACGTATCCCTAAAATTATGTTATAATTCTAGCATATTTAGTTTAGCGGAGGATGTATGCGTAAAGATTATGCCGTCTTTTTTGCGACGAACCGGCGTTTTTTGTTTTCATTGGCGGTTTGTCTTCTTAGTTTAAAGAAAAACTCCCCTAAGATTTGCCAAAAAGCGGATATTTTGGTTTATCATCAAAACCTTACCCCCGAAGACCAATCTTTTTTAAACAAAATTTTGCCCTGTAAATTTACCGAGTACCATTTTGCCGTGGATACAGATTTTGAAAATATCAACTTCAAAAAATTTACCCAGCTTACTTTTGCCCGCTACGAGATTTTTGATTTACTTTCCCATTATAAAAAAGTGTTGTATATGGACGTAGATATTATGGTCGGCGGCGAACTAGACGAAATTTTTGAAAAGTACGGTTCCAAAAGCGGTATCGCCATGTGCAAAGACACTCAAAAAGGCCTGACTCTGATTACCAAAAACTTTGTCAATCCGATCCCTCAGTATGATATGACGGTTCCTTGTTACAACGCGGGCGTAACCTTGTTTTGCGACAATTTAAAAGACCGCGAAAAACTGCGCATGTGGTGCTACCAAAAAACGGCCGAATGGCTGGAGAATTTGGTTTGCCCCGATCAGGGCGTCGTAAACGTGATGGTGCAGGAATTTGGCATTCCCATGGAAGTGCTCCCCGATGTGTGCAACTGCTTGCCTTCCAATCCTAAATACTTGGATAAAAACCGCAAAGACGTGCTGATTTATCACTGTGCGGGCGGCGGGGTACGCTTTTGGACGTATACTTGGAACGCGCCCTGGCAGGAATTATACTCCGAATACTTAAAAATGGGCGGTGAAGCGCATACAGACCTGGAACACGGTTGGTTGAAGCTGATTAAAAAATACAATTTGGGCGGCTTGGATTTTTTCGACCGTTCGCCGGATCCAAAAATGCATCCCGCGCGCTTTTTAAAGTACGCGGCGTTGTGGCCCTTTAAGTATTTGGCCCGCAAGAAAAAGAATAAATAAGCGTTTGTTTTTAATATCCCCGGCGATTTGTTTTAGCTGGGGGTTTTTATTGCCGAAAACACTCGGTTTTTCCCTTATAGCAGTAAAAAAGAGGTCTTTTGCTCACGCTTAGAAAATAAAAAAGACGGCTCGAAAGAGCCGCCTTTTTTGATTAAAACAACTTATTTAATTTTTTTGCCTTGTTCCAACATCAAGGTAAAGGTCGTCATGTCCGTCACTTCCGCGGGGCCAAAGAATTGAATCGGGCCGGGGAAAACATACTGGTCGTTTACCGCCCAGTCGGCGCGGTTTTTGGCCAGGTGTTTGAACGGTTCGCCTTTGAGCTCTACGAGGGCTTTTTTGATGACGGGTTTTTCTTTGCCTTTGCGGCGTTCGATGTTCATCATCATGGTCAGCGGGATACCGCCGCATTCCCAATCTTGCGCTTTTTTGGTCAGTTTGCGTACGGAAGACAGATAACCGGTGCATTTGTTAAGCGCCAAGACGGCCGCGTTGTAGCCCAAGGCGTAGGTGTAGTTGGCGTCAAAGTTAGACGGCACGCCGCAGCGGCCTTCGTAACCGAAAAAGTGGGTAATGGCGGAGAATTTACCGTCATATTTGCCTTCTTTTTTCATGTTGGCGAGCTGGGTGCGCAACATTTCAACCAACAATTTTTCGGTTTCGATTAAGGAAACCTGTACGTTGCCGTGCGGATCGCGGTCTAACATCAGCTGGGCGGCGATGCCTTCGGGCAGGGATTTCATCAAAGCGGCCAATTTGGCGGGCAGGATGGAAAGGATAAATTCCTTCTTTTCCGCTACCGTATTCATTTTGGCCAGTTCAGCTTCGTGGTCAGCCAAAGAATCGTTCAGCGCGCTGATGAGTTCTTTCATTTCCGGGATAAATTCAATGAGTCCTTCCGGTACGAGCACCACGCCGTAGTTTTTACCGGCTTTGGCGCGTTTGGCAATTAACTGGGCAAGACCGTCGACCACTTGGGACAAGGTCATTTTTTTGGCAAGCACTTCTTCGCCGATCAGCACGGCGTTGGGATGCGTTTTAAAACCCACTTCCAAGGTGATGTGCGAGGCGCTTCTGCCCATCAAGCGTACAAAGTGCCAGTATTTGCGGGCGGAGTTGACGTCGCGCAGAATGTTGCCCACGAGTTCGGCGTAAATTTTGGTGGCGGTATCAAAACCGAAAGAGGTTTCGATTTGTTTGTTTTTCAGGTCGCCGTCGATCGTTTTCGGTACGCCGATGACGCTTACTTCCACGCCCTGCTGTTTTAAGTACTCGGCGATTACGCAGGCGTTGGTGTTGGAGTCATCCCCCCCCACCACAACGAGCGCGTCCATTTTGTTGGCGAGCAAGTTGTCTTTGGCCGCTTTTAACTGTTCGTCGGTTTCGATTTTGGTGCGGCCGGATTGAATCAGGTCAAACCCGCCGGTATTGCGGTATTCTTTCATCAAAGCCGGGGTGATTTCTACAAATTTGTTTTCTACGATGCCGCTGGGGCCGCCCAAAAAGCCGAACAATTTGTTTTTGGAGTTGGCTTTTTTCAGTCCGTCGAGTAGCCCGGCGATTACGTTGTGGCCGCCCGGAGCCTGGCCGCCGGAGAGCACTACGCCCACGCGCACGGCTTTTTTGCAAGCGGCGTTGTTGGCGCCTTTTACGAAAGTGATTTCGGGCAGTCCGTACGTATTAGGGAAGATTTTTTTAACGGTCGCCTGGTCGGCCACGGATTTGGTGGCTTTGCCGAGTTTGGCTTTGACGGCGGCGGGACCTTTTTTAAGAATGTTGGGCAGCACGGGTTCAAATTTACCGCGGTGCTGTTGCAGCTGGGAACAAGCGCATTTCACGTTCTTTTTAGCGGGCATAATACCCCTCCTGTAAAGATAAAAACCTTAAATTTATTATACAAAATCTAAATAGAAATAGACGAGAAAAACATAAAATAAAAACCTCCCGGCTTATTTGCGGGAGGTTTTAAAGCTATTTGGCGGGTTCCAAATCCGTGCCGTGCAATACGCGCCAGGCCGTTATTTTGCGCAAATCCTGTACGCGCTGCAGCAGCGGGGCGGCGTCGGGCGGCTGAGCATTCGGGTCCGCTCCCGGCAGGGGCTGGAACTGTTGCGTGCTTTCCTCAAATATAAACTCGGGCGTGGTAAACGTATAGGCGTGCAACCCTACGTCTTGTCCGCGCAATACGCTTTTGCCCAGTGCATAATACGGCTCGCCTTTGGGAAGTATTAATTCCATAACCGTGGGCACAATGTCCATATGCGCGCCGCTGGCACGCGCGGGAAGCATGTCTTTATGGACGCCTTTTCCTAATATAATCAGCGGCACCGCGTAGCGTTCGTAATAGGACGGAGAGGATTTCAGCGTCCAGCGGTCGGCATGGTCGCCGGTGATGATAAATAAACTGTCCGGGTATTTTTTGTACATTTTTTGAATAAAATCCGCCAGATATTTGTCGGCGTATTCAAAATGGAGCAAGCGGTCCGCCGTCAGCTTGTCATCCGCCGCGGAGGGCGGCAGAATGTTTTTTAATTCGGCTTGCGGGGTCAGTTCCGGCTCTTTGGACATGTCAACCGTATAGGGCGGATGATTGGAACTGGTTAAAATCAAGTTGAAAGAGGGTTCCTCCCCTATCCGCTCAGCCACGCCTTGCAGAAATTCCCGGTCCGGCACCCCTCATACGCCGCCTTTAGCGTTGAAATCGGCCGAGTAGAAGGCTTTTTCAATACCCTGGTTGCTTACAAACAGGCCGACGTTTTCCCACGAAGGAAATCCGCCGTAAAAGAAACGCGTTTTATAGCCTTGTTTGGCCAGCTGTACGGCCAGAGACGTTTCGTACGGTTTTTGCGCGGAAGGGGCGGTTTGCCGTCAGTAAGTTGGCTTCCGGAAGCCCTAACAGCACCGACGTTAATCCAAACATCGTTCCGTTGGATGCCGGCATAAACGCGGGTACGGACAGCGCGTCCGGCCGCGCGGCGACGGCTCTGAGGCCCGAAGCGGCCGGGAGATTTTTGTATTCCTCCAACAGCGGCCACATCATATACGTTTCCGCCACAATTACAAAGATATGGCTCGGTTTGGCCAGCGCGGCTCCCTCCGCCTTTTTTTCCAGCAGCGGCAGGAGCGAATTGGCGGTATACGTTTTTTGACCGCTTAATCTCGCGGCGGCGGTGCGTACGTCTTGCGCGCTGAGTTTGGAAAAGCTTTTAGAGAATTTTTTATAAATGCGGCTTGCTTTGTAGAGCGCCTGGACGTCGTCCAAAATGGCCTCGTTAAGCAAATGTTCCCCCATACGGGCGGCGTTTTTCCAATAAATAGAGCCGGTATAAGTAAAACTTCCCCCTTTGCGCACGAATATGGCCAACGGCACTAATAATACGCAAATACAGGTGACGGGCAGCCATTTGCGGCGTACGGAAAGAAGCGGGGCGGCCAGAAATCCGGTCAATTTAAACCATTGTTTGCATCCCCACGCTAATGCTCCCGCACAAGCAAATCCCAGTAAAATGCGCCATACGGCACCATATTGTTTAATGGCCGTAACGGCGACGGCGGTTACGTCGTCGTGAAATGTATTAAAAATAAAGGGGCTGAAGGCGTTGTGAAATTCCTGGTAATACGGAATGCGGCTTTGGAATAAGAGAGAAAACCCCGTAATGGCGATACACGCCCAAATAAAGCGGAATTTTTTACCGTCCCATTTCGGCCACGCCGTCTGCAAAAGGGTTCCAAACACAAAACCGGGCAAAAATACGGCCCCGGCCGTTTTTAAGCTCAAGCGCAGGCCGTACCACATGGTGAGGGCAACATCCGTCCAGGGCGTTTGGGCCGGCAGGGTTGGATAGAAGTCAACCAAAAACGCCGCCCGGTATGCGGACAGCATAAGCAGTACAAATATAAACCACAGCGCGTCCTGTGCGAAGTTTTCTATAAACAGCGTGTAGCGTGACTCGGTATGCATAATTCTTGTATAACCCCGGCGGTTTATCGACGCCTTATAACGTGTTTTTAATTCGTTTTTATTATACAAAAATAAGCGTGGACTTGGGGGTGGGCGATTTTAAAATAAGCGGGAAGATAAAAAGGTATAATAGTTTTATGAACGTCAGAAATTTATTTTGGTTTTCATTTTTTTGTTTTTGTTTGTGGTGCGCGGCCGCGCTGACGTATTTTTGCGTTGGAGGTTTTTATACGGACGTACCCGGACTGCTGTTTACCGTATTTTTCATTCCCGGCCAATTGTCGTTGTTTATGGCCGGGTTATTTTTTCTTTCGTTTGTTTGGTGTCCGGCCGGTCCGCGGGCCTTGTTTTGGGCGGCGGTTTTTTGGGGCTCTTTTTGGACGCTGTTTTTTGTGCTTGATATTTTTGTATTTACGCAATACCGTTTTCATATCAGTATGGCGATGCTCGAGTTGTTTTTTGGCCCCGCCGGGAGCGATATTTTTGTATTCCCCACTGTTATGTACGTTATGTTGGGCGTCGGCGTAGTGATGTTGTGCGCGGCAGTAACAGGCGTGGCCGTATTGGCGCGGAAAGTGATGTGGGGCCAAAAAGCCGTTATCGGGATTATTGCCGCGTTGGTTTTGGCGTTTGCCGGATATAACGGCTTGCACGCATGGGGCAAGTTTATGCAAGCGCCGTCCGTTTTGGGGCAGGTTGCTTATTTGCCGTGGGCATACCCGATGAGCGCCAACCGCCGTTTGCGCCAATTGGGATTCGAGCCGAAACAACAGCCCTATTCCATTCCCTCTGCGGGCACGCTGAATTATCCGCTTGCGCCGCTTTTGTGCGACAATAAAGATAAACCCAATATTCTGCTTATTATGCTTGATTCCTGGCGTATTGATTCCATTACGCCGCAGACTATGCCCCATACTTACGCCCAATCCAAAAACGCGTTTTATTTTAAAGATCATTTGGCGGGCGGAAACGCCACGGAAGCCAGTGTGTTTTCGCTGTTCTATTCGTTGCCGTATGCGTATTGGAACGCTTTGTCGGGCCGTGGCGTTCCGCCGGTGTTTATCAGCCGCTTGCAGGAAGACGGGTACCAACTGGGGATTTTTTCCAGCGCGCATTTAAACAGCCCGGAGTTTCACCGCAACGTTTTTGTATCCATTCCCAACCTGCGCTTGGCGTCTGCGGGCAATACCAGCGTGGAGCGGGATTTGAGCCTGCAAAAAGATTTTGCCGAATTTATCAAACAGCGGGATAAAAATAAGCCCTTTTTTGGGTTTTTGTTTTACGACGCCACCCATGACCAGGCCTATCCCCAGGACGGCAAGATTTTTGTTCCCTCCGTTTCAAAAATCAATTATTTAATGCTGACTAAAAACACTGATCCCACTCCTTATATCAATAAGTATAAAAACTCGGTCTATTTTGTGGACGGGCTGCTGGGGCAGACTTTTTCGCTTTTAAAAGAAACCGGGTTGGACAAAAACACCATCGTTATCCTCACCGGAGACCACGGACAGGAACTAAACGATACACACAATAATTTTTGGGGCCATAACAGTAATTTCGCAAAATGGCAGACGCATGTGCCGCTTTTAATTTGGTGGCCCGGCAAGCATGGTAAAGAGATTGAATACCGCACTTCCCATTACGACATTGTCCCCACGCTTATGCAGCAGGCCCTGGCCTGTTCCAATGCGTTGGGTGATTACTCTGTGGGGCAGAATTTGTTTGATGGGTCTCCCCGGCAGTTCACCATTATATCCAATTACACGAAAAAAGCCGTACAGGAAGGGGACAACATCTCCGTCATTGACAATTACGGTTATTTGGAAAATTATGATGAGGATTACCAAAAAACGAAAACGGGCGTAAGTCCGCAGGCGTTTTCGGCCGCGCTGAAGACTTTTTCCAAATTTTATAAGTAGCACAAATAGAAATAAAAAATCCGTCCTCGCGGACGGATTTTTATATTTACCCCCAATAGGAATCGAACCTATATCCCCTGCTTA
>CAYUAA010000002.1:0-35231 GCA_964442585.1 uncultured Elusimicrobium sp. | reverse complement strand
AAGACGCCGATATCGACTTTGAACTGGCAGAAATGGAGATTAAGCAGGCCATCGCGAGAATGAAAGTCAAAAAACGGCAGATGTAATTTAACGGCTGTTGTTATGCACGCGGAGCAAAACGGTAAAGTTTTGCTCCGCGTGTCTTTGGCTAACCTTTTGCCTCCTTTTATTATCTTATGCGTGCGTTGCTTTTGCCGTGGCAGCGCGTGACGCCCTTCCTTTTTGTATGATTTTTTTCTTTTATTGGAAAAACTAAAAAGAATAATCCTCTTTTTAATAAGCCATTTTTTTAAAAAATGGCTTACAATATAAACAGGAGGTTCTTATGGCAGACAAAAAACCGTTTATTGTGGGTATCGGGGAATTGTTATGGGACGTATTTCCCGAAGGCAAACGCGCCGGGGGCGCACCCATTAATTTTGTGTACCACGCCACGCAAGCAGGGGCGGAAGGCTGCGCCGTCAGCGCGGTAGGCGACGACGATTGGGGCCGCGAAATTTTGCGCGAATTGGAAAAAAGCGGCATTAAAGGCATTATTTCCACGGTGCCGTATCCGACGGGGCGCGTACTGGTGGAGCTGAAAGAAGGAATTCCTTCCTATACCATTGTGGAGGACGTCGCCTGGGACCATCTGCCTCTTACTCCTCAAGCGGTTGAAGCCGTTTCGCACGCGGATGCGGTATGCTTTGGCACGCTGTCGTTACGTCATGTACATACGCGGGAGACGGTTAAAAAATTATTGGCCTCCGCTCCGCAAAGCGCGCTGCGGTTTTTTGACGTTAATTTGCGTCAGTCCTACTATTCCAAAGAACTGATAGAAGAATTATTGGCTTTTGCCAACGTATTTAAATTAAACGACGACGAACTTGTCATTCTACGTCGTTTGTTCGGGCTGACGGGTTCGGACGAAGAAGTCTGCCGTGCGTTTATAAAACGCTATCACCTGCGGTATTTGATTTTTACGGCCGGCGCCAATTACAGCGTCGTCTATACGCCGGATGATATGTCCCGCCTGGATACGCCCCGCGTGGCTGTAAAAGACACTGTGGGCGCGGGAGATTCGTTTTCCGGCGCGTTCGTCTGCGTCGTATTGCGTGGCAAAACTTTGCGTCAAGCGCACGAATCCGCCGTTAAAACGGCTGCGTTTGTTTGTACGCAAGCGGGAGCTTGGCCGTCTTACCGTTAGGAGAATCTATGCCGGATATGAAGAATAAATATTGGGTGTTATTTCCAATTATGCTGTCGTTTTTTGCCATGGGGTTTGTGGATGTAGTGGGCGTAGCCACCCATTATGTAAAGGCGGATTTTAATCTGTCCGATTCCGTGGCCAACTTGTTTCCGTCCATGGTATTCTTTTGGTTTTTAGTGTGTTCCGTACCAACGGGCATGCTGATGAACAAAATCGGCCGCCGCAAAACAGTATTGGCGAGCTTAATCGTCACTGCGGGCGCGCTTGTATTGCCGGTGGTGGATTATTCGTTTGGCGTAATGATGGTTTCTTTTGCGCTTTTGGGTATTGGCAATACGCTGATGCAGGTTTCATTAAACCCGCTTCTTTCCAATGTGGTGGCGGGGGATAAACTCGCCAGCGCGATGACGTTCGGCCAGTTTGTAAAGGCGATAGCTTCTTTTATCGCTCCGCTTTTGGCCGGCTGGGCCGCGCTTCGGTTTGGCAGTTGGAAATATTTGTATTTAATGTTCCTGGCCGAGGCGGTGGTTGCGTTTGTGTTTCTGTCGCGCGAAAAAATTAAAGAAGAAGAGGTGACGGGCAAAGTTTCCACATTTGCGGACTGTTTCCGCTTATTGGGCGACGGGCTCGTATTTTTCTGTTTCTTGGGTATTATGTGTCATGTAGGGGTGGATGTAGGTGTAAACGTAACGGCTCCGCGTTTACTGATGGACCGCGCCGGACTTGATTTAACCCAGGCCGGTTACGCATCCAGCGTCTATTTTTTATTTCGCACGTTGGGCTGTTTTTTGGGTGCATTTATTTTAGCGCGCTGTTCGGCTAAAAAATTTTTTATGGTCAGTGCGGGGTGTATTGCGTTGTCTATGATAGGCATGCTTTTTATGCGCGGCCAATGGCCTTTGTATGTGTGTATTGCGTTGGTGGGATTCGGCAATTCCAACGTGTTTCCCATTATCTTTTCGCAGGCCATTTTGCACAAGCCGGAAAAAAAGAACGAGGTTTCCGGCCTGATGATTATGGGCCTTTTCGGCGGGACGGTTTTTCCTCTGCTAATGGGGCTGGCGGCGGATGCCGTGCACTCGCAGGCGGGTGCGGTGTTTGTTATGGCCATTGGGGCGGCGTACTTGTTGTGGATGATAAAAAACATTCGTCCCAACGCCGCATAGGCCGGCCGTACTTTTTCACAAGCCGCCTTTCGGGGCGGCTTTTTACGCGGGCTCACGCGGAAAAAAGTATAATAAAGCATAGTTTATTTTAAAGGAGCTGGTATGAGAGACATCACCCCCGTAAATTGGAAGCAGTTGGTCGCTCCCGTTGTTATTGTGTTGTTGGCTGTTTGCGCGTTTAATTCTTATTTTACCGTGTCCGCTGGCAACGTGGCCGTTAAACTGCGCTTTGGTAAAATCGTCGGAGCGTACGATGAGGGCCTTCATTTTAAATTGCCGTTTATCGACTCAGTTGAAAAATTTTCCGTCCGCATCCGCAAGGATTCTTTTAAAACGGAAGCGTTTTCTAAAGATTTGCAAACCGTTAAATTGCAGCTGGCGATTAACCACCGTATCCAGCCGGATACCATTATTTCTGTTTATCGCAATTTAGGGCCGGACTACACCAACACCGTTTTAAGACCTATGGTGGAAGAGTGGACAAAAGCCGTACTGGCCAAATATTCCGCCGAGGCAGTTATATCCAACCGGGTGCAAGTGGCCAAAGAATTGGACGAAATTTTAAAAGCTAAAATGGCTGAAAAGCAGGTGATTGTGTCCGACATTGCTATTACGGATTTTGATTTTTCTCCCCAATTTTTAAAAGCGGTGGAAGAAAAACAAATCGCCGAACAGGAAGCCAAACGCGCCACCAATTTGGTGGAAAAAGTAAAAAAAGAAGCCGAACAGAAAATTTTGCAGGCGGAGGCGGAAGCCAAATCACTGCGTTTACAGCGCGAAGTGGTATCCGACAATTTGATTAAGCTTCGCCAAGTGGAAGCGCAGTTAAAAGCCATCGAAAAATGGGACGGCCGCATGCCTACCTACATGGCCGGTGACCAAATGCCGTTTGTTATGGCAAAATAATCCGCGCGGTACTTTTTAAAGGTATAATGGAAGAGAGGTTTTTCTCTCTTCCATTTTTTATCAGAGCTTATTACATGAAAACGGTTTTAAAATTTTTATTATTTTTAGCGGTTTTTTGCGGCATTTACTGGTTTGTTTTTTATCAAACCCCGCAGGAAAAAGCTTTCTCGCAAGATCTTTCCCTTGCGCAAAGCGGCGACGTTTCCGCCGCTATGCGTACGGCGCGGCGTTTTAAAGAAGGGGACGGCGTGCAGCCCAACGGCGCGCAAGCCGCGCAGTGGTACCGGCAGGCCGCCGTGGCGGGGGAGGCTGCGGCCGCGTACGAATTGGCGGAACTTTATTTAAAAGGTGAGGTTTTGCCTAAAGACGAAGAAGAAGCCTTTGCTTATTTGCAATTGGCGGCGCAGGCGGATGAACCGCGCGCCCAGCGCGAATTGGCCCGTTTTTACGAAGAAGGTCTTGGCGGAGTGCCGGCACACGCGGGAGAAGCTTTGTTTTGGCGTTTTTTGGCGGCGCAAAATGGAGATGCCTCTTCCGCGGCCGCGTTGGAAACGGCCCGGCAGAATCAGCCGGATTTATACGCACAGGTAAAGGAGTTGGAAGAAGATTTGGCTGCGGCCCGTTCCGGCAACGGCGACGCTCGTCTGCGCGCCGGCCGCGCGTACCGCACGGGCCGGCCCGTATTGGCTGCTAACGAAGAAGCGGTCCGTTTATTGACGCTGGCGTGGGAAGAAAACCATCTGGCTGCTGCGGCGTATGAACTTTCAGAAATGTACCGCGCCGGAGCGGGCGTGGAGCGCAATCTTGCCAAAGCCGACGCGTTGTTGGCGCAAGCCGCCCAGCAGGCTTATCCGGCGGCTCAATACGCGTTGGGGGAAGCTGCCTATAAAGCGCAGCCGCCCAACTATCAGGATGCCTTTGCCTGGTTTTCCAACGCCGCGGCGGGCGGCTATGCGCAGGCGCAGTATATGACGGGTTTTATGCTGATGCAGGGCCAAGGAACGGAACGTTCCGTGTCGTTGGCCGTTAAGTTTTTCCGGGATGCGGCCCAGCGGGAGCACTCTTCCGCGCAGTATGTGCTGGGGCAGATTTATTTAAAAGGTCTGGGCGTTGCGGCTGATAAAAACGCCGGTTTGGAATGGTTGCACAGGGCCGTACAAAACGGCAGTCGGGATGCGCAGACGTTGCTGGATACGCTGGAATGAAAATTGATTTTAAAAAGTCCTCTCTTTCGGGAGGACTTTTTATTGGGGAAGTTCGGTCAATGTGGTGCGTTCGGTATGCTGATCGGCCGGCCTATAAGTCAGGAGGAAGAACAAATCTTTTTGTTCTTTGTCGGTAAACGAGAACGCTTTGCGGCTGACAAAGATTTGTACTTCGTCGGGGTTAGTGTCTGGCAGGAGCGTTTCCAGGCGGGTGTAATCAATTTCTTTTTCCCGGTGACGGGCGACAAATTCCCCAGAGACGCGTCCATTCGTAACGGTGCGCACGCGCACGATGCTTTCGTTGATATTGAGGTTGGCTATCCGTGCGCCGTTAAACAAAAGGGGCTGTTCGCTGCGGCCTTGATGGCGATACGCTTGCAAGAGGCGCGCAATTTCCTGCGCCGGGACGGCAAAACTTATTTTTTTCGAATCGGAACTGCCTATATGCAACCCCACCACTTCTCCTTGTTCGTTTAAGAGCGGCCCGCCGCAGGCTCCTCCGCGGTCAGTTGTGGTGAACTCCAACGATGTTACCAACCGGTTGGGTGTTACTTCTTTTACTTCGCGGTTGGGTACCAAATAAAAATCACGGTTAAAAAATCCAAAGGAGTACGTTTTTTCACCGACGACGGGCTTTTTAGAGGCCAGTTTTAGCGGTGCAGTGGGGATTGGCCAGCCGTCGGGCAACGGGAAGATGGCGATATCCGTCATGGCGTCGTTGCCCAGGGCGGAAAACGTAATGGGTAAGAAATGTTTTTCTTGTACCCATACAGAGGGAAAGGGCTGTATCAGCCGGGCGATGTGCGCGGCGGTTACGCCCCAGAGATGTTTTTGTCCTTCAAATTCTTCTTCTATTACAAAGGCGGTTGCCGTAAGCCCTTCTGCTCCGAAAAAATCCGCTTCGTCTTTTAACGGCAGGACGGATGCGCGAATAGGGGCGTGGGCGTGTACGGCGGTCATTTTGGGGGTTAAATTTGTAAGGTGCGCCAGGCGGCTGATAGGTGCTGGCAAGACCGCCGGTCGCGCGGCCAATATGCCAGCTTGCGTTTTTTGCAGAATGGCGGAAGTGTTTACGGGGGAAATGATTCTGCGCGGAACGCGGTGCGCCGCGGCGGGTTTGGCCGTGCACAGAAGCATAACAAAAGCGGTAAAAATAAACGCACAATTTTTCTTCATCTTTGGAGTGTTTTGGTAATGCGGTTTTCTCCCGCGGTCCATTCGTACCAGTATTTTTGGCGGGTTATTCCGTTTTCGCCGCCAAGCTGCGCTTCCAGGCGGAATACGTCGCCGGGGAGTACGTCAAAGAAAGTTTCCAAATGGGCAAAATCCATAAACGGGTAGCGTGGCAGAGATTTAAGTACGCGTCCGTTGCGGAGTTGCATAATAAAATTGATGCTGTCTTTGGGCTGTAGTACCAAAATTTCCAATCCGTTAAATATAACCGCCGCGCCTTCTTGCGCGGTATATACTCCTTGGGCTTGGCGCGCCAAAGCGCGCAGCCACGCGGCGGGCACCGCCAGGCTGATGCTGTGCATTTGCCCGTTAAATCTTCCTAACGTGCCGGAATACCACGCGGCGGTATAGAGTTTTTCGGACGGCATACTGCCGATATGTACGGCCGCCACTTTGCCGTTGCTCATTAAAGGAGATCCGCAGTATCCGCTTTCCTGCGCGTTGAAAGATTCGTATTTGGTCAAAATGCGGTATTGGCTGGCAAACAGCACTTCCCGTTTGGGTTGGGATAAAAAATTCCCATGGGCAAACCCGCTGGAAGCAAGCAGCGTGTGCGCCGAGGGAAGCTCTTCCTCCAGTTCCAGCGGCAGCAGGTAGGGCAGCGCTTGGGCCGGAATTTCAAACAATGCCACGTCCGCCCCCGCCACGCTCCCTTCTTTAGAGGGTTGGGCGAGCAGGGTTACGGGCTCCTCGTTTTTTCCGGGAAAGGTCATGTAAGGCGTATGGCCGATATCGTCCATCACGTGCCGGGCCGTTACGCCCCATATGCGTCCGTCGATGTTTACGGCAAAAGCACTTCCTTTATGTTTGGATTCGGCCGTGGCTTGTACGGTAAAAACGGATCGGCGGATATTGGCGGGAATGGCGGGTGCGGCTAACGTTGTGGGAGATGTATTCGGTCTTTTTAATAATGGCAGAACGGCGCGCAAGGAATGTTGTCGCAAAAGAGCTTGCGCGGCGGCTTTTTCTGCGGCGGGCGCAATGTTTGGCAGATTTTTTAACGCGTGGGATATTTGTGCGCGGGCGGGAAGTCCGGCGCAAAGGAAAACGCAAATAAAAAGGGCGGAAAAAAATCTCGTCATATTTTGATTGTAAGAAAAGCGGAGTTTGTTCGCCAGGGTCTTTGGTCCCAGGGCGGAGTGGGTCTGCGGGCCCACCATAAAAAAACCGCGGTGGATTTCCGCCGCGGTTGTGAAGAATAATTTGACGGTTAAAACAACAGCGTAATCGTCCAAATGAAGAATACGCCGCTTAACACCAGGGCCGTACAAACGGGAACAAACCCAAACAGCCATCCGGCCAGAGCTTTGCCCGCGCTAACGCCGCAGGTGCGCATAAGCGTGCGGGTAAGATACCCCAACTGCAGCGCAAAGGTAAACGCCAATGCCAGAGGCGCGAACCAGTACAGCTTTGCCGCGGGAACGGCTGCCGAAATCAGCGCGAAGGCAATCAGCAGACCTTTGATAAATCCGGCAGAACCGATCAGGCAGAAAAGTTCCGCGGGGGACGTTTTGATGCGGGCGAAATCCAAATAAAGTCCGCATAAAGATGCAATAAAATATCCCGCGGTCAGTTCCGCTGCAAAAACGGCCAGCAGTTTGAATACCAACACGGGAACGGAAAGACCGTCGCCGATATTAAAAAACAGCACCCAGCCCAGCGTGGCCGCAAAATAGCCGGCGCACGCATTTTTAAGTGAACGGTGTTCCACCAGCGTTTGCAGGGCTTGCTGCGGGTCCTTTATGTACAGAAAGTAAGTTTTAAGCAGGTTCATGGCGCCCTCTTAGTTTACCCACAGGTACGATACGCTGGGAGTGGCCAAACTTTGGAGTTGTTTGGCCAAGGATTGGTTATCCATGCTGGAGCCAAACGAAAAAATCAACTCTTTCAGCCCGTCCGCCGAACGTTGGTTGATGATTTTGGGGTCTTTGAGTCCGGCTAATTCTCCGGCCAGTTGGCGGGCTTCTTCTTCGCCGCCAAGTTTGTCGATAAAACCCAGGTTAAACGCGCGCTGGCCCGTAAACACGCGGCCGTCGGTGTATTCGGTAAGGTTTTCGGGCGTTACGTCCGGGCGGCCCGCTTTCACGGCGGCGAAAAACTGGGTGTACGTATCGTTTACCATGTCTTGCAGGATGGCTTTTTCCGCGTCGGTCATGGGGCGGTAAGCGGAGCCCATGTCTTTGTATTTGCCGGAAGTGATGGGTGTTACTTTCACGCCGATTTTATCAAACAGGCCTTCCACGTTGCTTGTTTGCATAATTACGCCCACGGAGCCTGTAATGGTGCCTGGTTCGGCCACAATTTTGTCGGCCGCCATGGCGATGTAAAAACCGCCGGAAGCCGCCACGTCGCGGAATAACGCTACGATTTTTTTGCCGTTCTCTTTGGCTTTTAAAAGTTCGCCGTAAATGTTCTGTACGGAGGCTACGGTGCCGCCGGGGGAATTGATGTCCAGCACAATGGCTTTGACATTTTTGTCGTCCGCCGCGTCACGGATTTTTTTGGCGATGGCACCTGCGCCAGTGGGGCGGGAGAACGGACCGGAAGAATTGTCCTGTGCGATTACGCCGCGCACTTTAATCCACGCGATGCCCGGCTTGGTGGATTTGCCGATTGCGCCCGTCAATTTGGCGGAAGCGGATTCGCCTTCGGCCGCGGCGGGTTTTTCTTTTTCGCACGAGGCGACGGGTTTAACCGTCAGATACAGTCCGCAGCAGGCGGAAACGGTAAAAGTAAGCAGTAGCAAAAACGCCCAAAAACTATGGCTGGAATGCGGACGCAAGGCCGGGTTTTTGGCATTGTCCTCGGCGGGCTTGGTTTGCGTGTCGGAAAACAGGGCGGTGTGTTCCTGTTCCATCAGTTTTTTCTCCCAGCTTTCGCGCGGAAGACTGGTATCGGTATCGTCCGGAAGTTGGACTTCGTTTTCTTGTTCGGGCATGAAAGGATCCTCTCTTCAAAATGTTACTTAATTATAGCAATTTAAATTGGTAAAATATGAACAATCCCACTTTATATTTGGAGGCCTTATGTTTACTGGAGTTTATACCGCACTGGCCACCCCTATGACCCCTTCCGGCGCCGTTGATTACGCCGCCTTGGGCCGCCTCTTGGACGCTCAGCTGCAAAGCGGAGTGCATGGCCTTGTGTTGCTTGGCACTACGGCTGAGACTCCCGCGCTGTCCGCGGCGGAAAAAACCGAAATTTTACGTTTTTGCACCGAACGCGTAAATGGACGCGTTAAAATTATCGTTGGCGCGGGTACGAACGCTACCGCGTCCACACTGGAAAATATCCGTGCCGCGCAAGCCTTCGGGCCCGACGGTGTTTTAATCGTCACTCCGTATTACAACAAACCCAATCCCGCGGGATTGATTGAACATTACAAACAGGCCGCCGCCTTGGGCACGCCCGTTATTATGTACCACATTCCGGGCCGGACGGGACTTAAAATTTCGGCCGGCGTGTTGGAATGCCTCTTGGAAGAGGTTCCTCAAATTGTTGGGATTAAAGAATCTGATTACGACATGGCTTATGTGACTGACGCCGCCGTCAAATATGCGGGCCGTCTGAGCTATTTGTGCGGTAACGACGACTTGTTTCCCGAATACCTTGCGCTTAACGCCTCCGGCATTATCAGCGCGGCGGCGAACGTCTTTGCTCCCGCATTTGTGCGGATATACGATTTGTTTGCGCAAGGCCGCACGAAAGAAGCGTTTGCCGTATTTGCGCAAGTATACCCGTTTGTAAAAGCGTGCTATTTGGAAACGAATCCCACTTGTGTAAAATATCTGCTTTCTAAAATCGGCTTGGGGGGGGAGACGGTGCGCTTGCCGCTGGGTAAAATTTCGGCACAAAATAAAGCGACCATCGATGCGCTTTTGTCCGGCGCGGATAAAAATCTGTTTATTCCGGGGGCCGCGCTATGAAAACGGTAGGAATTATTGGCATTAACGGCATGGTTGGGCAGAACATGCTAAGGGAACTGAAAAAAATTAAAACGCCGTTTGAAATTAAGACTTTCGGCCGTAACGATGAAATCACTCCGCTCGATATTGCCGTTTTGTGTACGGATAATCCCGTCAGCCGCGAATTGGCCCCGCAAATAAAAGACCGCGTCAAATTTACGGTGGATATGTCCTCCGAATTCCGCATGACCGAAGGAGTGCCGCTTGTCATCCCGGAAATTAATCCGCACGCCATTACGTCTCACACGTCTCTTATCGCGAGCCCCAACTGTACCACCACGGGCCTGGTGATGAGTTTGGCCCCGTTAAAACCCTTTTATCACGTGACGGAAGCGTTTTTTTGTTCGTATCAGGCCATCAGCGGCGGCGGGAAAAAACTGCTGGACGATTTTCATACGCCCGGTTCGTATTACGAAAAAAACTGCGTCCCGCTGATTGGTTCAGTATTGGAAAACGGCCACACCAGCGAAGAGCTCAAAGGTTTGTACGAAACGCGTAAAATTATGGAAATGCCGGACATTAAAGTGTACTGCCATACGGTGCGCGTGGGGGTGGAAAACTCCCATTCGCTGGGCGTAACGCTCAAAGCCAAAGAAAATTTTGATTTGGAACAGGTAAAAAAATTGTGGCGCGCGTTCCCTAATTTAACGTATAGTGAAAAAGTGGTCACTCCCAAGGAAGCGTCCGGCAAAGAAACCACGTTTATTTGCCGCTTGCGCCAAGACGTGGAAGACCCCAAAATCATTCACTATTTTGTTACATTTGACAACCTGCTTAAAGGTGCGGCGATGAACGGCCGGCAGATTGTGCAACTGTTGTTGGAGAAATACGTATGAAAAAAGCGTTGATAAACGGTGCGGACGGCAAAATGGGCCGCGCGTTGGTGCGGTTAATTACAGAACAGCCGGAACTGGGGTTACTGGCCGTTGCGCACGAGAGCGGCAAACCGTTCCCGGAAGATTTTGACGTCGTTATCGATTTTTCCTCTCCGCAAGGCGCGCAGGAAGCTTTCGCCGCGGCCAAGCGCAAACACAAGCCCTTTTTAACGGGAACCACCAACTTGCCGGAAACGTTTTTGTTTCAGCTGCAGCAGGAAGAAAAAATCGCGGCGTTTTTTGCGCCCAACGTTAGTTTAAGCGTTTATTTTTTTACGGAACTTGTGCGCCAGGCGGCCAAAATGTACGCCGGCTATCAAATTAAAATGCACGAAATTCACCACGTTCACAAAAAAGACGCGCCCAGCGGCACCGCCAAAAAACTGGCGGACGCGGCCGGTTTGCCCCACCAGGCAGTAACGTACGAACGCACCGGCGAAACCGTGGGCACGCATATTGTGGCGTTGGATTCCCCTTTCGATGAAATAACCCTCGAGCATAAGGCCCTTAACCGTGATTTATTCGCGCAATCGGCCCTACATATCGCTTTATGGCTGATGAAACGCGCGGGCGGTTTTTACACCATGTCAGACTACGCAAAATTTAAACTAAAGGAAAAGAAAAAATGAAAATCCATTTTATCGGTATCGGCGGCGTAGGCATGAGCGCTTTGGCGCAGCTGCACGCCATGGGCGGCGACGAAGTGACCGGCTCGGACCGCTTGATCAGCAAAGGGTACACGGACATGGCCCTTTGGGACTATTTAAAAAAATTAAATATCGCGCTTTTCGCGCAGGACGGAAGCGGCATCGATCACCGCACGCAGTTGGTGGTGCTGTCTTCCGCCATTGAAGAAGACAATCCGGAAATCGTCAAAGCCAAAGCGTTGGGCATTCCCATGATGCACCGCTCAGAGCTGCTGGCCAAGCATGTGGCCGAACACCGCACGGTGGCGGTTTCGGGCACCAGCGGCAAAAGCACCACCACCGCCATGGTGTATGATATTTTGGCATTTGCGGGGCTGAGCCCGTCTGTTATTACGGGGGCGGCTATTTTATCTTTGCAAAAAGAGCAGGGTGTTTTTGGAAACGTCTACAAAGGGCAGAGCGATATTTTGGTAATCGAAGCCGACGAAAGCGACGGTTCCATTGTCAAATATCACCCGTATTTGGGCCTTTGTCTTAACCTGCAAAAAGATCATAAAGAAATTGATGTATTGCAGGGCTATTTTAAGGAATTTATTTCGCATTGTAAAATCGCCGTTGTGAATGCGGAAGAAGAAAATCTGCGCGTGTTGGCGCCGCACGCCAAGACGTTTGGCTTGTCGCTGGGCGATGTGCATCCGCAGGAAATTAAGACGGATGGTTTCGGTTCGGACTTTACCATCCAGGGCCAGCCTTTCCGCTTACAGGTTCCCGGTTTGCACAACGTGGCCAACGCCACCGCCGCGGTAGCCGCTGCGCTCCAGCTGGGCGTAGATTTGGAAACATGCGCCAAAGCGTTGAATAAATTCCAGGGTATCGCGCGCCGTTTTGCCAGCGTAGGCAGTTATAATAAAATCGAAGTGGTGGATGATTTCGCCCATAACCCGCACAAACTGGGTGCCACGATTGCCGCCGCACATTTGCGCGGCAAACGTGTATTGGCGTTTTACCAGCCGCATGCGTTTGCGTCCATTCGCTTGCTTGCCAACGAATTTGTGGAAAGTTTTGCAAAACACATCGGTCCCGAAGACCATCTGTGGCTGACGGAAGTATATTATCCGGGCGGAACTATTCCGCAGGGTGTTTCTTGCCGTACCGTTTACCAAGGCCTTCAGGAACGTGGTGTCAATGTTACGTACGATGACTGCCGCGAAAAATTACTCGCCCAAATGGCCGCCGCCGCGCAGCCCGGCGATATTATGCTGGTGCTTGGCGCGCGTGACCCGACGCTGACGGATTTTGCGCGGAAACTGCTGCTTGCGTTAAAAGAACGTCAGGAGAAGGACGATTGTTCCAAATGCATGTTGGGCAACTGTTGTATGGCTTATAAAAAATAAGCGGTTTTCTCAAAAGCGGGACGGAGTGGTCTGTTCCGCTTTTTTTATGGCGTACGGGACATTTAGTATAATATACCAGACGGCAGGTTGAATTTTATGAATAAAAAAATTGAGCCCGATAAAACCGAGCGCGAAGCGCGTATGCGCGCCGCCATTAAAAAAGCGGCGTTTACGTTAATGGCCGCAAAAGGGCTGGATAAGGTATCCATGCGCGAAATTGCGGAAAAGGTAAACGTCACCAAACCTGTTTTGTATTATTACTTTAAAAATAAAGAAGATTTGTGTTACAGCATTATCGAAGAACACGAGGAAGCCTTCCGCCAAAAACTGGAAGCCGTGGGCCGGGGCGCCCATTCTCCGCAGGACATGGTGATAAAGAGCCTGGAAGAACATTTGGATTTTTTCACCAAAGATCCCATTCATTCCAAATTTGTCCTGCAAATGATTGCCTATACGCTGGACCCCAACAACGTCAAAACCCCCAAAGAACACCAACACGCCTACGCCGTGCTTTTTAAAACCTTGCAAGACGAAGAAAAAAAGGGGCGTCTGCCCAAAGGAGCGGCGGTTGACCTGATGATTTTGGTAAAAGCATTGTCGGCCGACATTATGTTCAGCGCGTATTTGCATCACCATGTGTTTAACTTAATGGACGAAAAGAAACTGCCCCACCCCAAAGCCCCGCTGTACGGGAAAGACGATGTGTCCCGTTTGGTTAAAATTATGCTTTTGGGTCTTAACGCTTACTATAAACAAAGTAAATAACCGTTCCCGTCCGAGATTTAACAGCGCGGCCCACAAAAGCCGCGTTTCTTTTTTGCCGTTTCCCTATACGGGCGGTAAAATACTATAATAAAGATATGACTATCCAAGAATTCCAAACTTCCTGCGCCGCTATTGAGCAGGAATATAAAGACAAAATCGCGCAGGCGGACTCTCTGGCCGCCGTGGAAGAACTGCGCGTAGCCGCCCTGGGGCGCAAAGGGGCCTTAACGGACCTGTTAAAAGGCCTGAAAGATTTTTCCATCGAAGACAAAAAAATCGCCGGTCCGCTGGGCAACGCGCTAAAAACTTCGCTGGCCGCTATGTTGGACGAAAAAACCGCTTTTTTTGCGGCGAAACAAATTAATGACGAACTCAACAAAACCGAAATCGATTTAACTTTGCCCGGCTACCCCGTAGCCAAAGGTCACCGCCATCCGCTTTCCGTGGCGCAGGACCGCATGACCGACATTCTCTCCCGCCTGGGTTTTGAATGGGCTGAAGGACCGTGGGTAGAAGACGAAAAACATAATTTCGATTTGCTTAATATCCCGCTCCACCACCCCGCGCGTGACGCGCAGGATACATTTTTTGTGGACGGAAAAATGCCGCTTGTATTGCGTACGCATACATCTAACGTGCAAAGCCGGTATATGGAAAAACACAAACCGCCGCTGCGCATTATGGCCCCCGGCCGCGTATTCCGCAATGACAGTTTGGATGCTACCCACAGCCCCGTATTTCATCAAATCGAGGGGTTGTATGTGGACAAAAACGTCAGTTTGGCGGATCTCAAAAGCGATTTGACCGCTTTTATGAAAGGTCTGTTCGGCAATAAAGCGGAAATCCGCTTCCGCCCGTCGTTCTTTCCGTTTACGGAACCTAGTGTGGAAGTGGACGTAAAATGTGTTTTCTGTCAGGGCAAAGGCTGTAACGTGTGCAAAGGATCGGGCTGGATTGAAATGCTCGGCGCGGGCGTGGTACACCCCAACGTGCTTCGCAACTGCGGCATCGATCCCGAAGAATACAGCGGCTACGCCTTTGGCATGGGGGTGGAACGCCTGGCCATGATGATGCTTAACATTAAAGACATCCGCACGTTTTACGAAAACGACTTGCGCGTGCTGAAACAGTTTTAAGGAATTTTGCGATGAAGATACTTTATTCTTGGTTAAAAGATTTTATTGATGTGGATTTAACGCCCGAAGAACTTGTCAAAAAACTGACGGATTTGGGTATTGAGGTCGCCTCGGTGGAAACTACGGGGGCCGACTTTGAAGGCGTTAACGTGGCGCAGATTATTAAAATTGAGGACCATCCCAATTCCGACCATCTCCACTTGGTAACGCTGGACCTTGGCGGCGGTAAAACGCAGCGCGTGGTATGCGGCGCGCCGAACGTGGCCTTAGGGCAAAAAGTGCCGCTAGCCCGTGTGGGTGCGCGGCTTGGCAAGAACGTACTCAAGCCGGCGGTTATCCGCGGAGTGGAATCGGAAGGGATGATTTGCTCTTCCGATGAATTGGGCCTCACGCAGACTCGCGCCCGCGGTATTATGGTGCTGGACGAAAATTTGGAACTCGGCACCGATGTTTCTTCGCTATACGGCAAGCCGGATTCTTTATTTGATTTGGAAATTACTTCCAACCGGCCGGATTTGCTTTCCCACTTGGGCGTAGCGCGCGAGCTGGGGGCGCTTCTCAACAAGCCCGTCAAACTGCCGGAAATTAAAGATATTAAGGGCGAAGGCAAAGCGTTGGACGTGGAAATTAAAAATCCGTCCGGCTGCCCGCGTTATATGGGCCGCATTATCCGCGGCGTGAAAAACGCCGAATCGCCCGAATGGATGAAAACGCGTCTGGCCGCGATGGGACTCAACCCCAAAAACGCACTGGTGGACGTAACCAACTATGTCATGTTCGAACTGGGCAACCCGCTTCACGCATTTGATTTGCGCGAAGTGGAAGGCGGTAAAGTGTTGGTGCGCAACGCCGAAGAAGGCGAAAAATTTACCGTTTTGGGCGGCCGCGAGTTGGAACTTAACGGCAACTGCTTGCTGATTGCCGACGAAAAGAAAGCCACCGCTCTGGCCGGTATTATGGGAGGCTTGGAAAGCGGCATTAAAGACGATACGCAAGATATTTTTATCGAAGCCGCTTACTTTAATCCGCCAACGGTAAACAAGACGGTTAAAAAATTCGCCATTTCGTCGGATTCTTCCCAACGTTTTGAACGCGGTACGGATATTGAAGGCGCGGCCTTGGCCATGCGCCGCGCGAGCGATTTGTTCACGCAGATTTGTGGTGGTTCCGCCTCGGAAATTAACGACGTATATCCCGAAAAATTCGAAAATCCGACGGTGGAGTTTACGCCCGTGCAAATCAACGCTATTTTGGGTGCGCAAATCCCGGAAGAAAGACTGAAAGAGATTTTCTCCCGGTTGGCGGCCGAATTTAATGCGGACGGCGACACGTGGACGTTTAAAGCTCCCACTCACCGCCGCGATTTAAACCACAAGTGGGATTTGGCCGAGGAAGCCGCCCGTTTTGCCGGTTACGATATGATTCCCGTTTCCGCCACCAAAGCCAGCCTGGCGTTTGCTGAAAATCCCAAAGGTATCGATTTGGGCAAAAAATTCGCGCGTGAACTGATTGGTTTCGGCTTTTGCGAATGTAAGAATATTGATTTCGTAGGTGAAAAAGAATTGAAAGAATTTGGTTTTGATCCCAAATTCTGCATCAAAATCAAAAACGCCCTGGCCCAGGGGTGGGATTATTTGCGTCCGACGCTGCTGCCTTCTCTGCTTAAAAACGTAGAAAGCAACTTGCGCTTTGGTAACAACAATTTGGCTTTGTTTGAAACCACTAAAACGTTTCAGTCCATGAAGGGTTTTCCCGTGGAAGGATACGCTGTGGCGGGCGTGCTGTGCGGTTCCCTGGAGCAGGAAAAATTCTTTGGCGCAAAAGAACGCCCGGTGGATTTCTATCTGCTTAAAGGGTTGATTTCTGCACTGTTGGCCGACGTGGAAGGAATTGGTTTTGCCCCGTCAAAAAACGTGCCTTCATACATGCATCCCAAAATTTGCATGGATATTACGTTGGGCGGAAAAACCATCGGCTTGTTTGGTAAACTCCACCCGCTGACGCTGAAGGCGTTTGGCATTAAAACGCAAGACGTCTGGGCGTTTGAGTTCGCCACCAAGCTGATTGAAAAAGCGTTCTCGGCACAGGATTTTAAACCGGCCAAAGATTTGCCGGTGTTTCCGCCGTCTTTACGCGACTTGTCCGTAGTGGTGGATAAGGCCGTTACGTATGCACAGATTGTTTCGGCCCTGGACAAAACACCGTTGGACGTAAACCTGTCCTATAAATTAATCGACTTGTACCAAGGGGAGCATTTGCCCGAAGGTAAGAAAAGCGTTACGTTCTCGCTGGCGTTTTCGCATCCGGAACATACGCTTAAAGACAAAGAAACCGACGATGCGTTTAACCGCATTGTGGAGCAGCTGCGTGTACAGGTGGGTGCGGAGCTGAGATAGTTATGCAGGAAAAACTCAAACAGTTGGAACTGTTGGTTTCCAAAATGATGGTGCGGCAGAAAGAGCTGCAAAGTGAAAACGCCGCGCTCAGATCGCGCTTGCGCGCGCTGGAGAACGGTGCGGAAAAATGGAAAGCGACCGAAACCGATTTGCGCGCGCTGAAAGAATGGAAAAAGAACGCGCAGACCGTACTTAAACGCTTGGCGTCCAAGTTGGAAAAAGAAATCGCCAAAGCGCAGGAAGAAGAAAAAGAAATCGTTTAGTTTGGGTTTTACCTAGAATAGTAAAATAGACGCCGCCCCGACATAATTGCCGGGGCGGCGTCTATTTTGAATGTTTCATTTAAAGCGCGTTGCCCAGTGCGGCTTTTACGTCGGCGCCCATGGGGACGGGCATGCCGGAAGCGTTTACGCATACCAGCGTGGTTTTTCCTTTGGTGCACAAACGGCCGTTCTGGTTGGTGATGATGTTTTCAAACACAATTTTAATGTCCGAAATTTCCAATACTTTTGTGTCCACATTAATCACGTCGCCGTAGCGTACCGAGAATTTATATTCCACTTCTTGTCGCGCCACCACAAAATACAGCCCGCGCTGCATAAGCGCGGGGACGGAAAAGCCTTTTTCGGCCATGTAGAGGGTGCGGGCTTCTTCAAAGTATTTTAAATAGTTGGCATAATAGACTACATTGCCACAGTCGGTATCATGGTAGAAAATAGTTTTTTGCATGTTATTCTCCAATAATTTTGATTAAAATCCGTTTATTGCGCTGGCCGTCAAATTCACCGTAAAAAATGGTTTCCCACGGGCCGAAATCCAATCTTCCTTCAGTTACGGCCACCACCACTTCGCGCCCTAGAAGCGTGCGCTTTAAATGGGCGTCGCCGTTGTCTTCCCCGGTCAGATTATGTTGATATTTATCTACTCCGTACGGGGCGAGGTTTTCAGTCCAGCGTAAAAAATCCGCGTGCAGGCCGCGTTCGTTATCGTTGATAAACACACTGGAGGTAATATGCATGGAGTTGACCAGACACAGCCCTTCGCGTATACCGCTTTTGGCAAGAGCGGCTTCCACCTGCGGCGTGATGTTGACGATTTGATACCGTTTGTCCGTACAAACGGTTAGATATTGCGTATAAGATTTCATATAATTAAATTATACTTGATTTAAACGGCCCTCCGGCCGCTTGGAAAAAAGCATGAAAAAAGACGAACTGATGAAACTGTTGCGCAATCCCGCGCAGTACCGCCAAAACAAACAGGCCGCCGCCGTGGTTGCCGCCCCGCAGCAGACGCAGGGCCGCGCCGAAAAACAGAAGCAGGATCTCACCCTTTTAGGCGTGGTGATTGGCGTAGTGTGTTTGGTTATTTTAACGCTTATTTTTGTGCTGGCCGCCAAGAACCGTGCGGAAGATTTGGTGGCGGCGTTGGACCCGGACCAAGTGCAGGGCCTGGCTTTAAAAGACAAAGAATTTAATCCCAATCAGGAAGTGCGCGTGGTAAATGTGCAGGAAGGGCATGACCGCAGCGTGGCCGTCAGCCAGCTGGGGTCCACTTTACCGATTATCAGCCGCTTTAATTATAAAACGCTTACGCCGCAAAGTTTCGAAGTCATCGGTGCGGCCCCGTGGGCGCTGACGACCAATTTTTCTTCCAATATGGCGGACCCGGATTTAATGCGCTATTTGCTGGCTAATGACAAGATGATTGCAGCGTTTTTAAAACGCCCGGATGTGGAGCCTCTGCTTGGCGACCCGCAAATGCTAGTGGCTTTTGCGTCGGACGCGGCCACGCTGAACGAATTTTTTGAGAGCGACGTGGTAAAAGGCGTACTGGCCAATGAAAAAATGGTTCAGGCGGTGGCGGGCAGCCGCTGGATGAGCTATTTGCTGATCAGTGCGGCTGGTAAGTATTTCCGCAAAAATCCAAAAGAGGCCGCGGCCGTTATCCAAAGCAGCCCGGCTTTGCAAAAATTGCGCAGCAATTCGTATGTGCGCGCGGCGGTGCAAAATAACCGTTATTTAAAAGACGTCGCCTCTGTATTGTTGGGCGTTCAGCCGCAAATGGAACAACGGCAAAAGATTACCGGCTCCAAGGCTGCAGGGGCCGCTTCCGGCACAACAAAAAAAACGGTTAAGAAAAAATAAAAAAATAGTTGTACAAGTTTAAAAAATTTGTTATACTATAAGTGTTGAAGGTAAACAGATTTATGCGGGCGTGGTTCAATGGTAGAACGCGACCTTGCCAAGGTTGAGACGAGAGTTCGATTCTCTTCGCCCGCTCCATTTAAAAGCCCCGGACATTTTGTCCGGGGCTTTTTTGCGCTCTATTTTGGCCTGCGACAGATGAGGACCCAGAAAAATATAGGTCCAAATTCCCTGGGTCCTAGGACCAAAGACCCTCGAAAAAAAACCCTTAAAAAACCATACTAGTAATATAAGAGGGGGCTTTATGAAAAACATTCTTTTGATTTTAATCGCTTGTTTGATGGTTACGATGGTCAAAGCTGCGCCGAATATGGATGCTGCCGCGTATAAAAAGCACCAGACCATGGGGAATGCCTCTTCGAAAATGAATACTGCTAAGGCCAAAAGAGCTTTTTGGGTTGAGGTGTACTTTACGTACAAACAGCAGGTTGAAATGAACGAAAAATTTTTAGATGCCGTTAAAAAAGGGGATGTAGAAACCATCGGTTCCCTGGAAGCCCAAGCCAAAAATCCTTCTTATTTAATGGCAACAGACAAATTCGGCAACAACGCTTTTCACTTGGCCAAAGATATCCATACCGTGCAAGCTGTTGCGCGTTCCATCCGCAATTTGTATAAAGACGAATTTTCCGGCAAAATCCTCGCTTTGAAAAATCAGGCCAACGCTTCCGGCGTTATTCCCGCCGTGCAGGCCGTGTTTGATTTGCGCCCCGCCAACTTTTTTGTCCTGCTTGAACAGACCGATTTGAAACAGGATATTTTGAAAGTAAAATCGCTTAGCCGCGGCGGCGCGCTGGCCATAGCGGCCGACGCAAAGCAGGATAAAGTATTGGCCGGCGTTAAACTGGCTGACGGTTTTACGGCGGTGGATTTCGCACGCGCCAACCAACAGGTGCAAGGCATGGATGAAGTGGTTGCTTACTTTGCCGAAAACGCCCCCTATCTGTAAGTTTACATTAAATAGATTTCTTATCCTCACACCTCCGGTACCCCTCCGGAGGTGTTCCCCATTTATACGCTTTAGACGTACAAAAGCCCTCCGGTTAAGAAGGGCTTTTGTATGATAATGGATGCTTGCGGAGTTGCAAGGTGTCTCCTGCGGCTGTTCTCTCGCGGGGTTTAGCTAAAGAATTTAATAGAATTGGGCAAAATCACGTCTTCCATTACGTCCAGTGCAAACGAGTCAGTCATGCCCGCAATATAATCGGCGATGATATCATCCACCATGGAAGGGTCCTCTCGGTAGACTTTTTTCATGGAGCGCATGTACTTGGCAAAATTAAACGCGGTTTGTTTCCCTTCGGCGCTGTAAGCCTCGTAATCAAAGCCGTAGCGGGTAAACAGGCGGCGGAAATAGTCGAACAAATCGCGGATACATTTGTCGATGGTTTCCTTGCGTTGGCGCATTTGCTGATTGTGGTAAATGCGTTCGTAATTAAACGTGCGCAGCTGGGAGATAAGGGCAAATTTATCGTCAGAAAAGCCGATGGAATCGCGGTCTTTGGAGTTGTTGATTAAATCCAGCGTCAGCGTGTTAATAATTTCCCCGTTGGACTCGCCGATTTCTTCGCGCACGGCCAGCGGGATATCGCGCGTGGTGATCAGGTCGGCCTTGACGGCGTCCTCAATGTCGCGGCCTAAATAAGCGATTTTGTCCGCCAGGCGCACGATACATCCTTCGTAAGTGGACGGCATTTGGTTACGCCCGGTAATTTTTTCCAAATCGTTGGGCTTTGCGGCGGGGCGGAGCTGGTTGTTGGCAAAATCTTCACCGCAATGGCAGATGATGCCGTCCTTGACGGCAAACGTCAGATTCAGGCCTTCACCGTAGTTGGCCAAATGTTCCACTACGCGGTAGCTGTTAAGTTCATGCAAAAAACGTTTGGGGCGGGTTAAACACGCGTCGATGGCGCGTTCTCCCTCGTGGCCGAAGGGGGCGTGCCCGACGTCGTGCCCTAGGCCGATGGCGTAGGCCAAATCTTCGCTTAAATCCCATTTACCGCTTTTATTAAGGCCACGGCAGATGGTGGCGGCGATGGTGGCTACATGCAACACGTGCTCGATGCGGGTGCAGATATGGTCGTTGTTGGGGGCGAAAAACACTTGCGTTTTGTGTTTTAACCGCCGGAAAGGGAGCGAATGAATAATTTTGGTTTGGTCGCGGAAGTATTCGTCACGCAGATCCGGCGTGTGCGGATGGGTGCGCTTGAGGTAAATTTCTTCGCTAAACGGATTTTTTATCATAAAATTATGATACCATAATAATATAGCCCCCGCACGGGGGAGGGAGCCGCCATGAACGAAAAAAAAGCCATTTATACGGGCAGTTTTGATCCCGTTACCAACGGACATTTGGATATTATCCGCCGCGCGCGGGATATTTTCGGCGCGCTGACGGTGCTTGTCATTCCCAACGGGACGAAAAATCCGCTTTTTTCGTTGGAGGACCGGCGCGCCATGTTGGCGGAATCATTGGTCCGGGAGACTGGCGTAACGGTACAGTCGGCCGAGGGCGGCCTGTTGGCGGATTATTTGAAAAAACACGGATTTAACGTAATCGTGCGTGGTTTGCGCGGGGCGCAAGACATCGAACATGAATTTACCAACGCCTACTATAACCAAGCTTTTTGCCCTGAAGCGGAAACCGTTTTTTTGTCCGCGAAGGCGGAATGGGCTCATGTCAGTTCGTCGGCGATGCGCGAGGCGGCGCGTTATGGGGCGGACGTATCGCGCTGGGTGCCGCCGTGCGCGGCGCGCGCGTTGGCGGAAAAATACCGCCGGTAGACGGTGTGTGTGAATGAAAAAACAGATTTCTAACCTAAAAGGCCTATATAAAAAATGGGCCTTTTATTTTGTTGTTTAGGCTCTCAAAGTTTACTAAAATAAAAGTGGAGACGGATAAAAGGAGCCTTTTATGTGCTGCGCCAAAACGTTACAACTTGCGTGTCAGTGCTTGCCCCAGCGGATAAAACCGCAGACGACGGGGCGGACTTCTCTTTTCCGTTTTTTGCCTTCGGCGGTTTTGCAATCCCGCCGGCCGATTTGTAAGAATTGTTTGACGTATCATGCAGTCCCATTTTTCAGTAGGGCCAAAAACCAGAATTTCCTGGGTCTTTTGGCCCTACCTTTTTTTCAGTTTATTTGCAATACTATGGTAGAGGAGACTTTATGAGAGCATTGTTATCTTTATTACTCAGCTTTTCTCTCTTGCTTAGCAGCGTCAGCCCGTCCGTTGCACAGGTTATGCGTTCTGCTGGCAAGGGGTTGTCCCGCGTTGGCAAAGAAGCGATGTCGGCGCCTTCGTTGACGCAGAAAGTTCGCGCCGTTGCGCGCGCGCAACGCCCGGTGTATTCCGCGGTGGCGATCCGCGCCCTTTTGAACCAGGGCGTGCGTCAGGGCTTGGCGGAACGCATTTTGTCCGTTCCTTCGTTGAGCGAACGCGCTCCTCTTTTGCGCAACGAATTCGTTACCCTGTCGCTTGAAAAACACGTTTTACCCGATCCCCAAGCCAAAGCCGTCGGTTTTTTCCGCACGGATTTGGAAACCTCCTCTAAAGCTTTTGCTTCTTTTTCCGGTAAAACTTTCGACGGCGCGCTTGCCGCCGCGCAGGACGCCCAGTCCGACGCTTTTAAAGATTTGTTCGCCTGCCGCGACGCGCTCTCCGACGCGGCCGCTTTAGGCTTGCTGGGTACAAAAAAAGACGCCGGCAGACTGCTCTCTTTCTATAAAAAAGCCAAAGGCTCCGCTTTTGAAGACGTTGCCGCCGCCATCACTGCGCGCGGTCTTCTGCGCCAGGGTGCTTATAAAGAATTTACTGCTTGGGCCAAAGAAAATGCTTCCGACAATTTCTTCTGGAGCGAATTGGCCGCTTATACCGAAGCGCACCGCCTGCCCGTAGAGCTGAACGTTTCCCGCTCTGCCACACCCCAAAAGCCTTCTTCCGGCATGCGCGAATTTTTGCGTCAAGGTATGGAATCCAACGCTATAAACGCCGATTTCAGCCGCGCTGCTACGGAAAACTGGATGGCGTTAGGTTCCCACCCGGCTTCCGCCGCTGTGGAAAAAGCCTCCGCCCAGCCGGCCCTTAAATTGGCCGATCCGTTGGTTACGGTCCAAATCCCCGCGGCCGATTTAACGCTCGCCCCGGTGGAACTGTCCGCCACCGCCTCCTCCGCACCTGCCGCCGCTACGGAAGGTTCTGTACAATTTTTAGCCAAAAATAAACCCGCCGCTTCGTCCCGCTCCGGCATGCTTTACAGCGGCATTCCCGTTTTTGAAATGGCCGCCATGGTTAAGAAAGGTTACCAAGGCCTGCGCAATTTGTTCGGTAAAAAGAAAGCCGCGCGCGCTCAAGTGCCTGAAGAACCCGGCCTGCACGAAAACACCGTCCGCCCGGTTTATGAAGCGCGCCGTGTTTCCACCGGCGTAGAAACCGATTCCTGGATTAACGCCGGTCCGTCCGCCGTCCCCGCCGAAGTGGCCGAAGACGGATTTAAATTGACCGTAGAAGGCGAAGGCGGCGTGGAAAGCATTTTAAGAAATGTGGACATTACGATTGACTCTTCTATCAAAACCGCCGGTTACAACCGGGTCGTGCTTTCCAAAGACCACGTTTTCGAACTGCGCAACTTGCAGTTGGCTCCCGGCCAAATGGATCACTTTTTCTTTGAAATGCCTAATGCCGGCGGTCAATTGTTCCGCCTGGGCAATGGGGCCAGAATACTGGATATGCCCCGCCCCCTGCGCGTGAAATTGGAAAAAACTCCCAACCGCCGCTATAAAGTGCGCACGTTGAAAGTGTATAACGAAGGCGCGTCCGCTCCATATATGACGGCGGACGTGGATGCCTCTCTCGTGCCCGCTGCGGACGGCCACTTGGTGGCGGACGCCGACGGCGGCGTGTGGTTTGTGGATGCGGCCTCCGGCGAACGCACCCTGCTGAAAGATTATTACATCCGCCTCCCGAAAGAAGACAGCAAATACTGGACCAAAATCATGCAAGCGGACGGAAAACCGTTCTCTCTGCAGGTGCATTCCACCAGCAACAAAACTTCTCTTTTGACGATGTCTGTTCCTTCGCTGCAAATCGGCTTGGGTAAAACGACCGCGCCGGAACTCAGTTCCCGCACTGAATTGGGCGAATCTTCCTCCAGTATGATTATGTTGGGTATTAACAACGTTCTTCCCGTGATGATGGGTTTTGTCCATCCTTTGTTGAAACGCTACGGTGAAGCCGTGGTGGCCCGCTGGGGTATGGGTTTCTTTGTGGCTGGCGGTTTGAGCGCGTTGTTAAGCGGCCTGTACGGCGGCTTGGGCGACGGCGCGATGACCAGCCTGCAAACGGCCGGGTTTATTCTTTCCAGCGTATTAATTGCCACCGGTACGAATATTACGCGCTTTGTACAGAACATTTTAATCAGCGCCAACCGCGGCAAAATCGTTCCGACAGACTCTTTCAAAAAGAAAGCGGTTAAACCGGGCATGACCACGGAAGTGCCCAATATGGCCTACTTAGTTAAACGTGCCAAAGAAGTGGCTAAATTCCAAAAAGGCGCGGTCCGCGACGGTGCATTGTTCCAAACGGCCAGCATGTTCAAAAACGTGGGTACGATGTTGTTCTTAATGTATCCGTGGTTGGTAAACAAAACCAGCGAATTGTTATTTGGCGTCAACCCCGGTTTGGACTTTTCCGCCAGCTACGTACCATACACCCTCTGGGCGGGTTTGAGCGCGTGGAAACTGAGTAAAACTGCTTATAAAGACGCGTTCCCCATGAATATGAGCGCGGTGGAAAACCAGTTTAAAGAAACGTTGGCTCAAGCTTTTGACGGTATGTCCGTTCTGCCGGCCGAGCAGTTGGCCGCGGAGTCGAAAGAAATGACGGCTTTGGCTAAAAAATTGAACGAAAAAATTGATTCTTTAACCGCCGTTGAAGTGCGTAATAAAAAAGGCGACGGTAAAAAATTAACCCGCGAACACGAAGCCGAAGCGGTACAGGCGTTGCAGAAATCGTTGTTGGCGCAAGGCATGCCGGCGGTGCGCGCGGAAGAAGTGAGCGGCGAATTGCAAAAAGCATTTGACGCGCTTGGCCACCGCAACGTCAATTTGCTCGACGTCTTGAAACTGAAACATTTAACTCCTGGCATTATCGGTATGGCGCTTGCCACCATGCATGAACTGAGCGTATCCAACGGATTCGCGTTTGCCATGCACGAAGTGGTGGGCGAAGGAACTTTCGCCAACGCGCTGACGGCGCTTACCTTATATGGTTCCATGTCCGGCGGCCGCATTTTGGGTAACTTAATCAGCCGGTATTTAAGCGGCGGCAGTATGTATGCGTTATCCTCCGCGTTCTCCGTCGGCGGCACCGCGATGATGGCCACGGCGGGCGACAGCATCTCCCAGCTGATGACCGGTGCAGTAATTGCCAGCTTTGGGGTGGGTAACTTCTTCTCGCAGATGTATGAATATATGACGGGCTTATACCCCAAATACAAACGCGAGATTTCGCTCTTAATCAACTACACCATGCCGGCTGCGGCGGTTATGTCGTTCCCGATGCGCTGGTTGGTAAATGCGACGGGAGTCCCCGGTTTGGACTTGGCTATCGCCGGCGCGGCCGTAGCAGCCAGTGTGGCGTTAACGCCCGGCATGCTTGCCAACTCGACGGTGGTGCAGGTAGCCAAGTATGAAGGTTCCCGCTTGTGGAAAAAAGTGAAAAACCTCTTCTCCCGTGGCGGAAACAATACTCCCGGTAATTTGGACAATGCCGCTCCCGCCCACTAAGTTTTAAAGTTTGAATGTAAAACCCCGGCAATTTGCCGGGGTTTTTTTATAATCACGTTTGAGTCTGTTTCGGGCTTTTAAACCGCGGATTGTTAGGCCGGCTGGTTCCGGGCGCGGGGAGTTTTGCGGCAAATCACATGCCGTTGGTTATTGTATTAAGCCGGATAACGTGAGGGGAGACCTGGATGCGCTGCCCGCGGGGTTTGAGCAAAATAAAAGCCCCCGGTACGATCGCCGGGGGCTTGGCATAGGGGTTAAACTGTTATTCCAAGAAGTGTTGGCGGCCGCTTACAATGGATTCGGCGCGCATGAGCGAAGCATCGATATTTTTGCAGATATGGTCTTCGCCCAATTTTTGGATAAACCCGTATTTTTCCAAGGTTTTCAGTACATGTTTTTGTACGTGAGACAGAATTAACTGTACTCCGTCTTTTTGGCAGCGGTCGTAAATACGTTCCAGCGCGTGGAAGCCGGTCGCGTCGATAGCAGGCACGCTGCGCATGCGCAAAATCAGCACTTTGCAGTCTTTGTGATGTTCCAATGAGTCTAAAAATTTATTGGCTGCACCAAAGAAGAACGGTCCGTTAATTTCGTAGACGCTTACGTGTTTGGCGATAATTTTGGTGTCGATATCGTCTTTGCGGCGTACTTCGTCGAACAAATCGTCGTCCGTATTTTTAATTTGATACACGTCGCTCATGCGTTTCATAAACAGGACGGCGGCCAGTACGAGGCCAAACTCAATGGCCACCACCAAATCTTCCACCACGGTAAGCGTGAATGTTGTCAGCAAAATGGCGATATCGCTGGCCGGAGCTTTAAATAAGGCGGTGAAAGAACGCCAGTCGCTCATGCGGTATGCCACCAGGAACAAAATAGCTGCCAACGACGTCATGGGAATAAGGCCGATGTATTTCATCAGACACAGCATCATAATCAGCAAAAATACTGCATGCGCCATGCCGGCAATCGGCGTGCGGCCGCCGTTTTCGATGTTGGCTGCAGTGCGGGCGATGGCGCCCGTTGCGGGCAAGCCGCCAAATAGGCCCGAGGCCACGTTGGCTACGCCGGTGGCTACCAGTTCCATATTGGAGCGGTGGCGTTTGCCGATCATACCGTCAGCCACTACGGCGGACAGTAAGCTTTCAATACCGGCCAAAAACGCAATCGTAAACGCGGCTGGCAGTAGTTTGCGTACCACTTCCAAGCTGATTTCTCCGGGCATGTGCGGCATGACAAGCGTTCCGTCCACTTGGCCGAAAGTAGAGGTGATGGTTGCCACGTCCAAATGGGCGAATTTTACAAGGAGCGTGGTGATGATGAGTGCCGCCAGGGATCCCGGGAATACACGCCATTTTTTAGGCCAAAAAATGATGATAGCCAGTGTCAGCAGGCCGATAGCCAACGTCACCCAGTTAATCTGCCCCAGATTGTGTAAATAAACGGACCATTTGGCAAAAAATTCACTGGGCAGTTTTGTCAGCCCCATACCAAAAAAGTCGTTAATTTGCGTAGAAAACAATACCACGGCGATGCCGCTGGTAAACCCGGTGGTTACGGGATAGGGGATAAACTTAATAAACGCGCCGAATTTTAAAAGGCCCATTAGCATTAAAATAATCCCGGCCATAATGGTGGCGGTTAGCAGGCCGGCCACGCCGAATTTTTCGATAATGCCGTATACAATAACGACAAATGCGCCCGTCGGCCCGCCGATTTGTACGCGGCTTCCGCCCAAAAGTGAAATTAAAAATCCGGCCACGACGGCGGTAATCAAGCCTTTTTCGGGCGTAACGCCGGAGGCAATCGCCAGGGCGATGGAAAGCGGCAGTGCCACGCAGGCCACAACCAGGCCCGCGCTTAAATCTTTCAAAATCCGGGAAGAAGTAAAATCTTCGGGGCGGTTTTTTAGAAGCGTCAATAATTTGGGTTTTAACATCATAATTTATCGGTTAAACAATTTGCGTAACAGCTTGTTGTAATGAGGTTCCGGGATTTGCATTCCGGGGGTGGTAATCCGTCCGGCGCGTGGGCCGTGATAGTCGGAACCGGCCGTTGCCAACAGCCCGTATTTGCGGGTGAGGGCCAGCAGATCCTGTTTCATGGAAAACGTATGGGCGGGATAAAATACTTCTACTCCGTCCAGTCCGGCTTCCGTCCAGGCGGGAAAGTTCCAATGTTCGGCTACAATGCCGGGATGCGCGATGACGGCCACGCCGCCGGCGCGTTTGATGTGTTGGATGGCTTCAATGGCGCTTACGCCCGCGGAGGGAACGTAGCCTGGCTGTCCTTGCACCAAATAACGGCGGAATCCTTCCTGGCGGGAGGGCACGATGCCGTTTTCTTTCAGTGCGTCGGCCACGTGCGCGCGGGAAACGGTGTTGGGGGCTCGTTTAAACACATCCTCTTCCGTAATGGTTACGCCCGCGGTTTGCAGCTGGCGGATGATTTGGCGGATGCGGTTTTTGCGGTTTTCGCGGTTTTGCGCCAAAAAGGCTTGGAACTCGGGGTTATTTAAGTCCAGGTTATATCCGGTAAAATGCAAATGGTCATGCTCCCGGGTGCTGATTTCAACCCCGGGAGTGAATAAAATGCGGTGTTCTTTGCATACGATTTCGGCGCGGCGTACTCCGTCGGTGGTATCGTGGTCGGTCAGCGCAAAAACGTTTGCGCCGGATTTTAGGGCCGCGTGCACCACCTCTTCGGGCGAGCAGGTGCCGTCCGAAAAGTCTGAATGAGTATGCAAATCGATTTTGGGCATTTAAACGCGTTCCACCGCCGTTACGCCGGGGACGAGTTCTTTAATTTTCTTTTCCACAACGGCTTGCAGCGTCATTTGCGCGTGCGGGCAGCTGCCGCAGCGGCCGCGCAGGCCTACGGTTACGATGCCGGTTTTTTCGTCAACGCCGATAAGCTGGATATCCCCGCCGTCGGCTTGCAGGATAGGGCGGATTTGCCCGATTACTTCTTCCACTTGTTGTTTCATATGTTCTCCAAAACGTGATTTTCCTTTATTATATCTTTTTTGGAGGGCGCGTAAAATGCGAAAAAATTGCGCTTTTGGCGAAAATATTGCTATACTTTGGGGGTAATGTTTTTTAGCCTTTGGTAAGGAGAAGGTACATGAAAAAAATTATCGCTTTAATTGCGCTTTTGACTTTTGCGGGTGCGCCCGTCTTCGCGCAGAAATACGCCAGCGTTAACGCCAAAAGAGCCAACATTCGCTCTTGCGCCGGCACCAAGTGCTCCATTAAATGGTACGCCTGGAAATATACGCCTGTTATCATGGTAAAAACCAATGAAGACAAAAGCTGGGTGCTCGTAAAAGATTTTGAAGGTTTCAGTGGTTGGATTTCGGCCGATTTGTTAAGTCCCAACGGCGGCATGGCTGCCAAGGTGGACTTGAACGTGCGCAAAGAACCTTCCGCCAGCGCGGAAATCGCCTGCACGGTGGAAAAGGGGTATCCTTTTAAATACTTGGCCAAAAAAGGTAACTGGATCCAAGTAGTGGACGACCCGGCCGACGCCAAGGCCGGCCAGTGCAAAGGATGGGTGTACAACGCCAACCTGTGGGGTTTCTTTAAGCAATAAGTTGTTTTGGTATAATGAAAGGGGCCTTTGCGGGTCCCTTTTTTGCCCGGTTCATCCGGGGCTTGAAAAAAGTTAAAATTACCCTATAATGTAAAAAAGCAGCCTTGCCAAAGGTTTTGCGAAAAGAGTAAAATATAGTTATGAAGAAAATCTTGGTTGCAGCGGCCGCTGCCAGCGTAATTACATGCGCTTTTTGCGTGGCCCGTTCCGTAAGCGAAGGACGTTTTAACATTTCCGGTACTGTAACTGTGCCGGATCGGTTGGTCCGTATGGCGGAATCCGACAATAATTCCTGCGCCATTATCGTCAAAAACGAGGCGGACGTTCCCGTGGCCATTAAACGCGTGGTGAATCCTAAATTCCCGCTTGCGTTTACCATGGGCGAAGAAGATTTACTTGCCGAAAGTTTGGACGGGGCGCTTAAACTGGAAGTGCAAATTAACAATCACGGCCAGTTGGGGCTTATTAAACAGGGCGATATTTTCGGTTCTTCTGAAAATATGATTAAACCCAACGCCAAAAACGTGTTGGTGCAAGCGGATAAAACCATGGGGCGCGTGCAGTTGGCGCGCAACGTGAAGGGGAACTTTTTCCGCACTGCTGCCAGATAAATAAGCCGGAACCTGATTTAAATAACGGATAAGAATCTTCTTATCCGTTATTTTTTTGTCCAAAAGTGTTTGGCCGGGTGTTTGGCGAGGGAAAACTGGTATAATGTTTCCATGAAAAAACTTATGCTGACGGGGCTGATTTGGTGTTGGGCGGCTGTGTTGTGTGCGCAAGTAAGCATTATCAGCGTAACGGATGAAGACAAACACGCCACAAAGGATGACTTTTCCCATACGTTTGAGTATTATATTTTCCCGCAGGGAGGCACGGCGGCCGGCAAGTGCCAGGCCACGCGCATTGGGCGGCGTTGGTTTGCCACGGCGGCGCACTGTGTTACCCCGCTGTGCGATAAAGGATGTACGCTGGAGGTGGATTTGCTGGAACAGCCTCTCTCCGCGCGCGCTTCCGTACAACATTCGGCCAAAAAACCCGTTGTATTTATTCACCCGGATTATGCTCCCGGAGCACTGGCCCTAAACGATTTGGCGCTCTTTCGGTTGGATTTAGACCGCACTCCTCTGACGTATTACCGTCGCGGTACGCAGAATGTAGCCGTTCCCTCTCAAACTTTTGCCGCGTTTTTGGATAAAAACCGCCAGGCGGCCAGCCAGTTACGGCATATTCAAAGCCCGGTGTTCCCGCGGCTTGTGTTATTTGGCGAGGGGAATTTTTTGCTGAAAGGGCGTATTTCGGTAATAGCCATTTTTGGCGGCAAACGCCGCGTTAAAAAGAATATCCATCCGGTGCACTATGTAAACGATTTGAGCTTTGCGTATACGGAAAATTTCGGCGTGATTCAGGGAATGAGCGGTTCGGGTGTGATGACTAATACGGGCGAACTGGTGGGTATTATTTCGGGCAATTTAACTTCCACCACGCGCGCCGGATTAAACCAGGCCGCACAGACGAAAGAATTTTTTATGTTCCCCGTATTTGATAAACGTACCGTCAAATTTATGCAAGATGTAATGGGCAGCGATTATTATAAGTTGGATTGGACGGATTCTTATCCTGCCCTGGCGCGCAAATCCCGCCGCAATTATGCGGATATTGTAAATCTTGTACGTGATGTGGCTAAAAACTCGGGTAAATAAATTTTCGATTTAAAAACCCCGCGGCCTAAAAGCCCGCGGGGTTTTATATTTGATAGTGTTTACTTTTTGCCTTCTCTTCTGGCTTTACGTTTAGCCAAACGTTCGGCTTTGGTTTCACGGCGTTTATAGCCGGCGTGGTCGGGCGAGTTAGGGGCTTCTTCGTCAAAATCGCCGTTCCATTCAAATTCGCGGCCGCCGACAATCAGCGTGTCGCCGTCTTGCACTCCGTATTTGAGGAGGGCTTTTTCCAACCCGATTTTTTTGAAGATGCCACGTAAACGTGCCACCGCTTCGGGTTGGTTGAAGTTGGTCATGGCGATAAATTCCACCACTTTTTTCCCAGTGATGTGAATGACGTCGTTTTCGTCGCGTTCGATGGAGAAAATTGGTTCCACTTTGTGCGTAGCTGCCGTTTTTTCTTCAATCACGGGCGGTTCCACCGGCGTAGCGGCCAGGATTTTTACCACTTCGTCGAGCACTTTGTCGACGCCTTCGCCCGTAGCGGCGGACATTTGCATCACTTTGTGTTTTTTAAATTTCTTTTTAATGATTTCGTAAGCCTTTTTGGCTTCGGGCAAATCCATTTTATTTACCACGATAATGCGCGGTTTGGCAAACAGCTTTTTATCAAACGCTTTGAGTTCTTCTTCAATTACTTTGACGGATTTTTCCGCGCTCATGCCGTCAAAACCGTCCGGATCCACTAAATGCAGCAATACGCGCGTGCGCTCGATATGTTTTAAAAACTGGTGCCCGAGGCCCTTGCCTTCGCTTGCTCCTTCGATAATACCGGGAATGTCGGCCGTGGCAAAACTGATGCCTTTATGCAGCGTAATGCCCAGATTCGGGTTAAGCGTTGTAAACGGATAATCCGCAATGCGCGGACGCGCCGCAGAAATGCGGCTTAAAAACGTACTTTTGCCCGCATTTGGGAATCCCACCAGCCCCAAGTCCGCCAGTACTTTAAGCTCCAATACCAGCGTCACTTCTTCGCCGGGCTGGCCGTTTTCGGCGATATGCGGGGCGGTATTGTTGCGCGTTTTAAAAGATTGGTTGCCGCGTCCGCCCATGCCGCCGCGCGCGACGGTAAATTGCTGGCCGGGGACGGTTAAATCCGCAATTACACGGCCGTCTTGCTTTACAATGGTGCCGCATGGCACGCGGATGATTTTATCTTCCCCCGCGCGGCCCGTTTTGTTGTACGTGCCGCCCTTTTCACCGTTTTGGGCTTCAATGTGCGGGTTATAGGCCAGTTCCAAAAGTGTGGTCAAATTGGGTTCGGCCTGCAGGATAACGTCGCCGCCACGTCCGCCGCAGCCGCCGTTGGGGCCGCCGAATTCGATGAATTTTTCGCGGCGGAAAGATAAACAGCCGTCGCCGCCTTTACCGGCGGTAACGTAAATTTTAACACGGTCTAAAAAGCTTCCCGATTGCATAATGTCCTCTGTCGCGGCGGTTGATCCGCCGGTATGTAAAATAAAAAGTTACTGGGCTTGCAGCTCTTTGGCAAGCAGTTTTTTGGAAAGACTCCGCTTGGCTTTTGTCCGGGCGCGTTTTACTTTGGCGCGGGCGGAAGTGTTGGTGCAGGTATACGTCCAATTGTCCTGCGAAACGTGCAGTTCGTCTTTCCTCATATGGTTAGTATAATGGGCGGCCGGGTGTTTGGCTCGCGCAAAAAAGGGTTATTACAAAAAAAGCGGCAGGACGAATCCTGCCGCTTTTTAAACTGTGAAGCCGTTATTTGGCCGCGTCAGCTTTTTTAGCTTTGGCGGGAGCCTTTTTCGCAGCCGGTTTTTTGGCGGCGGGCTTTTTAGCGGCCGGTTTAGCGGCGGCTTTTTTGGCGGGCTCTTTAGCTTCTTTCGTTTCCGCAACTTTGGGGTACACGGAAATTTGTTTTTTGCCTCTCTTCACCCATTCGAAGGTGACGATACCCGCTACGCGGGCGAAGAGGCTGTCATCGCTGCTTCTGGTAACGTTGGTACCGGGCAAGAATTTGGTACCGCGTTGGCGAACGATGATTTCCCCAGCATTCACAAACTGGGAGCCGTAGCGTTTAATGCCTAAACGCTGGCCGTGGCTGTCTCTTCCGTTGGAGGAAGAACCTTGAGCTTTTGTATGTGCCATAGTTTAGTCTCCCAATTAAGCGAACTGGATATCCGTGATTTTGATTTGCGTCAAATCCTGTCTGTGGCCGATGGTTCTTTCGTAACCTTTTTTCGGTCTTTTCTTAAAGACGCGGATTTTGGGACCTCTCAAATGTTTTACCACTTGAGCGGTGACCTTGGCCGTATTGGCCTTGGTATCTGCCGAGGTACCTTCTTCGTCAGCGGCCCAGAGAACTTTCAGTTCTACCGTGGCACCGGCTTCCGCTTCCAGCTTTTCAACCTGCAGATCTTGACCGGGTTTTACCCAGTACTGTTTTCCACCAGTTTCAATGATTGCGTACATAGTTTTATTATACCAAATAAAGAGAAAACACTCCCGTCCGTGTTGTCTCCAACCCGGCGGGGAGAGTTACTCTCCCTTAATTTGTATATACATTATAGCATAATTGCCGCGCGTATGCGTGGGAGAACGGGCGTTTGTGCAGGACAGGGGTAAAATTTAATAAAATATAAAAAACAAATCTATTGAGTTAACACTATGTCTACCTATATCAGAGAAGATTACTACCAAATCCTGGGCGTTGAACGCACCGCCACCGAAGTGGAAATTAAATCCGCGTTTCGCCGTCAGGCTATGAAGTGCCACCCGGACCGCTGTCCCGGCGATAAAGCGGCGGAAGAACAATTTAAAAAAGTAAACGAGGCTTTTTCCATCCTCTCCGATCCGCAAAAAAAACATATTTACGATCAATACGGCCACGACGGTTTGAAGAGTGGCGGCGGATTCGGCGGGTTTAACGCTGGCGGATTCGGAGATATTAACGATATTTTCGGTTCCGTATTTGGCGATATTTTTGGCGGTGGTTTTGGCGGAGCGCACAGAGGCGGCACTCCTCGCGCTACTCGCGGCGAAGACTTAAAACTGGACGTTACGCTGACGTTAGAGGAAGCCTTCAGCGGCAAAGAAATTCCCGTGGAATATACCCGCTTGGAAAATTGCTCCGAATGTGATGGTTCCGGCGCGGCCCCGGGCAGCAAGCGTAAAACGTGCGCTTCGTGCCGTGGTACGGGCACGGTGACGTATTCGCAGGGCTTTTTTAGCATGCGCCAAGTTTGTCCCGACTGCGCAGGCAAAGGCTCCGTGGTGGAAACCCCGTGTTCTGCCTGCCGCGGTTCGGGCGTCAAACGTGTGAAAGAAAAAATCACCGTTAAAATTCCTTCCGGCGTGCGTACAGGCATTACGCTGCGCGTTTCCAACGGAGGTGATATCGGCCAAAACGGCGGCGGCTTTGGGGATTTGTATGTAGAAGTGCGCGTAAAAGAACACAAAATTTTCCGCCGCGAAGGCGACAATTTGATTTTGGATGCGCAGATTACCTATCCGCAGGCGGTATTGGGCGGCAGTATTAAAGTTCCTACGATTGAAGGCAAAGAGGTGGAGCTGACGATTCCCAAAGGTACGCAGTTTGGTTCCGTCTTAAAAATGCAGGGTAACGGCATGCCGAAGTTGGGCAAAAAAGGTTTTGGCGATTTGCTCGTCAATGTAAAAATTGAGGTGCCAAAGAAACCGACGGCCCGCCAAAAAGAACTGTTGGAAGAGCTTGCCAAAGAAACGGGCGGAAAGAAGAGTTTTTTTAAAGAACTGTTTTCCTGAACGATACCATTAAAAAGCACCCCGACAATGCCGGGGTGTTTTTTTATTGGGTTTTTATATAATCGTGCGGCCCAGTTTGCTTTTTAGCAGTTAGCAATATGTCCAAAACAAGGCAGCTCAACTAATCAAAAGAGCACCGCCTAGCTTGCCTGCCCCCGGCAAGGCGTGCTGTCCATTAGTTGGCAACCTGTCCGAAATAGTGTGGCTTAACTAATCAAAAGAGCGCGGACAATCTGGGAGCCCAGGGCCTGGGCTTGACTGGCCCCCGCAAGCCCCCGGCTATGCCGGGGGTTCGGAAGGTTTTACCT
>CAYUAA010000001.1:0-54432 GCA_964442585.1 uncultured Elusimicrobium sp. | reverse complement strand
CTTTAACTTCAACTACTCGGCTTGTCAATCACTACTCTTTTATTAAAGCATATTTTTAAAAGTTTGTCAAACATTTTTTAAAATTATTTTTTGCAAACTTTTTTGCGCCTGCTTTTGGCTACCTTTTTATTAAAGCATATTTACTGAAAATTTGTCAAGCTTTTTATTTTTCCGTCGACAATCAGTATCAGCTTATGTATTTATTAAATCATTTTTTAATAAAAACGTCAAGCATTTTCTTTATCCATTAATATAAGTTACAATATTCATACATTAATATATAAGGATAAAAAACATGACCGCATACACTTATCAAACCGCCGGAGTCTGTTCCCGCGAAATACGCTTTGAACTTGACCAACAAGACAAAATCCACCGCGTACAATTCATCGGCGGTTGCCCGGGCAATTTATTGGCCATCGGAAAACTGGTGGAAGGAAAAGACGCACGCGAAACAATCCACTTGCTCGCCGGCAACGACTGCGGCGGAAAAGGGACATCCTGCGCCGACCAACTGGCTAATGCTTTAAAACAAGCACTCGCCGCAAACACCCGATAATCCCCCCTCTAACAACAAACGCCCCGAAAAATATTCGGGGCGTTTTTATAGTTGCAAAAAAAGATTTATCTGCGGGCTTTGTCTTTTGCTCTCGTAACGGATACCACTTCTCCCGACTCCCAATCATACTTATAGGTAACTTTGCTCAAGTCGCGAGAAGAGCGGTTTTCCGACAAGATTTCCGGGTTTTTCGGATCCCATGCGGCGCGGCGCACGGTAACCATTATATAACGGGGAGAATAAATCTCCAACATTTCCTGAACCTGGCTGTAAGAGAATTTACTGTCAAACCCTTTCTGCCACAGCTGTTTTCCTTCGGCATCTTGGAACGAAACATAAGAAATATATTCGTCTACGTTTAACGGAATAATTTCGCGGCCGTTTAAAATAAGCGGGAAAGTGGCATTTCCCCCGTTATGATACGCTTCCACCAGTTTATTTAAAAAGGAAGCGTTCGTAGCGTAGCCGACGTCAAATTGGGCGTCTTGCCGGTCGTACGTACTGCCGGTATGAATACCCACCAACTCTTTATTTCCGTTTACCACGGCACTGCCACACAAACCGGGGCGCTCGTCGCGCGCAATAGGCAACGTGGTGCGCACGGAAAGCGGCGTTACTTTGGTAATTTTACGTTCCGGAATGTTTACGTCTTTATTCCCGGCAAAACCTTGGGAAGAAAGCGTTTCGCCCAGTTGAACGGGGCCTTCGCTAATACGCAGCGGATGAAACAACGGTTCCGCTTCCGGCGAAAATTTAACCAACGCCACATCCAACATGCTGGGCGAAGAAAGCTGTACAATTTCGGCGGGCATTTTTACCATTTTTTCGCCGTCGAAAACGCTCATCGTGAAATGACGGTGTAAAGCGCGGTCGAGAGTGGACTGGGCAATCGCATGAGAGGCCACTACGCCGAAGATTTCTTCTTCACCGTTATAAACAGTTTTAAAAACGGTACCTGAAAACGGATTGGTGGGGCGATCGGTGGTTTCTTCCGCCATGAACGTGGCATGGCGTAAAGACGGATGCGCGACCATTTGGGTCAACGCAGCTTTTAACTGGGAATTTTCTTTCCGCAGATTTTGCACACTCTGTTCAAGTCTATGAATAGTAGACGCGTCCGGAGATACAGCCACCGCCGGAACCTGGGGCGCTTTTACGACTGAGCCCGACACCGCTCTTGAAACGGACGACGCGGGTGCAGGCATAACGGGCACGGAAACAGGACGTACAGTAGGAGCCTTTACCACGGGTAATTTGCGCAAAGCGGCGGAAGTCCCTTTTGTGGCGACTGTACCAACTTTGCTTCCGACTCCAATCAATTTGGAGCCCTGCGCCTGCGCCGGCAGGGAATGAACAAGCATACAAATAAAAGAAAAAGAGAATAAAATAAGTTTTTTCATATTTATATTATAGATTGAAAACCGCCAAAAATCCAGGCCCAAAAGACCTATTTCTCTCCGACCGACGGACCTATTTTTGTATAGGTCCCCCTACTCTAACGAGCCGCAAAATCCTATAATAAAAATATGACAAAAGGTGAACAAGCGGTGGAATTATTTAAAAATGGTTACAGTTGCGCGCAAGCGGTGCTTTTGGCGTTTGCCGACGAGCTGAACCTGGATAGAGAAATGGCGGCCAAAGTTGCGTCCTCCTTCGGCGGAGGGATGGGCCGCCTGCGCGAAGTATGCGGTGCGTTCAGCGGGTTATTGCTGGCCGCCGGGCTTAAATACGGCCCAGCGGACCCCAGAGACGCTTCCGCTAAAGCAGCGCATTATGCGTTGGTACAAAAATTAGCGTCGCAATTTAAAGAAAAAAATGGCTCCATTATTTGCCGGGAACTGCTGGGAGTTGCGGGAGCGCAAGATCCCACGCCCGAACCGCGCTCGGAACAATACTACAAAAAACGCCCTTGTGCCGGGATGATTGCCTGCGCGGCTGAGCTGATGGAACAACTGCTTCGCGCGCAAACGCCGGACAAGAGCGTTTAAATTGATTACTTCCTTTTATTTTTTCTCAAGCACGTAATACGGAGCAAGCGCACCGGTCACGGGCTGTTGGTCCGCCCCTAAGCGGACAACGGAATCTTCTTTAAGCATATAATAAGCCGGACCGTCTTCCATCTGCAAAGTGATAATATCCCCTTCCTGGGTAAAGCGGCCGGTATCCATAAATACGCCGTCGGGTTCGCCCAAATACTCGGACACCTGCACAAACGAGTTGCCCGGCCCCAACGTAAGCGTGGTTTTAATGCCCGGGCCCGAACCGGCGGGCAATACGCCCTCATAAACATCCTGGGCGGCTACTTTTACGGAAACATCCTGTTTTTGGGCGCGACAGGCAACCAAGCCTAACGCAACGCCTACAACCAAAACTACTAACACTTTTTTCATACTGTTTACCCCCTGCTGAGTGATACGCTAAGCCTAAACCGCCGCGCGTCACCCGGCAAGCTGATTTTTATACTATTTTTGCAAAATATGCACAGCAAACCCGCCGATTTCGTCCTGCAAATACACCACGCGCAGGCGGCCGTCGGGATTATAGCCGGCGCTCGCCCAGTTGAATTTGACGCCGCACGTCTCCAAATACCGCGCCGCACAGCCGGCGTCAGCCGTAGAAACGGCAATATGCCCGTGCGTACCGTAAAACGGCTTTTTCATCACCTCAATAATATCACCCGCGAAATACGCGCCGCCGCGGTCCTCTTTGGCAAACCCAAAAATCCGCTCAAAAGCAGACGCCGTGGCCGAAGATTCTGCTTCGTCTTTACTGTTAATGCCCACATGGCGCAAACCAAAATCCAAAAATTTCAGCAACGCATCGTTGACACGGCGCGTCACCTGCGGCCAATCGCGCGCGGCAATCAAATCGGCTCCAACCGTCACCCGACCGCCGGGCAGGATAGATTCATCCAATGTGGCGCCTTCTCCCGTAATAAACGCCGCACCCGCCTGTTGGGCCGAAACGGCATCTTCCCGCATACGCGCATTCACTCCGGCAACAAAATCCGGCCGTTCTTGCGCCAACAGTTCCAGTGCGCGCGCCGCTTGGTCGTTATATATCAGCTCCACACACGGTACGCCCGCTTTTAACAACGCGTCCGCAAGCGGGACCGCGCCAGCCGCGTGCATCAATTCCGCCGACGGCAATAAACCAATTTTTGCCAATAGTTCCATTTTGTTTTGCATAGATAAAAACTCCTTATTTAAAACGTTGTTCCAAATCCAACAAAAACTGTTTTTTATCAACCCCGCCGCCGTACCCGGTTAAACCGCCGTCCACTCCCACCACGCGGTGGCACGGAATAATGATGGGAATGGGATTATGGTGATTGGCCCCGCCTACGGCCCGGCAAGCCTTTATGTTTCCCACCCGGCGCGCCAATTCCGCATAACTGCAGGTTTGTCCGTACGGGATTTGGCATAACGCCCGCCATACTTTTAAACGAAAAGGCGTCCCCGATGGCCGAAGAGGCAAATCAAACGTCTTGCGTTTACCCGCAAAAAATTCCGACAGTTCCAACGCCGCACGACGCAAAAGAGGCGTATCCGCTTGCGCCAAAGCCTGATCCGCCCCGAATTCCACGCGCGTAAGAAACCCCGCCTCTTCCGTCAGTCCAAGCAGACCCAGCGGGCTAGAAATAACCATAAAATTTTCCATAGCCTTATCTTAACATTTCCAAGACCTACAAAAAAATAGGTCTTTTGACCCTTTTTTTTCACCGCTCATTTACATATAATAAAAACATGAACAGAATTATTACCTTTTTTATTTGCATCTTCTGCGCGTTTAGTGCAACAAACGCCAAAAGCCAAGCTCTCGGCAAAGGGATTCAAGCGTCGCGTCAAGCCGGCACGGCCGCTACGAAAGCAGCTATGACGGCGGAACAATCTATGTTAAAAACCACAAACGCGGCGTTAAGAAATGTGCCCAGAACCGCCGCTCCCGCCGTAAAACTTGCGCCCGCCGTAAAACCCGTTCCCTTGCCGGCCGTTAATCCCACGGTGGCCGGCTTTGTGGACAGAAACCAGCGCACCCTGTTCAAATTACAAACCTCGGTGGGAGTTTCTACCAGAAAAGCTTGGGAAAATTTAAAAAATTTAGGCGCGGAATATCATCCCAAAAATCCGCGGCCGGAATTATTACAGTCCAGCGCTTTCACCGCCGCCGATTTTACGAAACTCGCCGTTTCTCAGGCGGAAATAACAACCGCGCCGCTGTTTCCGTTCCAAAACCAACGTCTGTTAATTTACCGCGGGATGGCTTTGAACACCAATGGCGACGCTATACGCAATATTTTAGAAAACGGCCTTTTGACAAAAGACGTGGGCCGTGAATCCAACACGTTGCTGCTTTCTATTGCGGGACCTCGCGGACGCGCCGGCGCAGCACGCACCCCGATAACCAATTTGACGGATAACTCCTCGGAAGCCGTTATGTGGGCCGGTAAACGCATGGGCAAACAGGATATTACCGTAGTGGTGGCGGTAAATTCCAGCGCCAAAGGCTCGATTATCACCGTCGCCGAGGACATCCCGGCCGAAGACATTTACGCCGTCACCGCACTGCTGCGCGTAAACGGCAAACCCACATGGTGCAAACTGGAAACGGCGCCAGAAGGCTTTCGTATTACCCCGTATCAGGAAGCTGCCATCGCCGAATAATTTTTATCAAAAACCCCGCTTCGGCGGGGTTTTTCATTTTTACAAACTCATGATTTACAGTTTTCCCCCCGCCGTCAACCGGCAAACGCGCATTTTGGTAATCGGCAGCATGCCGGGCGAAGCGTCTTTAAAAGCGCAGGAATACTACGCCTATAAATACAACCAATTTTGGAAAATTGCTTTCGAAATTTTCGCCGCTGGGCGCGCGCCCGTTAATTACGCCGATAAAATCAATACGCTTTTAACTAACCGCACCGGCCTGTGGGACGCTTTGGCCGCCTGCGAAAGAACAGGCAGTTTGGACGGCAACATTTCTAAGCCTACGCCAAACAATTTCCCGGCTTTATTTGCCCAATATCCGGCCATTCATACGCTGCTTTTTAACGGTCAGGCCGCCCGCGCCCACTTCAAACGCGCGTTTGGGAACGCCGGAAAAACCTGTCTGACCCTTCCTTCCACAAGCCCCGCGCACGCCGCGCTGTCGTATAACGAAAAACTGCGTCTGTGGCGGAACGCGTTTGAAAACGCTCTCACCTAACCCTTATAGAGCCTTGTCAAACAAAATACAACTTGATAATTTATAAACAGAGGTATCACTTATGCTGCAGGAATTACACATTTTATTTTTTTTAGGAGGGCTTTCCATACTGTCCGCCACGGCGGTTCCGGCCCAAGCTTCGCTGGTCATGTTTGCCCTGATGGCCACCGGAAAATATACCGCGTGGAAGCTGCTTGCCGTCGCGTGTGCTGGCACGGTGCTGGGGGTGGCCATTAACTGGGGCCTGGGGCATTATTTAAGCCTGTTTGAAACAAAATCCTGGTTTCCCATTAAAAAAGAATATCTGCAAAAGGCACAGGAGTTGTTTGCCAAGCACGGGCGCATTACGCTCTTACTGGCCGGAGTGCCGGGCATTGGCGACCCGGTAATGTTGATTGCGGGCGCCAGCAAAATAAATTTTTGGTTATTTTTATCGGTTGCCGCGCCGGCCAAGTGCGTACGCTTTGTGTTGTTGTGGCTAATTTATTTAGGACTGATGTGAAATTTTATTTTTCCCGCTTGAAACTTTTCTTTGGGAAAGAGCAGGATGTTAAAGCGGACTTTCACTTGACAGGCCCGGTTTCTCATTAAGAAAAGAAGAATTTCATTATTCCTTGAAATGTGATGAAGCGAGAACCCAAATATGACATAATCAAAACGATGCCCAGCCCGCTGAGCCACAAATGTATAAAAACAAAACTGTTTTGTTTAAGGCGCCTTTGGGATAAATTTTGGGGATTAATACCCACTATCATTTTTTTGCCTAGTTTCGGACGGAAAAAGGTGCCCATTTCTCCCGTAATGCGTTGTTTTCCTGCCAAAGAATACGCTACTATGGGCGCGTGCAACCTTACTCCCTTGGAATTGCGAAAGGAAAAAATATCTACCACCTTTCCCTCTACAATAATCCCTCTTTTAAAAAAACGGAAATAGGTAAACAGGCGGTACAATCCAAAGCCGGTTAATAAACATCCTACAAGCAAAAATATTATTCCTATATTCATATTCTTTTATATTTTGCGGCCACGCCATCGTTGAATCTAATACATCCCGCCCCCTGAAACACAATGATTCCTTCACCACAAAAAGATTATACAAAATCACCCCAAAGACCCAACGGCAGCAACATTAGAATTTCCCAACAAGCTGACGGGTGTCGTAAAGCGAGGTTCAAAATATTTATAACGCTGTAGTACGACTTTGACGTAAGCGTAAAAAATGGCGTACAAGTTCGCTCCATACACCCAAACCCCTGCTTTCGCGAGTTTTTAAAAGGGTACCCCCGCAGAGTAAGAACAGACGTATAAGTTCAGCTTATTTAATAAAAAAACCCGGCTTTTGACCGGGTTTTTTAAATGGTGCGCCCAACAGGAATCGAACTTGTATCTTCAGCTCCGCAGGCTGACACTCTATCCATTGAGCTATGGGCGCAATAAATTGTGGTGCGGATTTCTTACTACCTAATTATTTTAACATTTTTATTTTTTCTTTTCAAATATTTTTTTAAAAACATTAAAACAATTCGCTTTACTTTTATTTATTATAGCATTTTTTCGTCTGATAAGTCCGCCGAAACTGCTATAATAAATTTATGATGCAAAACAATACCGGCACGTATGTGTACGATAAAAAATTAAAAAAAGTGGTAAAAGTGTCCGACCGGGTCCCCTCCGTCGGCAAATCCGCGGGGCACGTTTGCAACGGCTGCTGCGGACATTGTGCCTGCCATGAAGACTGACGCCGTCCCGCTTTCCGCCACCCCCAAACAAAACCTGTTTACGCAAGGAATGTTGGGCTTTGCTTCCGTCTTGCAAAAAGTATTCCTTCCGCATTTAGTCGCCGGAATGGGGCTTTTTTTACTAGCGGCGTATACATCCTATCAACTGTTATTAAAACCCTTACATCTGCCCGAACCGCTTAATTTTGCCGTAGCCGGCACTTTATTTGCCTGCTACAGCCTGGCCGCGTTTGCCTATTCTATGCTGGCGGCCTGCACGTTTTCGGTTCGCTCGGCCTGTGCGGCATGGGAAGATTTTATCGACGCCACACTCGACTTGGTAAAAGACAACCTTGCTTCGCACATTGAAGACTTGAACGAAGGCCTCGCCAAAGATCAGGCTAAAGTACTGGTGTCCGGCAGCGTGCGGGAAGTATTTAGCCAATTGGGAAAGAAAGAATTTAAACGCTTCCCGCGCTGGATGGCAACGGCGTTTTTAGGCGCGGTAACGTTGGCGCTGCGCTCAGTATTGTTGGCTAAAATAGTAAAATTGTCGGGCACGACGGTAAAACTAGGCAAAATTTTTGCCGGCAAAGCCTCACTGGCCGGGGCCGTATTTTTAAATTTGCGGCTTTTCTCCACACTATTGCTGTTTCTTGTCTACGCCGCGGGAGCGGCGGGACTGATGGTAAATTTTCTCTTTATATTTTGGTTGAAATAATAGTTTAATAAATATATGCGCATTTTAACGTTTATTTTATTTTTCTTTTTATGCCTGCCCGGTACATACGCACAAACGGCCGCTCAGCTGTTTGCCCAGGCCAAAACCGAGCCAGATCCGCAAACTCAAATCAAACTGCTCACGCGCGTAGTAAATAAAGCACCCAAAATGGCCGATGCGTTCCACTATCGGGGTGACGCCTACCGCAGTCTGGGCCGGAACAAACAAGCGGTGGATGACTACACCCGCACCATCGCCCTGCACCCCAAAGATCCTTTCCGCTACTATGCCCGCGCGCTTGTTTATATGGATATGGGCCGATACGCGCAGGCCGTGTCGGACTTGACGCGCGCCATCTCGCTCAAACCCGCCTACCGCAATTTTTATCTGGCGCGCGCCCGCGCTAACGACGCTTTAAATAAATATGACGCTGCAATCGCCGATTATAATAAATACCTCGGAAAACGCCGCGCCGACGCCGCACTGACGCTGGAAATTGTACCCGTTTACGTCAAATCTTACCGCTTTGCCGACGCACAGCGTATGTTGGACGCCGCCGTCAAAAACGGAGCGGATGGAGCAGACATACACTACTGGCAGGGCCGCGTCCTTTCCGGCCAGGGTCGCGCCGACGAAGCCATCGCCGCTTACAGCAAGGCCATTCACCGCGACGAATCCCACGCCCAAGCCTACCGCTACCGTGGGGGCACGTTTAAAGATATGGCGGATTATCCCGCCGCTTTGGAAGATTTCACCAAATTAATCGAGCTCCAACCCGAAGCGTCCTACTACAACCGCCGCGGACTTACTTACGAAGAAATGGGCCAATTTGAAAAAGCCGCCCAAGATTACACCCAAGCCATCGCGCTCTCTCCCAAGTGGGCAATTCCTTACAACAACCGCGGCTTTGCCAAAATGCACTTAAAAGACTGGACCGGCGCAAAAGAAGATTTAGAAACGGCCATCAAGCTGGACTCTTCCGCCCCCACCCCCTACGTCAATCTGGCTGGCGTATATTGGCTGAGCAAAAAAGATCGTAAAAACGCTTACCAAAACGTCGACAAAGCCCTGCGGCTTAACTTGCGCAACATCGAATCCCTGTTTGACGAAGATCAAAAAGGCTGGATGTTTAAAGGATTAAACCAAACAGCGGAATTTAGGGCTCTTCTCTACAAATAACGTTAAACCGCGTCTTGAAGGCGCGGTTTTTTCTAACTAATAAAACGGCGGGACAAACGCTTCTTTTCCCCCTACACTAACAGAGTAACATCAAACAGGGGGTTAGATTATGGGGAAAAAATTAACGGTAAACGACGTTTCGTTCGACAAAGCGCTCGCCAAATACCAGCGGGCGGCTGTGATTGAATTCTTTGCGCCGTGGTGTCCGCATTGTGTGAAAATGGACCCGGTTATGGATAAAATGGCGGGAGAATTTGAAGGAAAAGCCGGCGTCATCGCCGTCAATGTGGATGATTCACCGCTTTCCAGCCAACGCTACGGCATACGCGGGATTCCCGCTTTTGTCTTTATTAAAGACGGCAAAGTGGTGGAAACCCTTTCCGGCGAAATGCCCGAAAGCGAATTGCGGACCAAAATAGCGGCCTTGTTGGTTTAATCCTCCGCTAAATGCTCAATACAATATAAAACACGCCCCGGACGGTTTTTCATCCGGGGCGTTCTTACCAAAACATCTATTTTTCCATTTCGTCCAGCAGCATTGAAATCGCTTTGACCGACGCGCGCCCGATATTACGCTCGCGCGTGCGGGAAAACACAAACTTTTCCGCGCGGGACCCGTTCGGTCCGGCAACGGCAATCCAAACGGTGCCGACGGGTTTTTCCTCGCTCCCTCCGGCCGGACCGGCTATGCCTGTCGTGGATACGGCAAACTCCGCCCCCGTTATACGCCGCACGCCTTCGGCCATTTGCAAAGCCACCGGCTCGCTCACCGCGCCAAAAGATTCTAAATCCGCCGCGCGCACCCCCAGCACAGCTTGCTTGACTCCATTGGAGTAAGCAACTACGCCGCCTAAGAAATAAGCGGACGCGCCCGCGGCAACCGTTATCATGTGCGCGATATTCCCTCCCGTACAGCTTTCCGCACACGCTACGGTTTTGCCCAAGGCGCGAAAACGACGGGCAAAGTTTTCTTCTTCCCCGTCTCCGGCCGCCGTTGAAAAAGCCAAGCCGGACAGTTCATCAAGCAAACGGTCAAAAAAGACGTCCAAATCTTCCACCGCCGCGCCTTTGGCCGTTAAACGCAAACGGATAAACCCGGCGGAAGGCAAGTAGGCCAATCCCACGCCGTACGGCAAAGATTCTTCAAACGCGGCCAACTTCATGGCCAGTTCCGCTTCCGGAATATCGAATACCGTCACCGTTTTGTAACGCAGCAGCCGATCCCCAAATTTAGCCCTTAAACGCGGCATTACTTCCACTGGAAAAATATGCTCCGTTTCAAACGGTACGCCAGGTAAAGAAACCAGCACCTTACCGTCTTTTTCAAACCACATGCCGCAAGCCGTGCCTTTCGGATTATAAAGCGGCGTACAACTCTTTGGCAGCCACGCTTGGGTTTTGTTATAGGCGTTAAGCCGCGCCGGGTTTGCCGCAAAAATTTCCTCCAACCACCGCTGCGCCTGCAGGTTGAGCGCCAATTCGGTACCGAAATACTCCGCTAACGCGCTTTTGGTAATATCATCTTTCGTTGGTCCCAAGCCGCCCGTTACAAATACGGCGTCGGCCAGAGCCAAAGCGTCGCCTACCGCACGCAGGATTTCGGCGCGGCCGTCGGACACGGAACGCATCTCCACCGTTTCTATCCCCGCCCCGGCCAGTTCCCGCGCAATAAAACGGGAGTTGGTATCTAAAATTTGACCGAGTAAAATTTCGTCCCCAATTGTGATAATACAAGCTTTCATAAGGCCTCCTTGCGGCTAAGCCGGATACTTTATTCTATCACTTTTGACGGCGACGCGAAGAAACTGAAAAACCTTTATTTTTTATATAATATTATTACCTTATGTTCCGCCCGGCGCACCGTCCGGTCGGCCGCCCGGAGTTTTCATGAAGACAGAAACCCTTTTTCCCAATCCGTTTGCGCTGATTCCGCTCGCGGTGTTTTTACTCTCTTATCTGGCAGTTTCGCTGGTGGCGGGTGATTTTTACAAAATGCCCATTACCGTGGCGTTTGTAATTTCTTCCGTAGTGGCTGTATGGATGAGCAAAGGCGGCGGCCTGCACAACCGCATTGAACTCTTTTGCAAAGGGGCTGCCAACACCAACATTATGCTGATGGTGGTCATTTTCGTATTAGCGGGAGCGTTTGCGCAAACGGCCAAAGCCATGGGTGCGGTAGACGCAACGGTAAATTTAACGCTTTCCGTGCTGCCCGGAAACATCTTGGCCGCAGGGGTATTCTTAGCGGCGTGCGTGATATCGGTTTCAGTCGGTACGTCAGTAGGAACGATTGTCGCGCTGACGCCGGTGGCTGCGGGCCTGGCGGCGCAGACGGGGCTTTCCCTGCCTCTGATGAGCGCGGTAGTCGTCAGCGGAGCGATGTTTGGCGATAATCTTTCATTTATTTCAGACACCACCATCGTCGCTACCCGCACGCAGGGCTGTAAAATGGCCGATAAATTCAAAACCAACTTTCACATTGTTATTCCGTTTGCCATATTGACGCTAATTCTATACATGTTCGCCGGAGGCGGCGCAACGCACTCTTTCACGCACGGAGAAGTACAATGGCTAAAAGTGGTACCTTACATTGCCGTACTCGCTGCGGCCATAATGGGTATAAACGTAATGGCCGTGTTGCTGGGAGGAACGGTGTTATGCGGGATAATCGGGCTAATAACGGGCTCGTTTAACCTGTGGGGCTGGACCAACGCCATGGGAAGCGGCATCAACGCCATGGGAGAGTTGGTAATCGTCACCATTTTGGCGGGCGGGATGTTGGAAATGATCCGCTATAACGGCGGCCTGGCCTGGATTATACATAAGCTGACGGATAAAATTTCGTCCCGCAAAGGGGCGGAAGTAAGCATTGCGGGCGTAGTGGGATTTGCCAATTTATGCACGGCAAACAACACCATTGCACTGATTATGGCCGGCCCAATAGCCAAAGAAATCGCCCAAAAATTTAACATCGCTCCCAACCGAGCGGCCAGTTTGCTCGACATTTTTTCCTGCTTTGTACAGGGCATTATTCCTTACGGGGCGCAGCTGCTGATGGCGGCCAGTTTGGCGGGCGTATCGCCGCTGCAAATTATGGAGTATCTGTATTACCCGTATTTGCTCGGCGTGGGCGCGCTGTTGGCCATTTGGCTGGGATACCCGCGCAAATACGCCGGGGAAATTTCGAACCAATAAAATCGTGACAAAACGCCTCTCCGATCATCTTACTTACAAAAATATCCTGCGCTTGCTTTTGGCGGCAGTAACGTTGTTTTGCCTAGTCAGGGCCGTATTTCCCCCCAAACAGCCCATTATGCCGGTCATCCTGCTGATTAACCGCTACCCGTTGCAAGAAGACGACAAACGCTTTTTAAAACGCGTAAACCCGTACGGTTTTTTACTCAGTATTCCCATTCATCCGGGCCTAAAACCCGCCGAATTTAAAAAAGAGTTGGAAGAGGTTCTGGGTCGGAAAGACTTCCTGTTTTTTATTGACCAGGAAGGCGGGGCCGTCAACCGATTGAAACATTTTATTACCGGCTTTAAAGCGCCGGCGCCGCAAACGTTTGGGGAACTGGCTAAAACGGATTTAGACAAGGCCCTTCACGAAGTGTACGAATACGGTCTTCGCACGGGTCGGGCCTTAAAAGATTTAGGCATAGACGTTGTTTTTACACCGCTGGCGGAAGCCGCTTCAAGCGACGACATCCACCACCGCAGCCGTTATTTTTCCACCAATCCACAAACCGCCAAAGCCCTGGCCGACTCCTTCGCGCGCGGCCTTGATGAAGGAGGCGTTACTCCGTGTTATAAACATTTCCCGGGTGCTCCGTCAGATACGGACCCGCACCAAACAGCCCAGAGGATCGATATCCCGCTTAAAACCCTGCGCACCGAAAAAATCATCCCGTTTACGGCAGCTGCCCAGTGGAACTGTTTGATGACGTCCCACGGCGTTTATCCCGCCCTAGACGCTAAAAACTCTTCCGCCTATTCCCCTGCGTTTTATCGTTTTCTGCGCAAAGAGATACCGTTCCAAGGCCTCATCTTCCCGGATGCGCTGAATATGGAGGCTGCAAACGGGGCGGATATCCCCCCGGGCGCACGCATGAATAAAGCCCTGGCGGCAGGAGCGGACGTTGTTATGCCATTTTTCGCCTTTTCCGCCGATACTCAGTGGATGGAAAACGAAATCCGCTATATTCACCCGTTATACATAAAGCGTTTTCAAAAACGGGCCAAACTGTTAAAAAGAAGAAATTAACAATACTCAAAAACTTCCCGGGAACGGGATTTTTTAGGGGCTGAAAGCTATTATTTTTCAGTTGCCAGCGTATGTGCGCGGCAAAGAAGAAACTCTTTCGCTTCCACCAAATTCGCCGGATACAAAGTCTGACATGCAGACAAAGGCTGCGCCACTTCCACCCCATACCGACGCCAAACGGAGCGGGAATCCGTTAAGTTTTCCTTAGGAAGTAACACGTAAACAGCCCCTTGATGGGAGAGGACAGCCTGGCGGACGCCGTTATCACGCTTATGAGAATAATAGCCGGACGGCAAGGGATTTAAACGATGTAAAAAAAACTCTTTGGAAGGGTCATAATCTTGCGGATCAAACCAAACTCCGCCAGCAAACCGCGCATCTTGCGGGAAAAATACGGCCCAACCGGACACATGCCCCGAAAGCAAAACAAGCGCATTATCCGATAAGACAGGCTCTTTAAAAAAAGCAAAATTGCGATCTTCCAGCCCCAACCGTTCCTGTGAGACAACCGGCGCAAACGCCATCCACAACAATACCGCCCCCGCCAACACGCCCGCACGGGAGCCCAGCAGCCACGTCAAACAACGCCCCAGCAATACAACCCCAGCCAATTCCAACACAATGGAGGATGTGGCCGTCCTAAAACCGACAAGCCACAGGACATATGTTCCCAGAAAGAATACGCACCAAGCCGTTTCGTGCGGAGAACTCCGACTGCTTAGACGTTTGCCTAATAAAATAAACGCGCTGATAATACCACACGCCAAACGCGGATCTGTTTGAAAACCCGGCAATGCATAGCGCAAACGCCATACCGGAAGTAAAAACCACTCCCAAAAACCCAAAGGGACTTCCCATTTAACCGCCCAGTCAGGCAAACCAAACGCCCATCCGCACGGCCAAAAAAACGTCCCGAATTCATCTAATGTCCCTGTACGCCACGCATACCATACGCCCACCGATATCAGCGCAAGAAAACCAAAGGCGGCAAATACCCAGCCAAACGGTCCGGATATTTTTTTATCTCTTCGCAACGCAAACACCCCCAGTAAAACGCCAATCCCGGCAGAAACCGCTGAAAAATGAAGCGCGGCCGCACCCCCCACCCCAAACCAAGCCGCCCTTCGCGCCTTCGGGCTTTGTGTATAAAATAAAATCCAACACGCCCCCGTCAACAGCACGGCCGGCCACAGTGCGCCGCTGGCATCGCCGACTCCCGCTAACGCGGCGGAACCTGAAACGGACAGAGCTGTCCACGTAACACGCCCCCATATGCGCTGTTCCTTAAATGCGCACGAGCAAATTTTCCATGCAAAAAATAAAAACAAGCCATATGAAATTCCGCTTAAAAAAAGAGCCGGTCCAGGATACGAATTAAGTTTTACAAACGTCAGATAATAAGGCACATACAGCAACGGATTAATCGCTGGCCCGCCACCGGCCGCAAACACGTCAATCCCCATACGCCCGCTGATAAGCGCATGAACGGGATACAGAGTAAACTCGATGGGATAGGATGACGCGTCCCGCCCCAAACACAGGCTGACAATTCCTCCAGCCGCCAAACAAGCGACAAAAAGAAAACCGGCTCTAAGCCATGAAGGAACGGAAAATAATTGCAAATAACGTTTCACACAATCCCCTTTTTGGTGCGTAAAAACAGAGACAAAATCACGCATAAATGCTCCCATCCGTCTTTCCAGCGGCGCAAATGCGGGGGCCTAATACGCAAATCTTTTTTAAATTTTGAAATGACGCATTCTTCATAACGCCAACCATTTAAAGCCGCTGCACAAATCATCTCGCTCGCATATGCCATACCCGGATGACCAAGCCCTAAAGAAGGATACTCAGCACGCTTTAACATACGCATACCGCTGTTGCAATCATACACCGGGCACGAAAAAAGCCACCGTATTAAAGCCGATAAAGCCGGCGTGCCTACATAGCGGTTCAGCAGAGGCATCGCGCGGCGTTCGATAGGGGCTTTTAAGCGGTTGGCCAGCAAGAGATCGACATTTGTTTCTTTAATTGAAGCAAGCATCCGCGTAAAAAATTCAACGGGATAGGATCCGTCCGCATCACAAAACGCCACATATCTGCCGCGCGCGGCCAGAATACCACAATGAACGGCAGAGCCATATCCTTTTTCGGGCACGGACACCACGCGCGCACCGTAAGTGCGGGCAATTTGTACGCTTGCGTCAACCGAACCGTTATCCGCTACAATTATTTCATATGATATTCCGTTTTTTTGGCAAGTTTCCCGCGCCGCAGCTAAACAAAACGGAAGAGCCATTTCCTCGTTCAAACAAGGAAATACCAGGCTAAGCTCGGGATTGAAAGAAAAATGAGACATACGCTTAATCCAGTTTTTGCGCTTTGCACAATACAAAGCCCTCGTATAACACATCGGGAGAAACGACGAAAAAACGACAGTCCTTGGCGGAAGGAGTAATTTTAACGCCATAATCCTTCCATAAAGAATCCTCCCATATCCACGGCGCAAAAGGAACCAACACATACACCAATCCCTCCTGCCGGGCAACCTGTTTCCGCACGCGCGGGGCAAAGCCATGCCGGTAATCCGCCGGTTGAAGCCAATTGAAACGCTCCAAATCCTCCGCCGATACCTGCGGTAATTTTTCGGGAGGAAACCATACCCCTCCCGCATAGCGCGCGGACGGATTTAAAAATGGAACTAAAAACGAAAGATGTCCTCCCAACAACACAAAAGAATTGTCCGGCACATCGATTTTTTCCGAAAAAACCATCGTTTTTTCTATAAACGGATGACGATGCCAAACTGGCTGCGGTTGGTATATTATTAAAAGAAGCCACAAAATCAACAAAAATGCCGCACCCCAACACTCCGTAAAAAAACGTCTTAATGCCAAAGTAAACAACCAAACGGAAAAAGCTTCCAAACAGATGGTATAACGCATATTGCCAAATAACAACACCCACGCGCTGTATGTCCCTGCAAACAAACATAGGCAAAATGCTTCCTGCATCGAAAAAACAGCCTTTTTGACAAAAATTCTCCTGGCCGCCAACACCCAAAACGAAACAATCCCTAATATCAACCGAATATCCAAACGATATTCCAATACCGGGAAATTATAGCGTAAAAACGGCAGGAACAACCACTCTTTTATACCGTAAGGAGTGGCAAACCCATTGGGAAGTGATTCCGGCACAAAATACGGAGATTTAAAAATATGGTTAAAGTACGGGAACAGCGGGCTGCCTAATTCCACCCATTTGGTGTATAAAAAATAACCATCCGCCAACAAAAACCCCGCCGCGGCCGAAAGAGCCGCATACACATATGAACGCCAGGGGCTTTTCCACCGCACCAGTACACAGCCCCCGCCCAAACAAACGCCCACCGCCACGGGTCCCGCCGTATATTTAAGCCCCGCCGTAAAAGCCGCGATAAAAACAGCCCAATATAAGTTGCGGCGGTTTCCTCCGCAAGCGGACTTTAACAACAACCAACAAGCGCACACGCCAAGACAAGCGGTTTGAATTTCGTTGGTAAAACGCCCCACCTGCCCTATTGCCGCTAACCCGGATCCCGCCAAACAAAAAGCGAGCAAACGCATTATTCTAGCAGGCCGCAACTCCCCGGGCAATAAAAGCACGATACACTTCCACAGAACAAACAAAAAGAGTCCGTAATATCCGCCCATCAAAAAAGCGACAACGCGCGGATACGACGAAAATGAAGTAAACAAAAAGTAAGAAGGAACATCCAAAAGCGGATTAAAAAAAGTATGCAGTGCGCCGGCGGGGATAATATCCCAAGCTAAACGTCCGTGTAAAAAGGCGTAGGGAATATAGAGGTGATAGTTTTGGAAGTCGAAGCAAACGTCCTGCCCTGACAAAAGACTGATCCCTCCCCCCAAACCAATCAGGACCAAGAGGAGGGATAAATTTTTCCAGCAAGAAACAGCTTTAAATCTGTTCAGCAAATTTAATCCGCGTAATAGCAAGAACGCCCGGCGCCGCCGCCGCACAAACAAATGCTGACGTTATCCGTCGCGGTTTTAGTGAACCCCAACTGATTGCAGGAAGCGCCTTCGCAAGAACGACGCCCCGTATTAGGATTGACCGCCAATTTAAAATTATAGTTTCCGCCGCCGACCCAGTTGGCAAAAACGGCAACGGGAATCCCCGCATTGCCACTGCAGTAGAGAGAACCGCTATACTCAAAATTTTTAGAATTTTTTACGCTTACGGCCAAATCTTCGCGCACATCGGCAAAGTTAACCGTAGAGCCAGTTTCCAAACAATAAGCATTGGCGGCCATATTGATATTTTTTAAGTTCGTCCAAGCTTCGGACGCGCGGCTTTTAAGAACAGCTTTTTGGTATTGCGGGAGCGCAACACTGGACAAAATGCCGATAATAAGAACAACAACCAACAATTCAATCAAAGTAAACCCTTTTTTCATAATATCTCCTTAGCGTGTTGATTTAAAGGTCTAATAGTCATTTTAATTTCTATAAGACAAAAAATCAACTTTTTTTAGTGTATCAAAAAAAAAAAACAAAACAACCCGGGCGGGCTACAGATTTCTCGGTCCTTTTTAAGACCAACAAAATTATTAAAATACCGTCTGGCGAAACAAACCCTACCCCGAAAAAGTGATAATTTGCTAAAATAAAAAAAGATTTGCGCGCTCGTAGTTCAATGGATAGAGCGTCAGCCTCCGAAGCTGGAAATGTGGGTTCGACTCCCGCCGAGCGCAGTCTTTAAACCGATATTAACCCCCCTTTACGCTTATTAATCCCCGACGATAAAACAAAAAACACCACAATTTTAAACGCTGTGGTGTTTTCTTAAGAATATTTACTATTTTTAACTGTTTTTAACCAGCGGTGGACACTTTTTGGACATCTGGTTTTACGGATATTTTGTGCTCGCTGTAGTCAAAGAATAAACATAACATATTCTCCATTTAGCTGAGTTAATACCAAAAAATCTTGAAGGACTTAATTTCTTTTATTTTCTGATATTTTCTTTAATAACTGCTCCTTTTTACCTAACAAGAACGCGGTTTGACGGATTTTTAGCCCTTTGTTGATTTCTTCTAAAGCTTTTTTTAACTCACCAGCTTGCTGATATACAGCGGCAACTCGACTATAGTGCAAAATAGATCCGCGAACAGCAGTTCTACGATAACAGTTCACCGCATCTTTATAACGTTTTAATTTCATAAAAATAGAGGCCGCACCGTTATTCACATAAACATCTTTAGGCAATTTTTTTAGATATTCTTGTGCCTTTTGAAGCATTAAATCAGAATTTCCCATTTCTCGGTAAATTCGTAAAGCAAAAGTATACCCCAACCCATTCTCTGGAACCAGGGAAATAGCTTTTTCCACAATATTTAAAGCTTCTTGATACTTTTTTGCATCCAAATAAACAAAAGCCAACCGGTAATAATCACTAATCTCTTGACGCAACTGTATTAAGCGCTGATAAATTTGAATAGAAAAATCGCTATCTTTTTTCCGACCATATTCACGAACAACAGCATCTAAAATACGAGCTTGTAAGGCAGAATTCTCTATTTTAGCTTTAGTAACAAGAGACAAAAAGTCCTCTTGGGTGAGAGCCGACTGATTTGCAGTTCTTTCATCACAGATTTCCTGTTGTATAGGGGATAAATGCTCATCCATATCTATATCTAAAATATCCATCAACTCACGCAATTTATAAAGATTTTGTTGGCTCTTTGTACTCCTGCGAAAGTTTTTGAGGTGGAAAAAATCTCTTACACGATAATGGGGCCCATATCCTACAGGTTTGTACAATGCGACGCCCATCTCTTCCAATAGAGTCAAATCTCTTAAAATTGTACGCTTATGCACCTGGAACTCATTCGCCAAACAGTTTATATTAACAAAACGTTGTTTATCTAAGTCAAATAAAATAGAAATCAAACGCGGCAAACGCTTAGCATCCGGATGCTTATTAGGATTTGATTTTTTAGGCAATGCGGAATAATCTTTTTTAGCCATACGGTCTCCTTATCAGATCTTGGTTACAAATATACTATAACAATTTTGCGCGACGGCATATTGTCACGCCTAAATTATAAATTTATTTATCAAAAAAAAGACTACCTCTATTCATCATTATTTGCCAATTCATCAAATTCGTTTTGATGTTCCCTAACAATTTGCCGAACATTCTCTTTTATTTTTTCAATTTTATCTACTTCTGATACAGGTTTCACCATTGGCCCTCTATCCGCTTTGCGGTAACGGCATAAATGCAACATCCAAAACTCCCGTACTTTCATAATTTGCAACACCACGGCAGGCTCGGTCATACAAGAAGAATGTTTACCCAAAAACAATAAAATATCACCTTGAGTAGGATAGTGATTTAACTTCGCCTGCTTTCCAATTAACTCGTCTAAAAACGGATATTCTTCTTTGGGTAACAGCTGGCCCGAATACAAAAAAACAGCCGCGCCGTTTCCTTGCTCACACGCTTTATAAATTTGCGCCGCCAAGGTGATAGGGCTGTAATTATACGTATTTTGTCTATCAGAAAAGTTTTCTTTGGAATTTTTCATAAAGATATTTTCCTGTTTAGTAAAAGCGTAAACGCGGTGCCCACCCAGAACTATACTGATCTAATAGTTTTTGAATTGCCTCGCGCTCTTCACTTGTCGCAGTAATAATTGTGTCATAATCTTCCATCAAATTTACTTTAGCGCCATATTGCAACAAGAGTTTTACACATTCAATATCACAAAAAAATACGGCACAACCTAATACAGTACACCCAGACTCATCACAAGCATTGACTGCTGCCCCTTTTTCCAACAATAATTTAACCACGTCTACACTCCCGGCCTCTACAGCCGCTTGTAAAACAGACCATCCATTCGATACTGTTTCATTTATCCATACGCCATGTGATAATAATATCTTTGTAGCCTTCATATTATTTTGAGCGGCAGCCGCCATCAATAACGTCGACCATAATCCTTCCTCTCCTGGGGCACCACGCTCGACTAACTTTATATCCCCTATAAGATCTTTAATGGGATTAGATTTCATTTGTTCCCCTCCTTAAGTTTGTCCGAACAGAGATTTCTTCTTATCATTAGTTTACCATTGTATAGCGACAACACCTTGTCGTATTAGAAAGTTAAAATTTGAAATATAAAATACAAGAGAGTGCATTATGCCCCCAAATACACACCACCTAACTGGCCCAAAAGCCTTGGCGGAAATAGATAAACACATACAAAACAACTGTTTTTGCTTTTTACTTCCGCACCCATCTGATTGGCCCCTTTTAAACGCAAACCTCCGCACCTTATCTTATGGATTTATTGCTATACAAAGAGAAGCGAACGCAAGCCCTTATGCGTATCTTGTTTTAAATCACCCTATTAAGTATCTGCCTACAAAACAGGCAAAACTGGTGCTTGCCCAGCAGTTTCAAGCGGAAATGCTGTATTTAGTAAAAAAATACAAACAACACACGCTAATAATAAAAAATTATGCTGAAAACGAACAGTATAAGACCTACGCTTTATCCAACAGCGGGGACCTTATACACACGTTCCAACAGCCGATCACCAGCCAATATTTAGCCCAATATTACGAACAGTATACCGGCGACTTTTTAGAAGAAAATTTGTTTGATATGACCGAAGAATACAAATATCGCCCCAACAACTGGCTGGAAACTACGGCTAGAAAGGCTTTACAAGAACAAATTAAGCAAGCCGGTTTTTATTCTTATCCCTGGCCATTCACTATACAACGCATACCGGAACTAGATACACGCTACCGCCAAAAATAAAACGCAACAGTAAAGTTAAAAACCCTGGGTAAAAGCCGGGGTTTTTTAACAATTATTTTTTGCGGCCATTAAAACCTGTAGAGGATATAGCACTCTTACTTGTTATTTTACCTGTTGCCTCTATGCCACAGTTAACCAACTCCTGCGCTTTGGCAATTAAACCCTGCGTATTATCCTTACCCATAATACTGACGGCTTGTTCGTAGGCGTCCACCACTTCATGCAATTTTTTACCAGCCGGAATATATTGCTCCAAGAACAGACGGAACCCATTTACCAGTTCCACACCTAACCGTTTGATTTCCACGCATTTATTTTCTAAATTATGCTGATCCCACAGTTGATTAATGATTTGCAAGGTGCTGGTAAGAGTAGGAACCGTAACTAAAGCAATGTTATTGGTTTTAGCGTACTGTAACAGTTCCATATCATGTTCCAGGGCACAGGTTAACGCAGCGGCAGGATTTACAAACATCAGTACCAAACTAATGGGGTTATCCGGTACGGGAATATCTTTTTTAGCACAAATATCTGCCAGCACTTCGTTATATTTCTTTTTCGCCAACTCGGCTATTTTTTTCCGAACATCCTGCAAATGTGCGTTTAACTTAACCAACTTATCTTTATCACTGGCCCGCATATATTCATCGTAATGAGTAAAAATAGTCTTAGAATCGATAATTACTACCTGCCCGTTGGGTAAAGTTACAATAAAATCGGGGCGTTTATCTGCACTAGACGTCTGTTCGTAAAATTCTAACTGGCTATCTATCAGTAATTTACGCACCGTTCCTTCGCCCCAAGCGCCTTTTTGGTGCAAATCCCCCCGTAGAGCGTTTACAAAATTAACAGTTACGTCCTGGATATTTTTGCTGGCTTCTACCGCTTTTTTATTAAAATCCAGCTGGGTTTCAATTTTTTGATTAAATTCCGCCATACGTTCTTTTAACGAAGCCACAATCGGGGCCATAACTTCTTGGTTTTTCTCCTGGAAGCCGCTTACGTGTTCTTTAAAAATTTTATTGGCCATATTTTCAAACTGAGTTTCGCAAGTTTTTAGCAAATGGGTCCTTTCGGCCTCCAACTCAACGGCCTTGCTCTCTAAATACTTTTTTTCCTGCTCAAAGCGCCCCAGCTGCTCCCGCAGCATACCATTTTCCTGCAATACCTTAATCACTTCCGCAGATTGCCCGGAATTTCTGCCATTTTTACAAGCTAGATAGACAACCACCCCAACTACCACTAATCCCAATACATACCAGATTCCACTCATACAAATCTCCTCCATTAAAATATCCGTCTTGTTTATTCTAAATAAGTATAGCGACAACACCTTGTCGCTATAGCAAGTCATAATAAGTTAAAAGACAAGTTAGTGTATCAAAAAAAAAAACGATACAACCCGTATGAGGTACAAAATCTATGAAAAACATACTCTCTTCTTTGGAAAACTACATTATAAAATTAGCCGGAACCGATCCGTTTGAAAATTTACGTAAAGATCCGTCCATATCTGCCCATCTTAAAACATTACTGGCAGACCGTTGCAGCATACTTAACGAAATGTTCGTGCCTACGGACTCCAATATGCAGCGGTTTATTTGGGTGAATAATCACTTATATACGCTGACAAAAAAACTGTACCACCGCGTAAACCAAATAAAAAAACAACTCCCTCTTATAACCAACCCCGGCTTTGATGACGATTACGAACTAGAGGGCCACCTGACTATCCCATTTTACGATGAGAATTACACCTTTTATTTGAACCAGTATTACGGCTCAAATTTCGCACAGATGACAAAGTGCTTGGCAGCCGTCTATCCCGAATCCGTCCTGCACGTATCCCCCAACCAAATGCCATTAGACGACGGCGCCACTTGGGACGAGGGGCCCTTTCAACAACATCCCCAATTTAACGATATTATTATCTGTTACGCGGTACACGATATTTGCACACACCGCCCTTACTCCATACCGGATTTATTGTGTTTACATGACTTTGACTGCGAAGTACAACTTACCTTGCAACACATTGTCAGCACGCCTAAATAAAGACAAAACAACCCAAAAACGCTATACTTTCTCTTAAGAGTTATTTATGAAAATCTATTTCAGCCCCCAATATACAGGCAACATTTTTTTGAATTTACCCGCTAACAAAAACATTTTGTTAGACTGTTACGTCACTGACACCAACGCTTTATTAAACTTGCTGGAGCTGCACGCCGGTATTTACGTTAAACCGATCCCGTTTACCGAGCGCCTGGCCAAGTATTACCAAGCCTTCAAACGCTATATGCATAAGCACCCGGGCAACATTTTATCGGCGTCCTTTCGCACGACGGAAATGGGCACCGCCAAAGCCTGTTTAGCTTGGCGCGACAAACTGGCTGAAGCCGGGTGGAGTTCCCGCATAACGGGCATCAGCCCACGGTTAGACGTATTAGCCGGGGTGGAAGCATACTACACGTGCCCCGGTCTTCCAGAGCGGCTGCAACATATGTTGACGCTTTTGGAAAGCACCTGCCCCCTTCCCTCGGGCAGCAGCCTTGTTTTACCGTGCAGGGAAGATTTATTCCCGCCGGAAATTACCCGCCTAATTACCCTGCTCAAAAAGCACGGTGTACAGGTGGAGTACACGCCTGCCGCACCGTACAGTAACGACAATTTGCACAACCTGGACCGCTGGCTTCATAATCAAACCCAGGCTATTACACTTCAAACGGACGATCCCAGCCTGCAACTGCTTTATTTTGAAGAAGAACAAGATGCTCTTGCCTATTTAGCTACCCTGCCGGATAACGCTTTTGACGTATGGATTAATGCAGATAATAAACCAATGGATAACTACCTTGCCCTCGCCGGGAAACCGCAGGCGGGCTCCGTAACGCCTAAAAGCAATCCGCCGCTTGTGCAATTATTCACCCTGGGGCTGGAACTGTTTAGTTATCCGCGCAATATCCATACGCTGTTACAATGGCTGCAAGTGCCGCTTCAGCCGCTTCCGGCGCAGTTTCGCTATAAGTTAGCCAATGCACTGGCGCAAAACGGCGGGATCGAACATCCCAAATGTAAAGAAGTTATCACCCAGTTTATTAACGAAGAACCAGCCAAAACCGACCAACGGCAGGATTTAATTAATACCTTTCTGCCTATCCCAACGGAAAACGGCATCCAAACGGACACGTTACGCAAATTTATCTTCCAATTAACCGCTTGGACGAAAACCCAGCGCGCCCTGCTGACGGGAAAAGGCTCTTTGGCCCAGGTGGCCCAGTTAGATAAACTAACCGAAACGCTGGAAGCTGTTTCTATTTTGCTAACGCAAGAAACCGCCGCTTCTCTCCCCTTTTCCACGGTGGAAAGTTGGGTAAAAAACCTCTATACGCCCACGGATTTTGTGCAGTATCAGGCGCAGGCGGGCGCACGTTTTACAATAGCATCCCCCGCCCAGTTGGCGGCCCCGGCCAAACGGATTATTTGGTGCGATTTTTACAAAAATCCCCCCACAGAACCCCGTTTTGGCTTTTTAACCCCGCAAGAGCAGGCTCAACTCGCCCAGCAGGGCGTTTTAATATGGAGTCCGGAAGCGGAAAACGCTTTTCATCAAGCCATGCAGCTGCAAGCCTTTGCGCGGGCGCAAGAAAACCTTACCCTAATTACCTGCACCAAACGCGGCAGCCAAAAACTGCCCGTCTGCCCGCTGCTTAACCGCTTAAAAAGCCATTTTAAAGACGACAACCTGGCACGCATCACCCATAAAGGCCAACCGGCGGCAGAAAACTTACAAACCGCTAAACATTTAAATAATGCACAAACGGGCCTGGACGTTACATTTACCAAAACCGACCTGCTTAAATGGCCGCCCAAAGAAAGTGCCACCTCGCTTGAGATGCTTATTCAAAATCCGCTCGATTACGCATTTACCTATTTGGCCCGCTGTAAAGACGAGTTGGATTTGGACGCCCAAAATACCGCCCGTGTAAAAGGCAACGTGGCCCACGGCATTATTGCCGCCTTATTTGAAGGCAAAACCGGCCCACAAGCCCTGGCCTCCACCCAAGCGGAGTACGACACCGTATATAACCGCACGTTGCAGGAAAAGGGGATGCTTTTGCTGCTGCCGGAAAATAAACTGGAAGAACAAATTTTCAAACGCGAACTAAAAACGTGTTTACAGCGTTTAGCGTCTATTATGCAAGCCAACGGCCTACGTGCCGTATCGTGCGAACAACCCGTGCAAGACCAACTGGGCTTTGCCTTACAAAACCCGGATATTTCCTTACACGGGTTTATCGATATGCACCTGCAGGACGAGCAAGGCCAACACATTATTTTTGATTTTAAGTGGACGTCGGGCAAACATCATATAGACGCACTTCGCCAAAATACCTCTCTACAGCTGGCGCTATATAAGGCCCTGCTGGAAAAACAGACGGGTACCGAAAATATACGCACTGCCTATTTCCTGCTGCCAGCAGGGCTTTTAATCAGCACGCATAACTGGCAGGGTTCGAATACCCTGCAGATTACGCCCCAGTCGCACGAGAACCTGGTGGAGCCGCTAGCCCGTTCCTACCGCTACCGCAGGGGACAAATCCAACACGGGCATATTGAACAGGCCGAAGGCGCAGCGGCGGAAAATATCCCTTACTGCCAAGATACGCTTGAAAAACACTTATTCCCGCTGGAAACGGAACGCAAAGACAAAACGGACGTAAAAAAGGCTTATAAATTTACCAAAATCTCCTGCTTTAAAAACACGTTAAAATGAAAAACATTACTTACATCAGCGCCAGCGCCGGAAGCGGCAAAACCTACACCCTTACCAAACGCCTTGCCAAAATGATTTCGCAAGGCCAAGTTCGCGCCAACCAAGTGATTTTAACCACGTTTACCAACCAGGCGGCCGCCGAATTAAAAGAAAAAGCCCAAGGCGAATTATACGCCCAGAACCTGCACGAAGCCGCCGCCCAACTAGACGAAGCGATGATCGGCACCGTACACGGCATAGCCAACGCGTTTATCAACAAATACTGGTTCTATTTGGGTTTAAGCCCCCAAATGGGCGTACTGGCCGAGGAAGATTTAGCCTTTTACCGAAACCAATCGCTCGCCGGCCTGCCTACGCCGGAGGAAATGGACTTTTTGCACCAGTTCCGCACCGAATTTAACTTGCACTCCGGCTACCAAGAGCTCCCGGAAGATTTTTGGAAAAAACCGCTGGGCCGCATTTTGGAAAACGCCGTATCGTACCAAATAGACGATTTGGAACCCAGCCGCCAAAAATCGTTGGAGCTTATCAAAGACATATATCCTGCGTCTGTCAGTTTACCGTCAAACACCGCGCTTTACGTCAGCGCACTGGAAAAAACCAGGCAACTAATCGGGCAGGCCAAACCCTCTGCCGCCGCGCAGGAGCGCTTGCAGAATATTTCCCGTCTGCTGTCGCAAGACAATAAAACCACCATCGGTTGGCTGTTTGACGTATCGTCCTTTTTAGCCGAACTGCCTAAAAACTATCACAAAAAGGAATCCGTCCTAACCGAGGCCGAGCAAGATTTGGCCCTGCTATGGCACAGCCGCGAAATATACCCCTGGCAGGAAAAATTTGTCAACTTGCTGTTTACATTGGCCGCACGCTGGAAAAAACAATTTGCCGATTACAAACGAGACAAGCAACTGCTGGACTACAACGATATGGAAAAATATATGCTGGACTTATTACACCTGCCTGAAGTGGCCGCTGAAATCCAGTCCAGTTATAAATACCTGTTTGTGGACGAATTTCAGGACTGTTCCCCCATCCAGGTAAAGATATTTGAGCGTCTTTCCGAACTGATGCAAGGCTCCATTTGGGTAGGCGACACCAAACAAGCCATTTACGGCTTTCGCGGCAGCGATACCGAACTGACCCAGGCCGTCAGCGATATTATCTCCACAGGAGCGCACGACTGCCAAACCGATACGCTGGACACCTCTTACCGCTCTCTCGCCAAATTGGTGGAAACGGTCAACCATGTATTTACGCGCGTGTTTACGCCGCAAATTCCAACCCGCCAAATCCAGTTACAAGTAGGCCGCAATCCCCAAGAAGAAGGCAGCGGATTTCTTGGCTATTGGAACCTTCCCTATGACGGCAGAACCGACAAAGTGTATCTAAAAGCATTGGCCGCACAAATAGCCCAACTGGCCCAAACCACCGACGCGAAAGACATTGCCGTCCTGGCGCGCAAAAACAACACATTGGATACGCTGGCCGAATTTTTAACCCAAACCTACGGGTTGCCCGTCAGCCGCGCAGGCGGCAAACTGGCCGAATACAAAGAAACCGAGTTACTGACGGCTGTTTTATCGCTTTTGGTAGACCCTCAAAATAATTTAGCCAAGGCAAAAATCGCTTTTTTAACGGAACCCGGGTACTCGGTGGGAACGATTTTGGACGACAAACTGCAATGGGATGACGACTTGTCCGCCGAAAAACAAGCGTGGCTGACGCACCTGCCCATTATTCAAACGATTTTGGAAAAACGGCCCGTTTGGCAACAGCAGTCGGTAGGCGGCCTTATTTCAACGGTCATTACGGAACTGGATTTACCCGCTATCGTACGCAGCTGGGGCCGCGGCTCCCAACGCTTAGCCAACTTGCAATTACTGGCTGATTTAGCCGTTCAGTACGAAGACCATTGCCTGCAGCTTACGCTTGCGTCCACGCCAACGGGTTTTATCGATTACTTAACCCTGCTAGAACCGCCCGTAGCCGAGGACGGACAGGGCATCCAACTACAAACGTACCACACCTCTAAAGGCTTACAATGGGATACGGTAGTTTTATGTTCGCTTGATGACGACCCGACCCACGAAGATAAACTCATCCTGCAAGAAATTTACGGCGTACACAGTTTTGGCATACAACAGCCGGGGGCTGATAATTTGTACCCCCCGCGGCTTATTACGTTTCTGCCCTGGCTGTTTGGCGCCAAAAAGAAAGTGCCCGAAACAATCAAACCCGCGATTATAGAAATGCCGCAATTTAACACCGCCCGTCAACGGATTTTAGCCGAATCGGCCCGTTTGTTATATGTGGGTATGACACGCGCCAAAAATAAAATGTTATTTGCTTTAACGGGCAAAGAACCGCTGAAATGGTTCACCCAACTGGGGCTCGAAACCAACGCACCGACGGACGCCCCTGCCGAAGATTTATTAGGCACCGGCATCCCCTTTAACCTGCTGCCAGCAATTAGCGCCGAGGAAAGCGAAGCGTTCATCCGCCCGGAAGAAGAACCCGTCGTGCTAAAATGGCCTAGCGGGCAAACGGCGTTTGCCTTGCGCGACCAACAGCCCAGCAAACAAACATCTACAGCGGACGCGGTGCTGAAAAAACAATTTGGCGTGCGGATTGCGCTGGGGCCGGGAACGGTTGATATGCAGGCGGTAGGCACGTGTATTCATCAAATTTTTTGTACGGAAAATGCAAAAATTCCGGCGGCCCAAATAATCCGCGCCCACGGTTTAGAAACCCAACTGCCCGACAGCGCCGCTATCGAAACCGCCCATAAAAACTTACTGGACTATTTGGCGCAAATTTACGGCAAAGCCGACATAATCTGCCGCGAAATGGGTTTTAAATACACCGAAAACGGCCAGATTTTTACGGGCAGTATGGACCTTGTCTACCAAACGCCGCAAGGCTGCGTGCTGGTGGATTACAAAACCTATCCCGGCGCGGATAACACCGTGCTAGACCCGCAAAATAAACACTATGCGGGCCACTACGCCGGGCAATTTAACTGCTACACACGCGCTTTAGAGCAGGCAGGCCGCACGGTGCTGGCGCGGCTGGTTTACTGCCCTGTCAGCGGCCAAGTGGTAGAAATTAAATAGAAATTCCATATACGGGGGAGCTTTAGCCCCCTCTACTTACTGCGTTGGAACAGTATAATCATATCATCCCCAACCATACGAACCATATTGTTCCCTACTGGAGTAAGTGTATATTCATCTCCTTCACAATCTACAACTTTGCCAATATTATCCCAGCGAAACCCAGCTTTAACTTTAGTTCCTTTGGGGAACGGCAGTTTATTATTTGTCATACAATATCCTCTGCTTCGCAGATTGCAGACCCCATAGAGCGGCCCAATCCATCTAAAAGAATTGCACCATCCCGTTTTTTTAACCGATTGGTATCTCGCAACAGCACATTAACAAGCTGCTGATTCCCCGGATTAACATAACTTTGAGAATAACAAAAATACTCCGCTATCGTATTTGAGAAACGTAAAGTATTGTGGCAACAGCAAAAGTCCTCTTTTCTATAAGGAGGGATATTTCCTTGTACAAAAAAGAAATTAACAGCGTTTTTATCGGATTTTAATCTAAAAATATCATTTTTTTGAATATAAGAAAAATGGAAATAAGGTTTTTCCGCAACGTCTGTGCACTCCCCCATTTCTCTCGCTTCCAACCAAGTAACGTTCCACGAGCGTATTCTTTCTAACGCTTCTAATATACTACGCTGTTCCCCTTTGCCAAAACATCCATTGGCAATATGCCAAGACGGCACCCCACTTTCCTTCTGCAATAAATCCAAAAAATCCATTTCAAAGTGCAGACGGGAAGAAGTTATGTAAATACAACTCCCCTGCTTCGCTAACTGCCACAATAATAAATTACGCAAATAAGAGACGCCCCACTCCCCGCCAAACAGATATCGTTCTCCAGCGCGAAATTCTACAAAGACATCTTCCAACGCGGGGATAGGAACTTTAATTCCAGCCGGAGTCTTTTGTTTTCGTTTATCAAAGGTATTTTCACATTTCATTTCAAAATTAGATAATTGTTCTTGAATAGTTATCATTTTCCCTCCAACATTTGCGGAGTTAATACAAAACGCTTTTTACCCGCCTTTTTAGCGGCAAGCAACGCCGGGCCCAATAAGCCGCTTAATACATTTTTTAGCCCGCGCGCCCCCGTTTGATAGGATATCCCCAACCGGGCAATTTTAACCAGCGTTTGCTTCGGCACCGCCAACAAAATACCTGCTTGGGCGAACATCCGCTTATATTGTGCCAGCACGTTATTTTTTCCATTAGTTAAGATAGATATCATTTCTTGTTCGGATAACGGCTTTAAAGCCACCCGCACGCCAAAGCGGCCCACCAATTCCGGCAGCAGGCCATACTCCTCTAAATCCTGCGTTTGAAAAGAGCCACACGAGGCCTTAACTCTAGCTGCCGCAAAACCAATACCACCGGCATTTGTACGCTTGGCAACAATATCATTCAGTCCTACAAAAGCCCCTCCGGCAACAAACAATACCCGGGAAATATCATATGTTGTACGGGAAGAAAACCGCCCCGCTGAACACGTATATTCTGCACTTTCCAATAATTTAAGAAGTTCCTCCTGCACACCACGGCCGTTGACGTCCCGCCCAGCTTGATTAAAACTGCGCAGTTTATCAATTTCGTCAATGTATACGATACTAAATGGAAATATATTATCCTGCATATCCGGGACTTTACCACACAGACTGTGCAAAATATCAGGCACCTCCGCCCCCACATAGCCGGCCTGGGAATACTGGGTAATGTTCACATCCAAAAACGGCACGCCCAACAGTTTGGCTACGGTATTACATAAAAAAGTTTTACCTGTCCCCGTCGGGCCTAACAAAAGAACATTGTTTTTATTTTCACACACACCGGTTTGAACCCGCACAAAATGTTCGTACACGGCAGCACATAAAGAGTCCACCGCTTCGTCTTGCCCAATAACGTATTGCTTTACCTGTTCGGCTAAGTCAAGCGGAACAGAAAACGCTTCTTTTGGAGCGGGGCGTTCGTCGTCTTCTTCCTGGCCGGACTGTGACTCTGCCTCTAGCGTTTCACTCAAAACAAAGCCAAGCATACCGTTAAAATAGGCAGAAGTGATACGGATGCCTTCTTTTGTCTCCTCCAAGACGCCCTTACGAAACAAATTATTTTCTTTGCCAAAAATAGTTCTTAACTGCGTAAAAGAACAAATTTCCCCCGCTATTAATACTTCTATTAAGTGTTGCCGGCTGCTGCCATACTTTTTACCTAGCAAGGTCTGATAAGTGGCCCACCCAATACAAAACCACTCCGCTAATGTAAAAGGAAGTCCTTTACCCGATCGTTTCATTTGATATTTCTCGCGCCAAACCATTAGTTTATCCAGTAACTCGGTTTTTTCGTTAGACATACAAATCTGCATCAGTTCCGCCACAGCACTTTTTTTGACGGAAAATCTTTTTTCTTTACTCATTTTTACTTTGTTTTTCATAAAATTCTCCTGTTTCATACAGTTTAACAATCACAAACGACAGCCTATTGTCGCCATTTTCTGCTATCATTAGGAAAAGAGGTTTTTATATGCAACAAGAAATGCAAAACAAAATTACCCGTTTGTTATACGAACTCAATGCCCTAGATAAAGGCCCCGTCTGCCTGGCAGATATGGCGGACGAGTTAGGCGTTTCTCTGCGTACGCTCCAGCGCGATATGCGCACTATACAAGAGGCGGACTTTCCGCTCTACTGCCCGCGCGCGGGAGAATATGCATTTATGGAAGGGTTTTCGTTAGAAAAAGCGCACTTATCTGAGCAGGAAGCATCTATGCTTGTGTTTATGAGCGAGATGGCAAAATCGCTTGGTCAGTCTTTTGGAAATTCGTTTGATTTACTCAAAAAACGCCTGTTGGGGGCGGAGGAAGACAGTCCGTTTTTTATTAAACTTTCCGGCGGAGAAGAATACCCCGATACCGCCATTACCAAAGAATTAAGCGCCTGTATCCGCGCGCGGGAAAAGGTAACCGTCTGTTACGATGGCGGCAAACGCGCCTGCTACCCCGTACGCCCGTTAAAACTGCTGTGGGTGGAAGGATTTTGGTATCTTTTGGCACTGACGGACGACGACAAACTGTTAAAATTCCGGCTGGAAAAGATTACGTCGGCCACCGCATTAGGCAAGTTTTTTAAATACAACGCCGAAATAGAAAAAATCATCCGCGAAGGAACAAACATTTGGTTTGATAAAAAGCGGGAACTGGAGATAGAGTTAGAAATATCCGCCCAAGCGGCCAAATACTTCAAGGTAAAGAACTATTTTCCCATGCAAAAAGTGAAGCAAGAGCTCCCCGACGGGCGGCTGATTATCACCTGCCGCGCCACAGGGGAAGACGAGATAAAACACACCATTTTCCACTGGATCCCGGAGATAAAGGTATTGGCGCCCCAAGAGTTGGCGCAAAAAGTAAAAACGCAGTTAAAAAATTATTTGGAGGAGGTGTAAAATGGACGATACGAAATGTATAAAACAAGACATTCAAAAGCTAATTAATAGTGAAGATTTCTTAAAATTAGAATACTTTTTAAATCAATTCAATGTCTTTAAAGCATTAAATTTAAAAACAAAAGAAAATCAACATTCTGATTTTTTAGCTTTTTTATTTAATCCTAAAGAATCTCATGGATTAAGAGATTTTTTCCTGAAGGAATTTTTAAAAGAAACTTTTCCTGAAAGAAGTATAGAGATAGATGCAAAAAATTTTTCTAATATATTGATAAAAAGAGAATGGTCTTCCAATAAAAACAGATTAGATTTGCTATTATTAGATTCCCAAGCAAAGGAAATTTATGCAATAGAACATAAAATTCAATCAAAGCAAGGGAAAGACCAACTCAAAAGATATTCAAAGGATTTAGATAAAAAATTTAAAGAATACAAAAAATATCTTATCTTTTTAACAAAATCCGGAGAACAAGCCCAAATAGATACTTGGAAATCAGTGGATTATGATATCATTCTTAATTGTGTTAACAAAACATTAAACTGTTACAAATATCCCTTATCTCATTCAATTAAAGAATTATTACATCAATATAAAACAACAATAGAGAGGTATATCCTTATGAGTGATGAAACTTTAAATACACTTTGTAAATCCTTATATCAGAACCATCGTGAAGCATTAGAATATATTATGCATAATGCAGATTCCGAAGACTCCGTTTCCGATGCTATGAAAATGATCGGGAAAGCTCTGGAAAATTATAAAAATTTATTCGATATATACAAAACAAAAGGAGAGAAAAAAATTCTCTTATCTCTTAAAGAATTTGGCAGATATAAACAGTTGCAAGCACCTGATGAAAAAGACTCTTTGTTTAAAAAATCTGGCAGTTATATAGGCATTTTGTTTGAACCGCGTTATAATGAAATTAGATGTCTATTATTAATATCTTCAACACAAACGAATGAAGATACACGCTCTTTACTAGTAGATTATTTTAGAAATAACTTAGACACAAGCCGCAAAGTTAGAAATACAGAGAGATATACAACCATAGCAAGTTTTCCCCATTTTATTTCTGAATTTGATCTTGAAAATATAAAAAGTGGAACTTGGAATCAAGGCGATATAGATAAAAAAATTAAGAAAGTTATTAACCAATATGAGGAGCATTGGAAACCCAATATTCAAATAGCATTAAAATATGTAAAAAACAATTTAAAACAATAAGCGTCAATACGTTGTCGCACCTCCCTATTAAAATAATAGGGAGGTGCTTTTTTATGAATATAAATAATCAGACGCTGGCGGAACTGGCCGCTAAAAACCAAACGAATTTACTAAAAAACTATTATCGCAACCAAGCCCAAAAGAAACATACAACCATTTCGTCTTTGGCGGACTTACTGGACGCGCTCCCCTGCTACCGCCAAATTCTGCTTGCAGGCAACGGCCAAAGCCACCCGCAGGATTTTTTACGGGAAATCCTCTTTAGGGCGTTAGAACAGCAAATCAGCAGCCGCTATTTTGCCACGCCGCAAGAAGCGGAAGATTTTATCCCCTATTACTGCTTACGGCACCATAACGTAACCTGGGAAGATCTAAAAACGGGAAATTTAACGCAAGAGCAATTATCCGCCATACAAAACACGCTAAACAGGCTTAAAAAATTTCCCCTTACAGTTACCTGGCCCAAACCGGGCACTACGCTCTGCCTCACCCCAACAGAACCTACAACCGACAAATTATGGGTTGTATCCTCGTTAGACGCATTCTATCCATCCAATTCGGCTGAAGACAGGCAAACACAAACGATGTTTATCCTAAATAATCTAAAACAGCAGGCCGAACAAGCCCGGCAGACTCATTTGATTTGGTTGGAAACGGAGCAAAACACGCTGGATGGTGTCATTCGCTCCGAGGGGCTGCAACTGGCCGATTTAGTGCTTAATTTACAAGTTACCGTCAAAAATCAACAAGTTATTTACGAACTTACCTCCTACAAAAACACGCTGGGACAGACTTTTTGCCTGCCTTTGGCGTATAACGAGGGCAAACATCAGTTCTCAAACTTGCTATAGAGGAAATAATGAATGCTTGATAATACAACCAATTTGGAAATCACCCCCGAATTTAAATACGCCGAAAACCTAATTTGCAAGGGCAAAAATGTTTTTATCCACGGTAAACCCGGTACCGGGAAAAGCTCGTTTATTACCTACATCAAACAAAAATACTTTGCCTACTCCCAATTTTTGTATGCCAATATTGCGGTATTAACCCCCACGGGCATCTCGGCCCTCACCGTACAAGGACAAACGGCATTCTCCTGCCTGCAAATTAACCCCTTTAATTACGAGGAACCGCTTAACAAAACCAAACTCCAATCGCTGCAGCGCCGTTTAAGCTCCATCAATACGTTTATTATTGACGAAATTTCTATGGTGCGCGCCGATTTGTTGGATGCTATCAACCTCCGCCTGAAACAAATTTTTAGAAGCGACGCCCCCTTTGGCGGGAAACAAATTATATTGGTGGGCGATTTTTACCAACTGCCCCCCGTAGTAACGGACGATCCAAACGACTGGCAAACCTTACGTTTCAAACACACCTACGGGCCAGATCACCCTTTTTGCTTCTTTTCTACTAATTTTGCAGCCGGGAATTTTCATCCAGTGGAGTTTACACACGTATTTCGTCAAGGGCAGGATTTGGAGTTTGTCCGCCACCTAAACACGATTCGGGAAGAAGACCCCCAGCATATTGAAGAAGCACTGGCATTTTTTAACCAACGCCTTACGCCCCAATACCCGCCGCAAGCCACCGTACTTTGCCCCCGCAACTGGGAAGCCGAAGCGCTTAACTTCCAGCGGCTTAGCGAACTGCCGGGAGAAACCTGTTACGCGCGGGCTATTATAGATAAAAAGACAAATTGGAATAACACCTCCGGCTTGCCGCCCAAACTGCTGCCGCTAAAAAAAGGAGCGTTTGTTATGCTGTTAAAAAACGACTCCGTCGGCACCTATATGAACGGCACTACGGGCACCATTACCGATATTCACTTGGAACACAACGAAATAACCAGTATCTCCGTACAAACGGAAAAAGGCGTTTTTGAAATCCGGCGCAACACTTGGCAAAAAATAAAAATGAACGAGCGCAACGAACAAGTACCCGACCCGGACACCTTCTACACCCAATTCCCTTTGCGTTTAGCATGGGCGATGACGATTCATAAATCGCAAGGGATTACACTAGAGCGCGGATGTATTGACTTGGGAACCCGCGGCGCGTGGGAAGCCGGGCAATTATACGTAGCGCTAAGCCGTATCCGCTCTATTGACGGGCTTTTTTTAAAAACGCCTTTACTGCCCGGGGACGTACTTACCAACCCACAAGTAAAAGAATTTAACCGCCTTTTACGCCAAATTCAGCCTAAAGAATAACAAACAGCCTCCGGGGACCGACCCCGAGGGCTGTTTAATAAAAAAGCGAAACAATTAAAAGCCCAAAAAGGCAATATGCAGCAAATTGCCGTCTTTATCCCAAAAATCGTACATATAGGCAAAATCGCGTTTACTCATCGTTTGTTTAAGGCCGCCTTCATTCATAAAAAATAATTGCGGGGTACCCTCAGGCGATTTTTCACGAAAAAAAGGAAATATTTGATGGTTGCCAATCGTGCGCCCCCAGGCGACTTTTTCCCAGGGAATTTGCGTTTGTATAATTTGATCAGTACCAAAACGCCTTATCCTATCGGCATATTCTTTATACCTGGTTCGGATATCTTCAAATCGAATCTGTTTATGCATATTTTCTCCTATAGTAAGGATAATTAAAGCCCAACAAACGCAATACTTAATAGAGTACCGTCTTTATCCCACAAATCCCACCACCAAGCAAACTCTTCCTTGGTATAGCAAATAGTGGTATCTTTATCAACCACATATAATTTATCGTCCCCTTTTTTTTGATAGACGGATAAATACTCTTTATGCCCCTCCATGCGGGCGTAGGCCACTTTATCCCAAGGGATGCCTTCCGCAATCATTTTTTCCGGCCCTAAAACCAAAGCCGTTTTGGTGAAAATATCATCCCAACATTTATGAATACTTTCAAAAATAATTTTTTTACTCATATTCCCCTCCTATTTAGTTTGCGTAAGCAACCACACGGCCCCCGTGGCAAAGTTTTTGATAAGAACCGGGTTCGGACAACCGTTTTTTTGCAAGTTTTCCGCTACTTGAAGCACTTCCGGCCAAGAAACATCCCATAAATCTACAGTTACGGAACAATCGCTAAATTCGCCCGTTTCGGTGGTGTAGCGCCCGCCGAAACTGCGCCCCACGTTCCAATGCTTATTCCCGGCAAAAAACGCCAGCCACGCGAGGATATCCTTTTCTAATGCGGTCCCGTTTCCCACGGGGAATACAATCATTCCGCCGGTGTCATTTTCGGCAGGGCAACTGCGGTAAAAACGCTTTTTGTTTTGAAACCGTTCCTCGTGATATCGCCGCGCAGAAGCCACTCCACTAGGCCGAAATCCCGCCACCGGGTGAAAAGACACGCTGATATCGCGCAAAGAGGGTTGTTTCTTTTTAAATAGATTCATAGGAAACCTCCGTTAAAGTTCGTATTATGAGGGTATTTGTCTATCGTTAAGAAAAAATACCGCAAAAAATACTTTTTTGCCTTACGGATATGATAAAACAGCTCCCCCGGAAAACGATATTTTTTCTTTTCCAAAAATCTTTCAAATTCATTGCCACGAATGACTTTTTCAGCCTCCAAAGCGCGGTAAAAACTATTAACAAAATCGTCATCGTAATTTTCCATTTTCGCAGGAGCACGGCTTACAGAAAACCAATCTCCCCACTCAAAATCTTTCACCATCACCTTAGCAACTGCACATTTACGGGTTAAATTGGAAGCCGCCTCCAATAATTTTGTCCGGCTGATACCCGTTATTTCTACTGTTAGCGAACGGGAATCAAATACCAAGCCGTCCACCTCTGCCTTTCCCCGAAACCCTTGCCCGAACTGCCACTCCTGCGTAGAATAACATGCAAGCACCCGCATTACGGCAGATTGATATAACGCATAATCTAACCCCTGGGGAAATACAAGCATTCCTCCACCGGGTATGCGCGGTTTTAGCTTACGCACAAATTGCCTATTATTCTGCATAATCTCTATAGGATGAGAGCAAAACGCCCTGCTTATCGTACAAATTCAGCCAACTCACAATATCTTCTTTAGAAACCACACAAGAACGTCTAAACCCACAAACTTCTACTTCATCAGTGTCTAATAATTTAACTTTATATTTATGCCCTTCCCAATCTACGCCTTTAACAATGCCCGCCCAATCAATTTCCGTCTTAAAAACAAAAGGTTCTTTGGCTTTTCTATCCCATTCTTTAAATTTCGCAGCCAGTTCTTTTCGCTCTTGCCAGTAATCTCTGTACGCTTGCTTGCAACGGGCGTAATAGCCGGAATCTAACTCCGGGTGCGCCTTTATAGTGCGTTCAATATCCGCCCAATACTGTTTCTTACTATAATTCTTACCAATCCAATCTACTTCCGGTTCTTCGTCCAAATAAAAACGGTTCTCCATATTGTTCCAATGGCGGTAGTCATAAATATTAAAATTAAACCATAAACCCAAAATTTCGCCTTCTATACCGATCCTAGCATGACAACATTTCCGTTCCCAATACCCAGTTAAATACCACTTATGCCACCCCTCATACACTATTTGTAACTCTAAAGCCTTATATTTTAAAAAAAATATATGATGTATCACCTTACACCAGTTAATTCCTTTTTCATAATCAAAAATAAGTCTCATAGTAGCCGCTCCTTGCGTCCTTTTGGCAAATCCCGGAGGGAGAATTTACTCCCCCCGGGGCAAGAATTTACTTTCTAAATAAACTGCCACCACAAGTAGGGCACTTCATACCTGCAGGCGGAAATCCAAAAGTAAAGACTTGTCTGCACTTCATGCATTCATATTTTTCTTCCGGCATAAGTCTGTTTCTCCTATAAGTAATTTTTACTGCACTTATAGAATAACACGGCTGGACGACAACATCTTGTCGCTCTATTAAAAGTTTTTAAAAATTTTATGGTTTATATTGTTTAAATTTAAAACAACGGAGGGTTAAACCAATGGATTATTATATTGCCTTAATAGGCGTATTTGTAAATACATTTTGCTTTGTCTTCTTGCTTACACTAGTAAACAAGTTACTGCTAAAAATGTTGCAGCGCTTTTAGCACAACCATACTCATACCTCCGCCCTCAGGCTATCAACCTGGGGGTTTTTAGTTTCCAGTTTAAATTTGTGTGGGTGTTCTTAGCCCCACAAATACAAATGGAGACAATAGTATGGAACCTAAAATTAATAATAAGCAAACGGGGGTGGCTTATGTTCGATAAGTTCACCCAATACATTCCTCCCTCGGCTTTTGAACAGGCTCAAACCCACCCAAAAGTCTTAGCCAATAAGCAATGGCTCAAAACATATCCTAAAGAATACTTCCCCACAATAACATACTGTCCACAGTATTATATAGGGCCAAGCTTTAAAATAGAGTTTTCGGCCCCCAAACTACTTTATGGCAATAATTTGTTAGAAGTTCAGGAAACGGATTTCCCTATGATTATGGCCCAATTGTGTCTGAAATTGAGCAAAATGGGCTTTAAAATCAATTCTGAACGCATTTCCAAGCATCAGGGTATAGCTAGCGTTGAAATCTGCAAAAACATTTTTTTAGGTAATTTGCCAACAGCCGTGCCATTAGAACACTTTCACATGGCTAAACCACCAAGGGAAAAGATGGAACTTCAGAAAACAGATTGGATTCCTGGGAAACAAATATTTTTTCAAGGAGTAAGCCACCAGCTTACTTTTTATGATAAATATTCAGAGCTAGTAGATGAATACGGCCGAAGCCAGTTTAATTTAGATGAATTTTTCCGCTGGAATAAACACAAAAATATCTTAAGAACGGAAATTCGCTTACAAGCAGAGCAAATACGCTCATTAGTGGGTAAAAATCCTACACTGGAGGAATTACATAAAGAAAAATGGACAGATAAGACCTTTGCTAAGTATTGGAATCCACTTTACGAGCATTTAAAGCATACTGCTCCCTATGTTACGCCCGAAACAGAACTTTTATTATATAAAGATCTGAATATGGATCCGGCAGAAATGAAAGATTTATGCTTGGTAAAGCATTTTATTAATCAATACGGATATGTGGAGGCAAAACGCCAATTAGGTGTGTTGTTTGGTGAAACAGAAGCCCAGCAAATGATGAAATTATTGGACAAACAGCCAGAAATGGCAATTATGCTGCCCATATATAATTTTATGCCCATAATAGACCAAGCCATTAAAAGTAAAGAATGGCTCACGCCAAAACGGTTAGCAACACTGGAAGAACCTCAAATCGCTTATGAACCCTACTTGCACCAGCTGGAATGGGACACGGCAGAGTCGTCAAAATACCTTGGCATTGGGGTGCGGGAAGTTCAAAAAAGATGCCAAAAAGGGTTGCTTCCTTACCGCTTGGAAGCAGGCCGCTACCGTCTAAGAGCGGCAGATGTAATCTGCGCGAAATACAAAGAACAGAGCCGCTAAAACCATATAGTACAACAGCCGTGTAAGTAATAAGATAACATAAATGCTTTTTGTGAAAAACAGAAAGCATTTTTTAGCAGTTTTAAAATACCCATTAGCTATATAACATTAATTTGAAAAGTTACTCATTTTGCCAATAACATTAAAATATCTTGTAAATTTTTTCCTGCTAAATCTTCATTAATAAAATTTCTATCATAAAAAGGAACTTGTGTTATTTGCCCCTCTTTATTTACTTCAGCCAAACAAATAACAAATTTCTTTTGAAAAAGACCTGTATTTAGTGGATTAGAAAAATATTGTTTGTAAGCACGTTTAAGTTGTTCTGTTTTTGCTCTGTTGATATCCGAATCTTCATCGCCTTTTACTTCAATATAAAGTAAATTTTGGTTATTAAACTTTATAATAAAATCAAAATAACTTTTTTTCTGAGTACTACTTTCATCTAGATATTCCCCATAAATATTACCTGTTGTTTGGTTTTTAGCCCAAACTTTTATTTCTCCCCTATAGCGAGAAGCTGCAGATATTTCCTCCCAAACCTTTTGTTCTTTTGAAGAATCTAAAACTTGTAATTTTATAGGTTCCGCATTTTTTTTGATATCAAATAAATAATCCGATGTTACTTGTTTTCCTTCTTTATTTTCTGCAGTGCTTTCCATTATTTCCATATAAACATCAGGATTAATCGCTTCTTCTGCTAACTCATATTTAACATTACCATCAGTAGCACGTTTAACTATATTTGTAATTTCGTTTTTAAAAAAAGATAATACAGTTATCCATATAGTTTCTAATTTATAGTTTTTTAAAGAAGTTTGTTGATAATATTCTCTAATCAATCCAAGTACATTTTTTTGATAAGATTGTAACGAAGACAACTGCGTCTCTAATAATTTCAATAACAAAATCGGTGATTGTATATAAATTTTAGCTACCGGATTTTGATATGTATTATTTTTAAAGCTATCCGAAATTCTTTGAGCAATAACATATTGTTTCTCTTCTAAAAATTTTTTTGTTTCTGTCGCTAGAACAGTAGGATCACAAAAGTCTTTATTGTTCTTTTTTATTTTAATAACAACAAACTTTTCCTGTAAAAAGTGCTGTTTTACCTTGTATTCATATACATTGCTGTCTTTATCGTTTTTTTGCTCTTCATTAGAATACAAATAGTATTTATCTGTGATTGGATTTTTTTCTAAATTAGGATATGGATTACGCTTAATTCTTCCAATAGTTTGAATACGTAATGAATCCGAGCAGATGTTTCGCAACTGTAAAAGCATACAAGCTCTAGGAATATCCCACCCGGTAGAAGGGCCAATCTTGAAAATAATACAATCCGTGGTATCATTATTCCTAGTAATCTTAGAAAGAGAAAAGTTCATATTATCTACATTGCTAGCATCTTTGTCACTATTTCCAAAATATTGGACCCAGGATAGCCCATTTTCCGTCAGCAATGTTTTGGCCATTTTCAAAGTTTCAAAAAATTTCTCTTTTTTAATAGGATCTTTACTAGGTTCGTTATCCACTTGCAGCAACATAGCCGGCCTGATACCTAATGTGCTATATTCTTTTTTAATTTCTTTAAACTTTTCAATGGCCTCTTCTAAAATAACTCTATCTTCTAAAGAATCATTATACAATGGTTCTAAAATAGTTTTAAGTAAGTATTTATTATCATTCCTAGCAGGATCGTTAAGTTCGGCTTCAGTAAGACTAATCCTTTTAGTATCCATCTCCTTTTTATTAAAAGTTGCCGTCATTCTTAAGATAAAATCAGCGTTTTCTTCCATCAAACGCTCAAAATTTTCTTTTTCTTTTTTATTAGTACCTCTTTCCGAACCAATATGGGCTTCATCTCGTAAATACACAAGAGTAAATCCCTGGCTTTTACACTCTTGAATAAAGTCCACAATAATGTTTTGCTCCGTGAATATACGTTTTTCCCCAAAAGTGGACTTTCCAAAGATATAAACTTTGTTCTTAACAGGTTTTAACTGAACGTGTATATCATTTTTACTATTTTGTTTTACAGAAGAGGGAGATTCTATATGTTCAACTTCAAAATCGCTAAAATCTAAATCTGGCTTATACTCATTAATTTTATTTTCAAAGGCTTCCGGCAATTTGGAACTGGATAAAGTAGCAATGATGAAAATAAACTTTTTATCTTGATATTCATTCATCATTTTAGCTAAAACACTTATCGCCATAAGGGTTTTGCCACTACCAGTTGGCGCTTTAAAATCAACCTTTTTAATCCCATCTGCATAGTGACGAAATATCTGATTTACTTTTTCCAACTGCAAATTAGTTAATTGCATAGCTATCCCCTTTTTCATCCTCAAGATAAGGTTTTAAGCTTGCCAACTGATTATAGATATCCCAATCGTGTTTTGGTTCATAGTCCGGATTTAATTGTTTAAATACTACATTGGCCGCCAGCAATAATTGCTTGGCTTTCTCATAATCGTCAATTTTTAATTTATGGCGTTCTATTTCAAACACATCCCAATAATTATTACTCAAATAAGGCTTCTCTTTAGAATATGACCACTCAACACGCTCTCCCTTGCTCCCTTTTCCATTTACAACCCGGTACAAGCGTTCATAAGTGATAGCTTTGCCAATATTATTTTCATTATTAGTTACCAAAATACACTGTCTATGGCCGCCATCTTCTTCATTTAATTCCATTACAGCTTGGCCGGTAGTACCACTACCGGCAAAAAAATCGAGAATAATAGAATTTTTTCCAGTAATCAATGTAATTAACTTTTTGATAAGAGCCGGAGGCTTAGAATAATCAAAAACTCCTTTTCCTATAATTCTGCTAATATTCTTTGTAGCATTATCATTTGAATAAATATTTTCTGTAAATTCCAATGTTGACAATGGCTTTGTTCTTTCAAAATTAACAACTTGATACTGCCCATCAATCTGTTTTATGGTTGATTTTTGATAAGTTTTTGTATAAATACGAGGGCGTTTTCCAGCTCTTTTTATTTCAATAAATCCATGTTTATATCCAAATAAAAAGAGTTCTTTCCTCCACCTCCACCCCCAATCAGCACGTTCATAAATCCCTTTTTTTCTGTCTTCGTACATCTTTTTATCTCCACCTGCATAAAAAACCTCTCCATCTATCTCTATTGGATAATCCAAACTAGAAACATACCCTAAAGAATCATAATCTAGAGTTTGATTTAATTTATAATAACCACGTTCTTCAAAATACTCATCCTTATTTGAATAACCGTCATCATTATGTAGAACTCCTTGTAAATCTGCATTATTAATATTTTTTGCATACATAATGATATAGTCGTGATTTCTAGCAGCGACATCTGTAGATTTTCCGCCTTTTTTAGTAACGCGGGGAAAACAACTTACAAAATTTTGTTCACCAAAAATTTCATCACATAACACCTTCAAATAAGCCTGCATATTATCATCAATAGAAATAAAAATAACCCCGCGGAGAGAAAGCAGCTTTCTAGCAAGAACTAAACGCTCTCTCATCATATTTAACCAACCTGTTCTAGTAAATTTATCACGGTATACAAACTTACTGGCCGCCACATCCTCTTTGCAATCATTGCCTTCTTGTTGAGTTTTTTCGGTGTTATAGGGAGGATCAATGTATATTACATCAACAAGTCCCTCCCCATTACGGGTATAGGAAACAAGTAAATTTTTTAAAACATCATAATTTTCACCAATAATAAGTTTATGAGTAGAGGCACTTACTCCACCAAAACTCATATTTTCATTTTTCTTACAAATAGAAACACAATTATGGTTTACTTCAGGGGCCGCATCAAAGGTAAACCCTAATTTAACACGTTGGGTAATAAATGTGTAAATGGAATCAATATTTTCTTCGGTAGCGTGGTCAAGGATGTACGTGGCTAAAGCTTTTTGTTCTTTGTTATACGATTCTTTAGCAATATTTTGGATTTCTTGTTTTAAATGTTCCTTCTTTTCTAAAAATGTCATAAAGGCCCCTTCTTTTTTATTTAGAGGCCGCAAAAAAGCGGCTGTTATATTTGAGCCTCTTTCACTAACCCAATATAACAGCCGCGGCTCCCGCCATATAAAAATATGGCAGGAAGCACTCGACAGAGTACACCCGAGGGATCAGCTCAAGTATACTCTGTCTAAAACGACTGTTTTTGGAGTGAAAGAGTGCCTTTGGTATCCCAAAAGCTCTCCGTATTCTACATACGGTTCCAAAAACAGAATTAAATTTGTATATAAGCCACGTTTAAGGCTTATTGTGTGTTTATTTACACCTCTCCTATCAAATATATTTATGATAATAATTTTTACGGCTCTTTGGCTAGGCATTATTTCCAAAAGTTTTACTATAAATGAGTCCCCCCTTATATCTTTAACTTATCTTTGATGAAAAAATAAAAAATGAAAAACAAGTAGGATGACAATATGCTGTCGCGCCGGGTATTTATACTACTAATATAAGAGGACAAAAAACACTCTTATAACATCATTTAGATAGACCAACGACCTATCTAAAAATCTAATAAGCAAGAGGAGGTGAGAGGAATGAAAGGAGAAAATAAAAATGCCTTATATAAAACTTAAAAAACTTGAAACCAGAAAAAAAAGGTTGATAACAACTAAAGAAGCCGCCCTATATCTTGGGACGACGGAAAATAGCTTAAGAAGCTTAAGGTGCCAGAGGAAACTTCCCCCTGACTGGATGATATCTATAGGTAGATCAGTCCGTTTTGATCTGCAAGCTATTGATAACTGGATTGACAAACAAGGCACATTGCAAAAACCGCTGGAGGGACTTTCTTATGGGTATTAAAGATAATAAAAATGGAACGTTTACTATTGATTTTAGACATAACGGTAAAAGATACCGCCAAACTATAAGAGGTAGTAAAAAATTAGCAGAAAAAATCCTCGCCAAACGGCTAACAGATATCACAGAAGAGAGATTTTTTCCTCATAAAAAAGATGATAAAGTGCTATTTAAAGAATTGGCTAAAAAATACTGGAAAATCCATGGAGGAAAAACAAAAAGTGCCCCTAAACTTATCTATACAATCCGCCAACTCTGTAACTATTTTGGCGACATAAGAGCAAGGGACATCAGTCCGGAACGCGTACAGGAGTTTTACAACCAAAAAATGACTGAAACAACTCCATCAACCGCCAACAGACACTTTACGCTATTACGTGCCATTTTTAATAAAGCGCTTAAGTTAAAGTTCTATCATGGAGAAAACCCCTGCATTGGCGTAGCGCGGGAAAAAGAAAACCCGCCCCGGACAAGATATTTAACTGCTAACGAAATTGTCGCTTTTATTAATGCGGCACCTATGCGCAGCAAAGCACTCTTTGCCTGTGCCATTTATACAGGGATGCGCCAGGGCGAGCTGTTAAATATGGATTGGAAAGACATAGATCTAGACGCTAATATAATCTATATCCTCAAATCCAAATCCGGCAAAAAACGCGAAGTACCTATCTTAAGTAGTTTGAAGGAAATCTTGATCGGCCTAGGCCCAAAGGGTAGAGGAAAAGTTTTTAGTTTAACCATTCCTCAAATACGTCATGATTTTCAACAAACATTACTTTTGAGCAATATAACGGGTGTTAGATTCCATGATCTGCGACATACTTTTGCCAGCCATTTTATAATGAATGGTGAAAGTATATCTACCTTACAATGTATATTAGGTCACTCGTCGGAAACGTTAACACACCGCTACGCACACTTAAGTCCGACTTTTTTAAGAAAATCTATTGAGGTAATAAAAGGATTGGTTCCGATATTCCCTCTACAAGAACAAAAACAAATATAAAGGTTTTCTTAAATGATACAGCTCCTAAACGTGGAAAGTTTAGGGGCTGTATCAAAAACTATAAATGTAAAAATATTTAACTTTATACAATTTCTCTAGTTTTGTGCCAATTAGACAGCTTTTCTCCTATAGAATTGTTGCAAACAGACCACCAATTTATTAAAATGTGGGTAGTTTAGTGCATTTGTATAGGTAAAAAATGAAAAAAATAAATGGCTACTACTCTACCCAAAAACTTCTTAAACAAGGTTTTAACTCTCGGCAAATACATCGCCTTGTTCAAGATGGTACATTGTTGCGAATAAAACAAGGTCTGTACCGTAATAGTCTATTGTTTGTGCAAGATCAAAGCTTTGTAGATGTATGCAAAGCAATGCCTTATGCGGTTATAACCAGTTATTCTGCTTTGTCTTATTACGGCTTGACTACTTTTATTCCACAAGAGATATTTGTTTCTATTCCCAAAGGGAGAAAAGCCCCTGCGATATGTTACCCGCCGGTGCATGCTATCCGGCAAAATAAAGAGGATTTTAAGACAGACATTCTAAAAATAAAAAGGGAAACCTACTTTTTCTATATTTATACAATAGAGAAGGTCGTGTGTGATACACTAAAATCACGCCAAAAAATGGGTATGGATACGGTAAAAGAAGTACTACAAAACTATCTTAAAAGACCGGATAAAAATCTGCCGAAGCTATATCAAACCGCCCAAAAATATAAGGTTTTTACCATTTTGAACGAGTTTTTGAGTATTATGAGGTAATTATGAGAGAAATTTCTAATAAAGGCGCTTCTAATTTCAGGAAATTATTAAATCAAGCCCGCGCCAACCATATAGATTTTAACACCTTGCTCAAACGCTATTTACAGGAACGCTTTTTATACCGCTTATCCAAAAGTGCATATAAGGATAATTTTATTTTAAAGGGCGGCCTGTTATTGATTACTATTGATATTCCTTCTTCCAGGCCTACTATGGATATAGATTTATTAATCCATAATTTAAATAAAGACAATATTTTAAAAGTATTTAAGGAAATTTGTGCCATTGAATACCCAGATGGAGTTACTTTTGACGGAAACTCCTTGCAAAGTGAAGCGATCACTAAAGATGGAGCCTACCAAGGAACCCGGATCAAGTTTAAGGCTTATTTCAACGGAAGCAAAAATGATATGAGCATAGATTTAGGCATAGGGGATTATATAACCAATCCGCGAAAAATCACTTTTCCGGCTATTTTAGAGGAAGAAAAACCGATTTTAACGGCCTACTCGCTGGAAACGGTAGTAGCCGAAAAGCTAGAAGCTATGGCCAAGTTGCTGTATTCTAATAGCCGTATGAAAGATTTTTATGATGTCTATACGATACTTCATACACATTCTTTACGGCCGGCTGACTTAGTTCAAGCCATTAAAGGCACCTTTGAGCGCCGTCAAACTGCTTTAAATGATTTAAACACCGTTTTTGCTCCTGATTTTTATACGATGCAAGCTAAGCAGGAACAATGGATGGCTTTTTTAAACAAAAACAAAATTGCGGGTAATCCTATGGATTTTGGGCAGGTAGTAACAGGCATCCGACAAAAGCTACCAAAAGAACTGTTCTAAACAGTAAAATCACTATTTTTTATAAAAAATGGACACATTTTGGACACTTTGCTTTTATGGTTGGGTGTCCAATTTCATTTTTCCGACGATAAAATTAGCAAATAAAAAAATAGAGCGTCAGCCTCCGAAGCTGGAAATGTGGGTTCGACTCCCGCCGAGCGCATACTACTATACAAGCCCCGCTTACGACGAGCGGGGCTGTTTTTTATATCTTTACGTCGGATAACATTAGTAATTAAACGACAAAATAAGGCCAAAAACGGCTAAAAACGTAAAAAAAAGCGCTACCAGAACCCCAAACAATTATGCCATAAAAAAGCCCCGCTTTTATGCGAGGCTTTGGTTACTTAAAAACATAATCCTTAAAAATACCATTAAAGATACAACAACTTGAATCCTACGCCCATACTCCAGTCTTTCGTATGCCAGCTTCCGGCGGCGTGCGTACTGCCGTTAATGTAAAAGGCAGTCCCGTCGTTTACCAACGTGCCCACTTCCAGTTCCGGCACGAATTCGGTCCCGCCGGCACGTTCATAATTCATGTAATAATACAAGTTCACCAGAGCCCACCACTGCGATGGCGACGTATACCCCACGTTCAAACGAAAACGCCCATGGCTGATGTCTCCGCGCGCGTGGTCCCCCACAACGGACTGGTAATGCTTATAACCCACTGCGGCGTAAAAATCGGACGGAAGCGAAAATAAGATAAACGCCGACGGACTCAGCTGTACTTTTCCGCCGCCAAGCTCTCTGTCAGTTGCGGTGGGAAGAGTCATCTCCATTTTAAAGCCGAACCCCAACAAATCGTCATTTTCCGGCAGCAGCCAGGAAAAACTAAGCAACGCATCGCCCAATCCGTTTACCGATTTATCCGGAGATTCCGCACGCGCCAACGGCAGTTCCACCCCCCAGTTAAAACTGTTGCTGATAACACGGTAAGTCTTCAGCGTCATTTGAGTGGAAGAAATACCGGCGGAATCATCCACCACGGTAATGGCCGGGTTAACCTCAAACGTAGTAATGTTCTCCGTTGGGACAACGCCGTAATGATATGCCCGTTGGATTTGAGCACTGGCCGGCAGGCAGACCAACATCAGTGCGCTTAATGTCAAAAGTTTACGCAACATAAATACCCCCCCAGTATTTATTTTACTACTTTTGACGTTATTTATTTTCTGTCTTTCACACGGCAGACTTTTGCCTCCTGATGCGGGCATTGGGCCGGAGATTCTCTATCCACGGGGCGGCCAGAGAACAGCAAAAATCGCACGCCAGAACAATAAGTAACGGCCGTCACCTCGCCCCCCGGTGTACGCAGCAGCGTTTGCCGGCCGAATTGCTTGCGCCCTTTACGGCCGAATTTGGCTTTGCCGCCAAAAATATATACAAAGGTAGTGTTTTCCGCCGGAACCTGGTATTCAAACACCGCGCCGGGCGAAAGAGTCACGTCGAACACAACCGTACCCGTAGGATGGGCAAACACCGCGCCGGGCGTATCGGCGAACCGGCCCGAAAGCACACGCACGGACACCCCTTTTCCGTCGCGCACCAGCGGCACGTTTTCGCTTTCCAGTTCCCAGCGTTTGCCGGCCCCATCCACTTCGCTGCTCGCCTTTACCCAAAGCTCCAAGTTCAGCACATCCACCGTTTTACTCGGTTTGGCCTGCTGCAAGCCGCCCACCATCCCGGCCAGATTTTTCCCCTCTTTGCCGGAGGGCATATCGACGGGATTTAAAACGCCCGTCACCAAATAATTTACCGCCAGCCGTTCCTCCCCCGCAACAGGAACGGGAACGGCGGCCTTATCAAATTCTTCCCCGCAATAGCATACGCTCAAAAAAGAAAAAGGGTCGAAATTGACGGCGTTATATTGGTCCACCAACCGTTGTACGCTCAGGCACGGGCCGGCGGGCGGAATGGGCTGCCAACTGTGTTTTTCCGGTGTCTTTTTTCCCATATAATCCCCCTTGCAGGCATGGACCTGCCTACTTATTTTAGAGTAGAACCCGCCATTTGTCCCCCCCGGAAATGGGTTATTTTGACAAAAAAATCCCCGGAAAAACCGGGGATAGACAAAAACATGCCGCACTTTCTATTCGCGCCCTAATTGGGTGCGTAAGGTTTGAATGCGCTGCTGAATATAATTGGAAGTATCGGCTGACAATGTGGATTTTTTACCTCTTAAAATATGGAGCGAAAGCGCGCGCTCAAACCACACAAGAGCTTGGTTTTCATCCTGGCTGGTTCCGTGCCCGGCTTCCAACATTTGCGCGGCTTGCAAAAGCGCGCCGCAGTCGGCCCCTTCTTTGGCTACGCGAAGCGTCCATTTAAAAGCCAACGGATAAAATTCTTCTCCCTCGTCGCGGTAGAGCATAAGCAGGCGGTATTTTGCCTCTTCGTTTCCTTGCTCGGCCAGTTGGTCCCACGCCGCATAACGGGCGCGGCGGCGGCCCGCAAAATCAAACCAATGTTTCAAACCGTTTTTGATGCCGTTCCATGTCAAATCCATCCCTTTGTCCTCCTATTGAAGATATTGTACACTATATAAATAATTTTCGCCAGGGAGGATAGACATCGCTTATGATTACAATCGCTACTGCACCCGTCAAAACATACCTGTCCAAATCAAAAATTCCGGGGTTTGACTATGTGATTAACCCCTATATCGGCTGTCCGCACAAGTGCGTGTACTGCTATGCCGAATATATGCGCAAGTTTACCGGCCACCCGGAAGAATGGGGCGAGTTTTTAGACGTAAAAACATGCGCCGTTCCCTTACGCCCCGCCAAGCTGTTCCGAACGCGCGTTATGCTCAGCTCCGTCACCGATCCTTACAACCCTTACGAAAAACAATACGAACTCACCCGACGCCTGCTTAAAGAACTGGCCTTCAGCCAAGCCCGCACGTTTATTTTAACCAAGTCCGCGCTCGTCGTTCGCGACATGGATATTTTAAAACAAATGCCGGGAGCTGAAGTGGCGCTGTCCTTTTCCAGCACGGACGAACACTTCCGCCAAATTGCCGAACCCGGCGCGTCCAGCGTACAAGAAAAAATAAACGCACTTAAAATGTTGCATGAAAACGGTATTAAAACCGCCGTTATGGCCGCCCCGCTTTTGCCCGGAATCAGCGATTGGAAAGCCATCATTTCCGCTACACACCCGTATACGGACCGCTACGCATTCGACAGTTTAAACATGCGCCCCGCCTACCAAAAAAAGGTCATATCGTTTGTAACTCAACACTACCCGCATTTAATTTCGCTATACACGGATATTTATTTAAAAGAAGAATTTTCCTACTGGGAAAAACTGGAGCAGGAAATCCTGCTCTACTGCCAAGAGCAAAATATCCCGGCCGAGGTATATTTTTCACGCTCACAGCCGTTTGCTTAAAACAAAAAAACCTGGGAGACAACCCCAGGTTTTTTTAAATTAATTTTCTTGGTCGGCTGGAGGATCGTCAAACCCCATCAGCCACGCGCACCAAAACCCCGCACCAACCGCCGTCAAATAGCCCACGGCGTAAAATACAACGCTGTGGATATTGGCCAAAGCAAGCAGTAACACCAAGCCCGATACGCCAAACGGTATTCCAGCCGCCACATGCGCCGCCGCCACCACCGCGCCGCCGCAGGCTGCGCCGAGGCACGCCGCCACAAACGGTTTAAACAGCGGCAGCGTTACGCCGTAAATAAGTGGTTCACCCACCCCCATCAGTCCAACAGGCAGCGCATTACGGATAAGCATTTTAAAGCGGGCGTTTTTAGTTTTAAACAACACCGCCAAAGCCGCCCCCACCTGTCCTGCCCCCGCCATACACAAAATAGGGAAAAGCGGATTAGAGCCCAGCGAATCCATTAACTGTTGGTGAATCGGCACTAAGCTTTGGTGGATACCCAACATCACAAGCGGCAGAAAAGTTCCGCCCAACAACGCGCCCACCAACATACCGCCGCGCGTTAGCATCACCTGCGTCATCGAAGAAAGACCTTCGGACAGCCACCCAGCCAGAGGCTGAATCAACAACAACGCCAGCGGCCCGACCACCAAAATGGTCATCATAGGCGTTAAGAACATTTCCATACTGCCTTTAATGATGCGGCGCAGTTTTTTCTCCAGCCAGCTGCCCACCCAACAAACAAACAGTACAGCCAACACACCGCCCTTGCCCGGCAAAAAAGACGAGCCAAACAGCGATACCGAAGTTAAAGACGGCGTATTTAAAATTCCGGCAAACGCCAGGCCCAACGCGGGAGAGCCGCCAAATTCTTTATTGGCGTTATAGCCCACAATCGCGCTTAAATAAAAGAAAATCCCTTTGCCTAAAATATCCAGTAACGCCACCGTATTGGGATCGTTAATAAGCAAGGTTTTGGACAGAATATTCCCAATCCCGATAATAAGTCCGCACCCAATATACGCCGGAATAAGCGGCAAAAAAATGTTGCCGATTTTTCCGCACGCGCGGCTGATAACACTGGAATATTTGCGTTTGACGGCGGCTTTGGTTTCGGCGGCGAAATCGTCCGGGCGGAGTTTCACGCCCGCATGCGGACGTCCGTCAAGCGTATTAAAATCGTGCCGCTCGGTAAAATAAGCCGCCAGTTTGGAAGAGGTGGACGGCCCTACGATTAACTGATGTTGAACGCCGGAATAAAAATACCCCGCCACATCCGGCACGCGGCGCAAGTCTTCTACATTCACAAGCGCTTCATCCTTTACCGTAAAGCGCAAGCGCGTCATGCAGCAGCCCAGGGCGGAAATGTTGTCCGCGCCGCCTGCCGCAGCCAAAATTTTTTCGTACATGTATTTTAAATCAGCGGGCATCGGGGGCCTCCGTCTCCACGAACTCCCACGCGCCGCGCGCGGCGTTATAGCGTTCCATGCGCCCGTCGTCGATATGAAAATAAAAACCTTCCAGTTTTAAACCGCGAGAAGCAACATCCTGCGCCACAAAATCGATGGACTGCAAATGGGCAAGTTGGTCCAGTACGTTGTTTTTTACAGCTTCCTCCAGGGTATCGCCCCGGTAACAGGTATGCGTGCGGTCCAGCCACGCGCGCAGTTCGGGCGGGAGCTCCTCCAGATGTTTTAGTTTGGCTACGGCGTTGCAATCGCTGTGGCCCAAAATAACAATATTCTGCACTTGCAAATTTTTAACCGCAAAACGCAGGGAAGCCACCATCGAAAAATCTTCTTTATCAATTTGGTTGAGCATGTTGCGGTGGACGCAAATATGGCCGTCGTTCGTATCGAAGATGGCTTCGGGGCAGACGCGGCTGTCAAAGCAGCTTACCACCATAGAGTGGGGATTTTGCGTATCGGCAATCTGTTCGGCGTGGAGTGCGCAAAACCCCTTGCGCACGGGGTTGCCGTTAAAAAAATTACGGTATCCAGCCAACAGTTGGCGCATACCTTCGTTAAGAGTTTGTTCCATATTTTTATTATAGCAGTTTGCAAGCCGCCGGTTGGAACGCAAAAAACCCGCGTCCGTAAACGCGGGTTTTTTAAATCAGAAGTAAGGGTTAATACGCTTGCCGAACCGGGCAAAACAACTCTTTGGTTTTTTTGAGCCATATTCGCTGGGAATCGGTCAAATCAGCGTTTAAGCGGTCCGACAGTACGCGACACACGTCTTCCGCCCCGGTAAGCGCATACGGCATGGGATAATTGTCCGTATCTCGGCGGTCCGTGTAACACGCCGCGCCTTTTTTATTCGCTACGAAGCGGGCGAACTGGTAACCGCTCTGGTCTGTCGCTTCGGATACAATATATAAAAATGTGCGGTTTGAGATTTTATTGATACCAAAGGCAGAAAAAATCGTCTGCACCAGTTCCATTTTACGCTCCACATCGTGACGCACGGCTAATTTTTCAAGCAGGTTATCGGCCGCACCTTGTTTGTCGCCCGCATAAAAAGAACCATATAACGCCAACACCCGTTTTAAGCCCGCGGTTTCGCCTTTTCCCGCCGTAGCGACAAAATACTCCGGCACGGAAATAACGCGCCCCTGCGCTTTTACGGCGCGGCGGAGCCACTTTTGCTGGTCAGCTTTCGTTTGAGCCCGCAACAGTGTATTTTCAATCCGGCGGAAATCGCGCTGTTGAACGGCGGCGTCAAACTCCCGCTGAGTCAGACACACTCCCGTCACTTTTTGTTCTACCGAACGGCGTACGATAGAAGCATTGGCGCCAACCAACGCCCCAAACATAAACACAAACAATAAAAGGATATTTTTCTTCATCATAAAGTAAGAATAGCCATTTTGAATCGCATCCGCAAGGGCCGAAAGACCTATTTTCATATAGGTCCGGCGGTATAGAGACGTACGAGAGCCGCGTTAAAGGCAAGGACAAAGTTAACCAAAAAAGAAAAGGTTACCCATAAAAAAGACAACGGATAAGATTTCTCTTATCCGTTGTACATAAAACGTCTGTTAACACCAGCCGTTATTTGGCGAGGTGTTTGGACAGATATTTGCTCATGTCAAACATGCTGATTTGTTTTTTGCCT